>NZ_VFMM01000001.1:3376270-3701693 GCF_006715085.1 Kribbella jejuensis | reverse complement strand
CCGTCGCACATGGTCGCGCCGACGCGATTTGCGCATGCGGAACAGAAGAACGTTCCGACGCACCACCACCGGCGCCCTCCTCACCCCCCGAATCACCACCTGGCCGATCCTCACGGTGATCGGTTAGTTCATCGGTGCCGATCATGGACTGAGCTGCACTGAGTGCGGTCAGGTCCGCGGCGGCCGTGACCTTGTGGCGCCCGGTTGATATTGCCGTCCAGAGCGTCGAGGCGGTGAGAACCGCAAAGAGAAGCGCCGACATAAAAACCACGTGAAGCGTCGCGCTACCTCGTTCAGAACGCACCCGTTTACGGAAGTTCATGCCTACCCGCTTCCGCTTGCAGGCCCGCGGTCAGGACGGCGAGGAGGAGTGCGCGCACGAAGGTGACATACACCGTCGCGCTGGCTCGTTCGGAACGAGCGCGTTTCGCGAAGGTCATGGCGTCTCCGGTTCGGCTTGCAGAGTGGCGGTTGCGGTGAGGTGGGTGGGCGCCATGAGCTTGAGGATCGGCGGGTCGGTGGTGGGCGTGGCTGTCACGGTCACGTGGATGTCAGACTGGTCGCGGGTGATGGTGATCGTCGCCGCGGGTAGGGTGCGGCGGCCGATTGCTTGCGCTTGCTCCACCGAGTCGCCCCGGGCGACAGCACGCGCTACATCGCGGGCGGCATCGATGCAACGGACATTGAGTACGACGAGCCCGATGGACCAGATCCCCAGCACCAGAAGAGAAACCAGCACCGGCAACGCAAGCGCCATCTCAACTGTCACCGCCCCCAACTCACCCCGCCGCCGACGCCGAACCCACCCGACACGGCCCGCGGAACCCACACCACTCGCGCGGACCAACCCGACTGCCGCAGTCGAGCCGGCCGCGCCGTCAGCACGCCCAGCGCGAGCAGCACGATCACCGCAGTCGTCGCGGTCAGCACGGTCAGCGCGAGATGCATGGATCTTTTTGGGCGCGGGGGTGTGTCGCGTTGCCGTCGGCCGGCCGCGGACGGGACGCATGGCATCAATGGGCATAGGTGTCCTTGGGGGTAAGCACGGTCGGCGCACCAACGCAGCTCACATGCTCAGCCCGGGAGGCTGCGCGCGAAGGCGTGCACGAATACGTGGCGGGTGGGCTGGCCTGGCGAGTGGGCACGCCGGCGGGTCGGCTGACGCGGCCGGCCGTGGCACGGCGAGTGGATTGGCATGGCAGCTGGGTTGGCGGGCGAGGTGTGCGTTGGGCGAGAGTGCGTGAGTACGTATAGGTGGTACGCCGCGGCGCGCCGAGTGTGAGGCGCGTACGGGGTACGCCGGACCGCGCAGGTCGGCGTACCGCACGGATCGACGTGGCGCGAGTTGGTGGGCGGTGTGTACGGGATCGCGCGTCGGGTGGCGGACGGTGTGGGCGGTTGGCGAGGGACGAGTGGGCGGTGTGGACGGTGCGGACTGCGGGTGCAAGAGCACGTGCGCGGGTACGCCGGAGTGCGCGGGTCGGCGTACGGCTGGGATTGGCGTGGTGCGTGGATTGGTGGGCGAGTATGCGCGAGCGCACGCGTCGAACCACGTATCGGGAGGCTGGGACGGGATGGACGCGTTCGTGTGCGGCGCCTTGATGGGGGTGGCGGCCGGCCGGGGAGGGGGCGTCGGCCGGCCGCCGGATTGGGATGGGTTCGGTGGGTGGCTTACAAGTGGACGCCTTCTACGCCGGCGGTTTTTAGGGCGTAGTTGATGATGGTTTTTAGGGCGGTTTGCATGGCGGGGGATCTGAGGATGGCTACTAGGACGCCGCCCAGGGCGCATGCGGCGACGATCATGATGGCGTACTCGGCTGTTACGGCGCCTCGTTGTGTGCGGCGCTTGGGGTGGGTGGTGGGGCTTGGCTTGCGCATGGGGACTCCTGGGTGCGTGGTGCGGTTAGGGGTGTGGGAGGTACGGGATCAGGGCGTCGGTGATGGTGGGGACGATGGAGAGGAGTACGAAGGCGGGGAGGAAGCAGAGGCCTAGTGGGAGGGCGGCTCGGGATTCGGCGGCTCGGGCTTGTTGGTCGGCGGTGTGGTGGTGGGTGCGGCGGGTTTCGTCGGCTAGGTGATCGAGGGTTTTGGTGAGTGGGGCTCCGGAGCGGAGTGAGCGGGAGATGGCTCGGGCCATGGGGGTGCAGGAGGGTTTTGTGACTAGGAGGGCCCAGGCCTTTACGGGGTCGGCGCCCAGGGTCAGGTGGTGGGCGATCTTGGTGAAGAGGTCGGCGAGGGGGCCGGGTAGGGCTTCGGATACGAGTTGGAGGGCTTGTTGGGGTGGGCGGCCGGCTCGTAGGCAGGCGGTCAGGAGGTCTATGGCTAGCGGGAGGTCGCGGGCGATTCGGGCGTTGCATTGTTTGGTGGCGGCTGGTTCCAGGCGGGCGAGGGCTCGGGGGGTGGCGTAGTACGCGATTGCGGCTGGCAGTAGGCCCCACGGGAGGCCGAAGAGCACCAGGGCGGCTAAGCCGATCGCGGTTGCGGCCAGGCGGTGGGAACGTGGTGGTTTCGGTCGCTTGCTCTGACGTGGTGGAGTCAGCCGGCGGAGGTCGGGGCGGGACGGCATCAACAGGTAGGTGCCTAGGGCAACGGCAGTGGCTGCGGCGAGAACGTGGGGCATCGGGTCAGGTTCCGGTGTTCGGTACATGCGGTCGGGACGAGGGGTTAGCACGGCTGACCGGCGGATGGTCCGTCGAGGGCGTGCGGTCGAGCGGGCTGAGCGTTAGGGCGAGGTCGCGTACGTGAGATCAGAGCGATCAGTACCGCTGGCTGGGGCGGGCAGGGATTGCGGTTGGAGGGCGAGTGTGTGAGGCGGGCGAGCGGTCGGGGTCAGGAGCTGCTGCCGCAGGAGGGGGGCGCTGGCGGTCGGAGGGCGAGGGGCTGATGGGCGTAGTCGGGGTGCGTGTTCGGCAGTGAGGTTGCGATTGAGGGGGTGGTGCCCGTGGTTGGAGCGGGGTCGGGGGTTTGGGATTGGTTGGGTGGTGAGGGTCAGGGGTTGGGGGTGGCGATTTTGGTGGTCCAGTGGAGGCCGGTGGCGGTTAGGGCTAGGCCTGTGGTTAGGCATAGCCAGCCGGGTGGGGTGGTGGTCAGGAAGGTGAGGGGGTGGGCTCCTAGGGCGTAGCCGAGGGCTATGCCGGCGAGGGGGAGGATGGCGAGGATTCGGGCGGTGGAGCGGGCGCCGGCGAGGCTGGCTTCGGTTTGGCGGTGGATGGCTTCGTCGGCTCGGAGAGCGTCGGCGAGGCGTTCGGTGAGGGTGGCGAAGGTGGCGCCGGATTGTTCGGTTACTCGCCAGGCGGCGGCTAGGGCGCGGAGGCCGGCGGCGCCTGGGGTGGTGGAGGCTCGGATCAGGGCGGCGGGGACGTCCGCGCCGAGCTTGGCTGCTGCGTGGACTACTTCGAAGTCGGGGCTGATGGAGGCGGCGCCTTCCAGGGCGGAGATCGGTGGGCGGCCGGCGGAGAGGTCGGCAGCTAGTACGTCGAGGGCTTCGATGATTGTTGTGCGGCGGGCTGTGGTGGTCTTCTCCCGGTGGTGGTGGGCTCGTTGGGCGGCGACCAGGGCGAGTACGGCGGTGATGGCGAGGAATGAGACGAGGACTTGGGTGCCGAGGATCGCTGTGGCCAGGGCGGTTGGAGGGAGGAGGAGCCAGGCTCGGGTGAGTCGGGGGCGGAGGTGGCGGCTGGGTAGTGCGGGCCGGGAACCCTTGTGGCGTTGTGCGTTGGGGTGATGGGGGTCGAAGCCTTCGACGACGGTGAGTTGAGTGTCCGGGGCGCTAGCACGTTGGGAGTCGGGATGTTGGGCGCCGGCAAGATGAGTGTCGAGGCCTTGGGCGCCAAGAGGTACGGAGCCCGCAAGTTGGGAGTCGAGGCGTTGGGCGGCAAGGCGATGAGCGTCGGTGCGTTGGGTCGCGGGGCGGTGGAGGTCGGGGCGTTGAGCGTGGGTGCTCTGGGTGGTGGGGCGTTGGGTGGGGGTTAGGCGGTGGAGGCTGGCGGGACGGGGGAGGGCGAGGGTTGTGGTTAGGAGGGTTAGGAGGGCGGCTGGTAGGGCGGGGGTCATGGGGTTTGGGTGAAGAGGTGGGCGGCGGGGTGGAGGGTGTGGGTGTTGTTGGGGTGGAAGGTGACTGCGGGGTGGGTGGTCAGGGGGGCGCCTGGGGGTTTGGTGAGGGTGTGGATTTCGGCTACTCGGCGTTGGCCTGTGGGGGCGCGGGTCAGGTGGATGACGGCGTGGAGGGCTGACGCGGCCTGGCTGTGGATGGCCGATGGGGAGAGGCCTGCCAGGGCGCCTAGGGCTTCTAGGCGGGCGGGGACGTCGGCGGCGGAGTTGGCGTGGATGGTGCCGCAGCCGCCTTCGTGACCGGTGTTCAGGGCGGTCAGGAGGTCGACTACTTCCGGTCCTCGGACTTCGCCGATGACCAGGCGGTCGGGGCGCATGCGGAGGGCCTGGCGGACCAGGTCGCGCAGCGAGATCTCGCCGGCGCCTTCGATGTTGGGTGGGCGGGCTTCCAGGCGCACGACGTGGGGATGGTCGGGGCGGAGTTCGTTGGCGTCTTCGACGAGGACCAGGCGTTCGGCGGGATTCGTCAAGGACAGCAGGGTGTTGAGCAAGGTGGTCTTGCCGGTGCCGGTGCCGCCGCTGATCAGAAAGGCCACGCGGGAGTCGAGGAGGTTGCGCAGGATCTCGGCGCCGGCTGGTGGCAGGGCGCCCGCGGTGATCAGGTCGTCGAGGGTGAAGACCTTGCGGGACGGTACTCGCAGGGACAGGCAGGTGCCGGGAGCTGCGATCGGGGCGAGGACGGCGTGGAAGCGGGTGCCGTCGGAGAGGCGGACGTCGACGTACGGCGTGGAGTCGTCGAGGCGGCGGCCGGCCGCGGCGGCGAGGCGGACCGCGAGGCGGCGGATGGCTTGTTCGTCGCCGGTGCGGATCGCGATGAACTCGAGGCCTTGGCCGCGGTCGATGTACACCTCGTCGGGGCCGTTGACCAGGATGTCGGTGACGCCGGGTTCGCCGAGCAGGCTGTCGAGGGGGCCGGCGCCGAGGGCTTCGCGGCGGAGGGCGGTGACCACCGCGAGGACCATCGCGTCGCCGCAGATGGTGCCGTCGGCGCGTAAGGCTGCGGCGACGTGGACGGGGGTCGGCTCCGCGCCGGTCAGGGCGAGGGTGCCGCGGACGCGGTCGAGGAGGTCGGCGGGCACGACGGCAGTACTCATGTCGACTCCGAGGCGTCGAAGAGGTCGGCGGGGACGACGGCGGTACTCATGTGGACTCCGAGGGCAGAAGGGCGGCGGGGACGACGGCGGTACTCATGTGGACTGTCGGACAGGGCGGCGGGCGCGACGGCGGTACTCATGGGGACTCCGAGGAAGCGAAGAGGGCGGCGGGCACGACGGCGGTGCTCATGTGGACTCCGAGGAGGCGAAGAGGGCGGCGGGGACGACGGCGGTGCTCATGTGGACTCCGAGGGGGCGAAGAGGGCGGCGGGGACGACGGCGGTGCTCATGGGGACTCTGAGGGGGTGAAGAGGTCGGCGGGGACGACGGCGGTGGTTATGTGGACTCTGAGGGGGCGAAGAGGTTGAGGATGTCTGCGGCGGCGCGGCTCAGTGGGCTTCGGCGGTGCGGGGCGAAGCGGCCGTCGTCCATGGCCGCCGGCACCTTGGGATCGATGCCGAGTCTTGTTGCCAAGGGCAAGGACAAGTGGGCGGCGACATCTGCGGGCGCCAGGCCGGGGCGGGAGTCGCGAGCGACGACGCGGACGTCGCCGGCCACGGAGCGGAGTGGACCGGAGAGGCGTTTGGCGGCGGCGACCGAGCGGACGTCGCACGGGACGACGAGAAGCGTTGCCGTCGCGCGGATGAATCCCTCCTCGACTGCCGGATCCGCGCGTCTGGGCAGGTCGAGCACGACCAGGTCGGTACTGCGTTGTGCCGCGCCGATCACCGAACTCATCGTGTCCGGCGGGAGGACCGTGACATCGGACTGATCCCAGGACAGGACTGCCAGGCCGTCGACGGAGGGTAAGGCGGACCGTAGTGCCGCGGCGCTGACGCGTCCGGATGCGTTCAGGAGCTTGGGCCAACGGTCGCCCGGATCGCGTTCGATACCGAGGGCGAGCTCGATGCCGCCGCCGAGCGGATCGCCGTCGATCAGCATCGTCCGGTAGCCGCGGCGATTGCCGAGCACCGCCACCGCGGCCGCGAAGGTGGTCGCACCCGCTCCCCCGCAGCCGCCGACGAAGGCCAACGTGACGGCAGTGCGGGCGGCGCCGTCGAGCGCGTCGGCCAGCTTGCCGGCGAGCATCGGCTCGTCGGCGGGCAAGCGGCAGACCAGGTCGGCACCGAGGTCGAAGGCGACTCGGTAGAGGTCGTCGCCATCGGCGGCTGAGCCGACCACGACGACACCCGGTCGATGGACGGGCTGTGCGCGCGATAGCGGTTCGGCCAGGTCGTGGCCGATCACGACCAGCGACCCGAGATGCCATTGCCGGCGTAGGCCGGCCAAGTTGGTTTGGACGTGCGGCGTGACGGCGGCCGCCGCGGCGAGCCGGAGGAAGTCGTCGAGCAAGGTCTCGTTCGTAGTTGCCATGAGCACCGATGGGGTTGCTGCGTTCGTGTCCATACCTAGAACATGCCGTTGTTCGGGGGTTGCTGGACACGGCATCGGATCCCTGTGGACAAAGGGTTGTCGGATTTCCGTCAGCAGCGGGAACCCGCCACGACGAGCCGGCGACCAACCCGCCGGGAACAGTTACCGTTCCTTTCGAAGCGTCTTTAACTAAATTTCACCGGACCGCTTCCGCCCATCGCTCCGGAGGAACCTGATGAGTCGATTGCGCACGCTCCCAGCCACCGCCGCCGTCGCGGCGACCGCCCTGATCACCGCCGCCGGTGTCTGTCTCGCGACCCCGGACGTCACCGCGGCCAACGCAGCCACGACAGGCAATACAGCCACCATGGCGCCACAAGCCACCAGCGGTGGCGTCAAGACGGCGTACTTCACCCAGTGGGGGATCTACGCCAACGGCTTCTACCCGAAGAACCTGGTCACCACCGGCGCCGCGGCGAAGCTGGACTTCCTGAACTACGCCTTCGCGAACATCGACCCGGCCAACCACACCTGCTTCATGGCCAACAAGGCCGCGTCCCAGGACGAGAGCAACCCGAACGCGGGTGACGGTGCCGGCGACGCGTTCGCCGACTACGGCAAGTCGTACGGCGCGGACATCAGCGTCGACGGTGTCGGAGACGTGTGGAACCAGCCCATCCAAGGGAACTTCAACCAGCTCAAGAAGCTCAAGGCGAAATACCCCAACCTCAAGATTCTGATCTCGATCGGCGGCTGGACCTACTCGAAGTACTTCTCCGACGCAGCGGCCACCGACGCGTCGCGGAAGGCCTTCGTGAGCTCTTGCGTCAACATGTTCCTGAAGGGCAACCTGCCGGTCATCGACGGCTTCGGCGGTGCCGGCTCCGCGGCCGGCATCTTCGACGGTGTCGACATCGATTGGGAGTACCCGGGTTCACCGAACGGCCACGTCGGCAACCACTACAGCGCTGCCGACAAGCAGAACTTCACGCTGCTGCTGGCCGAGTTCCGTGCGCAGCTCGACGCGTACGGCAGCCAGACGGGGAAGAAGTACTACCTGACCGCGGCGACCCCGGCCGGTCAGGACAAGATCGCCACGATCGAGACCAACAAGATCGGGCAGTACCTCGACTACAACAACGTGATGACGTACGACATGCACGGCGGCTGGGAGGCTGCCGGGCCGACGAACTTCCAGGACCCGCTCTACACGGCACCGAACGACCCGAGCAGCCCGATTCCGCCCGGGCAGGGCAAGTACTCGATCGATGCCGCGGTGAAGGCGTGGACCAGCGGCGACCTGGCGTACGGCATCCCCGGTGGGTTCCCGGCGAACAAGCTGAGCATCGGATATCCCTTCTACTACAGGGGATGGAAGGGTGTTCCCGCGACCGACAACGGCAAGTATCAGAGCGCTACCGGGCCCGCCGACGGTCATGCGTTAAGCGGCAACGTGCCGGGTGTCTCGTTCTACAAGGAGCTCACGGGCTTCGTCGACAACCCGTCCGCGACGTACTTCGACACTGCGACGCAGTCGAGCTGGTTCTACAGCAACGGCACGTTCTGGTCGGGTGACAACGCCCAGTCGATCAAGGCGAAGGCCGACTACCAGCACTGCAAGGGGCTGGCCGGCGCGATGATGTACTCGCTCGAGGCTTTGGACACCGGCGCCACGCTCTTCAACAACGTGGTCGACGCGGTCAACGCCGGCACCGCAGGCTGCTCCGGCCCGACACCAACACCGACACCGACTCCCACGCCGACCCCAACACCCACGCCCACCCCGACTCCCACGCCGACGCCGACGCCAACAACCACGCCGCCGACGGCCACCCCGTGGGCGCCGAACACGACGTACGCGACCGGCGCGCTCGTGACGTACGCCGGCGTGACCTACAAGTGCATCCAGGGGCACACCTCCCTGGTCGGCTGGGAGCCGCCGAACGTCCCCGCCCTCTGGGGACGGGTCTGATCACGTAACCGCCCACTGATCGGAGCACCATGAAACGCATTTCTCTGGCGATAGCAGCCATCACCGCGGTGGTCATCGCCCTGCTGACCGCACAGGCGGCCAGCGCGGCAGGAGTCACTGCCAGCTTCACCAAAGTGTCCGACTGGGGCACTGGCTTCGAAGGCAAGGTGACCATCACCAACGGCACCACCAGCTCTCTCAGCACCTGGTCGGTCGCGCTGGACTTCCCGTCCGGCTACACCGTCACCAGCACGTGGGACGCCAACCACAGCAGCAGCGGACAAACGCACACCTTCACCCCGCCCAGCTGGGCCGGGCCGCTCGCTCCCGGTGCCACGGCGAGCTTCGGCTTCAACGGCAGCCCCGGCAACTTCCCCGGCCCGTCAGCCTGCCGTCTGAACGGCGGCTCATGCTCAGGCGGAGGTGGCGGCACCGTTCCCCCTGCACCCACAGGCCTTTCGGGTACGGCGTCAGGTACGTCGGTGAACCTCAGCTGGTCCGCAGCATCCGGTGCGACCAGCTACAACGTCTACCGCAACGGTACGAAGGTCGGCTCCCCCACGGGTACGTCGTACACGGACGCGGGCCTCGCCGCGAACACGTCGTACAGCTACCAAGTCAGCGCCTCGAACAGCGCGGGTGAGGGCGCGAAGAGCAGCAGCGTCTCCGTCACGACCGGCACCGGTGGCGGCAACACCGGGTCCCCGCAGGCCGCGCCGTACCTGTACATGGGCTGGGGCGACCCGCCGAACCCCGCGACTGTGATGAACGCGACCGGCATCAAGGCATTCACCATGGCGTTCATCCTCTCCTCCGGTGGCTGCAACCCGGCCTGGGACGGCAGCCGCCCGCTGCAGGGCAGTGCCGACGCGAACGCGATCGCGGCGATCCGCGCGGCCGGCGGTGACGTCGTACCGTCGTTCGGCGGCTGGAGCGGCAACAAACTCGGCCCCAACTGCAGTACGCCGGAAGCTCTCGCCGGCGCGTACCAGCAGGTGATCAACGCGTACGGCCTGAAGGCGATCGACATCGACATCGAGAACTCCGACGAGTTCGAGAACGAGGCCGTACAGGACCGGATCCTGACCGCGCTGAAGATCGTCAAGCAGAACAACCCGGGCCTCAGGACGATCGTCACGTTCGGTACGTCGACGACCGGCCCGACGTACTACGGCAACCGGCTGATCGACCAGTCGAAGGCCCTCGGCGCGAACATCGACGTGTTCACGCTGATGCCGTTCGACTTCGGCAGCTCGAACATCTACAACGACACGGTCGCCGCGGAGCAGGGCCTGAACAACAAGCTGAAGGCCACCTTCGGCTGGACCACCGCGCAGGCCTACGCGCACCAGGGCATCTCCGGTATGAACGGCCTGTCCGACCAGCAGGAGCTGACCAGCACCGCGACCTGGCAGAACATCACCAACTGGGCGAAGAGCAACGGGCTCGGTCGGCTGGCGTTCTGGTCGGTGAACCGCGACCGCGGTTGCGCCGGCGGCGGTGTCGTGTCGAACTGCAGCGGTATCGCTCAAGGTGACTGGGACTTCACGCGGATCACCGCAGGGTTCTGAGAACCGATCGGCTGGGTGCGGCGAGCAGCCGCACTCAGCCGGCTTTGAGCGCGGAGATGATCAGTCCGTTGCGGGCGTTCTGCCCGAGCGGCTTCGACGGGTGCAGACCGTCGCGGAGCAGCCGGGCCAGCCGGTTCGGGCTGGAGGCCAGGTGCTCGGCCCAGTGCACGATCCGCAGGTTGTCGTAGCGGCGGGCCGCGTCGGCGAGCTGCAGGTTGATCCAGGCACTGTTGCGCTGGTCCGCGACCTTGATGTCCGGCCCGAGCCCGGTCCGGGCGGCCTGGACGTTCACCCAGTACACAGTCCGCTCGTCGCCGACGATCTGCATCGTCCGGTCGATCTGCGCCGCGACCGCGGGCGGAGCGAAGATGTCGTTGGAGCCGACCGACATCAGGATCCGGTGCGGCAGACCGTACTGCTGGGCCCAGGTGTCCAGCGCGTCCACCGCGGGCGTCGCCGGACGGCCGGCCCAGTTGTGGACGGCGATGCTGATCCCCAGCTGAGCCAGCTGCTGAGCCAGCGCCGGACCGTCCTGGACGGCGATGCTGTCGCCGAACATGAAGACCCCGTCGGTCTCCCGGGTCCGGCGGATCTGCGCCTCGTTCGAGATCGCCCGGGCGAAACCCTCCCAGGCGCTGAGGACGCCGGAACCGTACGCACCGGCCGAGATCCGGGCAGCGCCCGGTGTCGCCTCCGCGGTACTGGCCGCAACCGTCGACGCAGCCGCCGCGGTCCCCGCCGCGAACAGCAGCCGGCGACTCGGCCGGAACCCCTCCAGACGCTTCCTCACGCAGGCAAGGGTGCGGCGGAAAGCCCTCTCACTGCAAGTCGACACCAGCAAAATGGGACGAACGCTGCGGAAGTCACTGCCCGGACAGTCAACTGGCGGTCACCGGCCGGGACCTGACGAACGCCCGGAACCGCTCCGCTGCGGGTGACAACGCCGTGCTCGACCGCCACGACATCCCGATCTCCCGCCGAGCCCGTACACCGGCCAGCGGAACCGAGACCGCCCCGCTGTCATTTCCGCGGACCGCACCGGCCGGCAGGATCGCGACGCCGAGGCCGGCGCCGACCAGGCTGTCGATCGTCGCGAGGTCCGTCGCCTCGAAGGCGAGCTGCGGAGTGAACCCGGCCTCGCGACACAACCGGTCCGTGACCCGCTGGAACCCGAACCCCGGCTGCAGCCCGATGAACGGCTCGTCCCGTGCCGCCTCCAACTCCACCCGCCGCCGCGACGCGAGCGGATGCCCGGGCGGTACGTGCAGGCACAGCCGCTGCCGCTCCAGCAGATGCCAGCCGAACCGCGCCGGGTCCGGCCGCGGCGCGACGATCGCGATCTCGGCCTCCCCGCTCTCGAGGTCCTGAACGATGTCGTGCGCCGGCTCCTGCCGGAGTTCGAACTCCACCTGCGGCGCGACCGCCCGGAACGCCTTCAGCAGGTCCGGCATCAGACTGGTCGCCACCGAATGCAGGAACGCCAGCCGCACGGTCCCGGAGTCCGGATCGAGCAGGGCGTCGATCCGCCGCTGCGCGGTGTCCACCGCAGCGGTACCGGCTCGCGCGGCCTCGAGCACCAGCCGCCCGTACGGATTCAGCCGTACGCCGCGACGCTCCCGCTCGAACAACGGCACGCCGAACGCCCGCTCGACGCGCTGCAGCGACCGGGTCAGATTCGGCTGGCTGGTACCGAGCGCAGCCGCCGCCTCGGTCAGGTGTTCGGTCTCAGCGAGCACTACGAACCACCGCAGATCCTCGACATGCATACTGAAATCGTATCGATTCCCGCTGAGATCGACATTTTACGTATCGCTCGAACAGTGCGACCGTCGAAGACATGCACCAGTCCGTCGCACGCCGGACCGGGTACCTGCCCGGCGACCCGGAGTACCGCAAACTGTCCGTCGCGCTCTTCGCGGCCGGGCTCGCGACGTTCGCCCTGCTCTACAGCACCCAGCCGCTGCTGCCGCAGCTCGTGAGCGCCTTCCACGTCTCCCCTAGTCAGAGCGCGTTCAGCGTGTCGTTCGCCACGTTCGGCCTCGGCCTGGCGCTGCTGGTCGCCGGTCCGGCATCGGAGGTTCTCGGACGTACCAACCTGATGCGCTGGTCCGTTGCGGCGACGTCCTTCTTCGCCCTGCTCAGCGCCTTCGCTCCGACGTGGCCCACGCTGCTGGCATTGAGAGGCTTGCAGGGCATTGCGATGGCCGGGCTGCCT
Organism: Kribbella jejuensis; assembly: GCF_006715085.1. Lineage (NCBI taxonomy): Bacteria > Bacillati > Actinomycetota > Actinomycetes > Propionibacteriales > Kribbellaceae > Kribbella > Kribbella jejuensis. The sequence continues at coordinate 3,689,357 of NZ_VFMM01000001.1, read as the reverse complement.
GCAGTCGCCATGGCTTACCTGCGCGAAGAGGTGCACCAGGACAGCCACGCACGAGCGAGCGGCCTCTACATCGCCGGTACGGCAGTCGGCGGTATGGCGGGCCGTCTCATCGCCGGCGGCTTGTCCGACGTCGGCGGCTGGCGCTTCGCGACCGCGGGGATCGCTGTCACGGGTATACTGTGCGCGGCAGTCGTCTGGCTCCTACTGCCCGCCTCGCGCAACTTCCACCGCAGCCCAGCGCGTCTGTTCTCCAGCAAGGTACTGCGGGACCCGGCCCTGCTCGCGCTGTACGGGATCGCTGCGACAGCGGTCGGCGCGTTCGTGGCTGTCTACAACGGCGCGGTCTTCCGGCTGTCGGGTTCGCCGTACCAACTGAGCGCCGGCGCGGCCGGGCTGGTGTTCTGCGTCTACCTGCTCGGCTCAGCCGGGTCCGCTACCGCGGGGACGCTGGCGGACCGGTACGGACGGCGCAAAGTGGTCCCGATCGGCTGTCTGATCACCCTGGCCGGTGTGGCGATCACCCTGGCGGCCCCGCTCCCGCTGATCGTCCTAGGACTGGCCGTGATGACAGCCGGGTTCTTCGCAGTGCACGGCGTGGCCAGTGGATGGGTACCGGCGCGGGCGCATGCGAGTGGCGTGGGGACAGGCCAGGCGTCGAGCATGTACTTGTTCTCGTTCTACCTTGGCTCCTCCGTGTTCGGAGGACTTGCCGGTACGGCGTGGAGCCGGGCGCAGTGGACCGGAGTCGCCACCGAAGCCGCCGTACTGTTCGCGGTCACGCTGATCCTCGCCCTGCTGCTCAAGAACGTTCCCAGCAAGGTGCAAAACTAGCCAAGTGACCAAGGCGACCGAAGCGGCTGACCAGTTAGGGCTCACCTACCAAGTGACCAGGCACGGCCGGGTGAACTCGTTGGAGGAGGCCGCGGCTGCGCGTGGCATCGAGCCGGCGCGACTGATCAAGACGATCGTGGTACGGCTCGCGGACGACGACTACCGGTTCGTCCTGGTACCGGGCGACCGTGAGATCGCGTGGCCGAAGCTGCGAGCGCTGCTCGGCGTGAACCGGATCTCGATGCCGGACAAGGACACGGCGTACGACGTCACCGGCTATGTCCGCGGCACGATCACGCCGCTCGGCAGTACGCACGCCTGGCCGGTGATCGCGGACGAGCGGATCACCGGCACGATCTCCATCGGCGGCGGGGACGACGGCGTGGGCATCACGGTCGACGCCCAGGCCCTCACCAAAGCCCTCGCAGCCACCGTGGCCGACGTCACCGATTAGACGAGCAGTCCTTGCTGGCCGGCGCGCAGTCCGGCCTGGAAGCGAGTCGTCGCGTCCAACGCACGAAGGATGCGTTGCATCCGGCGTTCCACGGTCCGCTGCGCAACTCCCAAACGACGGGCTATGGCTTGGTCCGTGAGACCAGCCGCGGCCAGCGAGAGCAGCTGCTGGTCTTCTGACGTCAGCGGCCCTTCGCAGCCTGCCGGGCTCAACGGGCTGGCCTGCTGCCACAACAGCTCGAACAGGCGGAGCAGGGCGTCCAACAGGCTCGACGGCCCGAGTTCCACGACCACCTCCGCGCCGGTCGGCAGGAGGGCTGTGCGGCGGTCGACGACCATGAGCTTGAGCGGGATGTCCCGCAGCATCCGGCAGCCGGACGAGCGGGCAGCCACCAAGTCGGCGGGCGACGACAGCGTCGACATGTCGCAGATCATCCGGTACCTCACGCCATCACGCCGCGACAACAGCAGTTGATCCAGTACGAGTACCTCGTCCTGCGCACACTGCTGCGCCTGGTAGATCCGCTGCGCGATTGCCTCAGCCCCACGGATCACCGTGAACGCGTCCGGCTGCCGGAACTCCGCACTGAGCGTCGCAGCACCCAGCCGGGCCTCCACGATCGCCGCCTGCTTCCGGAGCGCGAGCAGCTCGACCGCAGCCTCCGGTACGGCGGGGACGTACCGGGCCGGACGGCCTGGCGTACGGGACGCCAGGCCGAGCGACAACAGCGATCGGAGATGCCGGCCGACCCGGTTGGCGGGCCAGCCGACGAACGAGGTCAGCTCGGTCGCCGTGGACTCCGGCCGGGCCAGGAGCGCCCGGTAGAGCTGCTCGTCCTCCGAGCAGACACCGAGCGCCGCCAGCACCGGAGCCGGTCGATAGCTGTGCATGGTCAACGACACGATCAGGGCAGCGCGTGCACGTGGCCGCCGACCTGCGACGCGAACTGGTTGCCGTTCGCCGCGTCCCAGTTCGTCGACCAGGTCATCGCCCCGCGCAGCGACGGCCACGGCGAGCTCGGCTTGTACGCACCACAGCCGGTGCCCTTCGTCAGGCAGTCCAGCGCGCTGTTGACGACCGACGGGGCGACGTACCCGCTCCCGGCCGCTCGCGACGACGCCGGCAGGCCCAGCCCGACCTGATCCGGACGCAGGCCGCCCTGCAGCAGGAGGCAGGCCTGGGCGGTGATGAAGTCGACCGAGCCCTGCGAGTACACCTGGCCGTTGCAGCCGTTCATCGAGCCGGAGTTGTAGTACTGCACGTTGACGATGGTCAGGATGTCCTTGATCGCCAGCGCCAGCTTGAAGTACTCCATCGAGGTGCTCTGCATGTCGATCGTCTGTGGTGCCATCGTGATCACCAGCCCGCTACCGAACTGGCTCTGCAGACTCCGCAGCGCCTGACCCATGTACTGCGCGTTGACGCCGTTCTCCAGATCGATGTCGATCCCGTCGAACCCGTACGTCCGCAGCACCGACAGCGCGCTCGAGGCGAAGTTGGCCGCGGCGGTCGCGTCACCGACGGAGATGCTCCCGTTCTGACCGCCGACCGACAGGATGACCTTCTTCCCGGCAGCCTGCTTCGCCTTGATGTCGGCCTTGAACTGGTCGACGGTGTACCCACCGAGCCCGGCGCTGTCCAGGTTGAACGTGATCCCGCCCGGCTTCGACGCGTCGGCGTCAGCGAACGCCACCGCGATCAGGTCGTACGCCGCGGGTACGTCGGAGATCTTCTGCACGGTCGCGCCGTTGTTGAAGTTCTGCCAGTACCCCGTGAGCACATGCGCGGGCAGGGTCCCGCCGCTGGACCCGCCTTCGGAGGTCGTGCCCGACACCGCAGCGCCGTACGGCGAGCAGTTGCCGCTGGGATCGCATGCTCGCACCTTGAACGAGTAGGTCGTGGCCGCGGCGAGACCGGTGGCCGTCCACGAAGTGACGGTGCCGACATTCTGCGCGGCGCCGGTCCCTCGTACGACGTCGTAGTGGTCGATGCCGTTCGCGTCGGAGGCGGCCGACCACGTCAGCTGCAGCGAGCTGGACGTCGGGCTGCCGACGGTCAGGCCACCCGGTGTCGTCGGCGGCGCGGTGTCCTGCGTCCCGCCGGGTCCGTCGAGTACGACGTCATCGGCCTGGTACGCCGGGAGCGCGTACCAACTGTGGACGTAGATCGTCACCGAGGCCGTGCCGCCGGTGGTGAACGGAACGGTCAGCTGGCTCCAGCCGGAACTCGTTGTCCAGGTCGACGCACCACCGACCACCCCGAGGTAGACGTTCGAACCCTTGACCCAGGCCGACAATGTGTACGCCGTATTGGGCTGGACCGCAATCGTCTGGCTGCACTGGGCGATGTCGCTCCCGCTCGGCGTCGCCGACAGGGCGTACGAGCCGGAGTGGGGGGCGGATGTGGTGACGCCGCCGGCCGGGCAGTTCCAGCCGGAGAGCGTGCCGGTCTCGAACCCGGCGTTCGTGACGAGATTGGTGGCGGCGGAGGCGCGGGCAGGGACCAGGATGGCCATGACGACGGCGAGCAGGCTGATGACGACCGCTGCCTGGGGGCGGTGTGCAGGCGGTTTCATGCTTAACAAAGTGTGACCAGGCAATTACATTGTCAAGACCCTGCATAAAGTGAGAACGCTCCCACGCGCAGAAAACGAGAATCTTTACAAGTACTTGGCCTGCCTCGGAAAAGGCGACGGCCCCCGGCGGGGGGGTGACCGGGGGCCGTCTTCGGCCACGGGCTCGGGGGGAGGAGCCGGGGGCCGTTCAGGAGGCGACAGTCTGCCACTGTCAGGGGGTATGTACCCCCCAAGACCAGGTTTCACACATCTCGATTCGATTTCAACCGACGGCGTGTCACCCAGGTGCTGATCCCGTCCGATCGGACGCTCCCAGCCAGTGTCACTGTCACACTGCTCACCAGTCTAACGGGATCGTGGCCCACACAAAAGCCCGGGTCCCCCGGCGTTTCTCCCGACTGCCTATTCTCGACTCCATGGCGGACCCAGGGACGGCTCGAGCGGCGGCTTTCTTCGATCTGGACAAGACCATTCTGGCGCGCTCCAGCACGCTCGCGTTCTCGCGGCCGTTCTACGCCGGCGGGCTGATCAACCGGCGGGCCGTGCTGCGCAGCGCGTACGCCCAGTTCGTCTACCTGCTCGGCGGCGCGGACCACGACCAGATGGAGCGGATGCGGGAGTACATCTCGGCGATGTGCACCGGCTGGGACGTCGCGACCGTGAAGGCGATCGTCGCCGACACCCTGGACCACATCGTCCGGCCGATGATCCACGCCGAGGCGCTGGACCTGATCGAGGAGCACCACCGGGCCGGCCGGGACGTGGTGATCGTCTCCTCGTCCGGTGCGGAAGTGGTGGAGCCGATCGGCGCGATGCTCGGCGCCGACAAAGTGATCGCCACCAGAATGGTCGTTGCCGATGGCAAGTACACCGGCGAGATCGCCGAGTACGCGTACGGTCCGCACAAGGTGACCGCGATCGAGGCACTCGCGGCGGCCGAGGGCTACGACCTCGCATCCTCCTACGGGTACTCGGATTCGATCACCGACGAGCCGCTGCTGGCCGCCGTCGGGCACCCGTTCGCGGTCAACCCGGACAAGGCGTTGCGCCGGATCGCGGTCGAGCGCGGCTGGCCCGTGCTGGAGTTCGCCGAGCCCGCCGAACGGGTTGGCTTCCCGGCGGTACGGCGACCCGCGGTAGCCGCCGGCGTGGTCGCGGCCCTGGTCGCGGGAGCGTTCCTGGTGGCGTCCCGGCGGCGCGCGCGAACCGCCGAAAGCTGAAGATAGCTTCATTGTTCTCAACTCCATGAAGACGCCGCATCCCCTTCACAGAAAGGGGTTTCAGGAGTACAAAGGAATCAACAAAGGGCCTTGGGGCCCGGTAGAGATTGCACGACAACCCAGGCACCCACGCGGCGACCAGCCCATCCCAAAGGGGCAGCGCGACCCAGGCCTAGTCCTGAGGCGGCAAACCGGTGCACGCATGGTAACCCGGGCCAACGTGCCAGCGACGGCGTTCTCCCCGTGAGAGCGCCGTTCGCACGTTTCCGGGGCAGCTCAGGACGACGGCGCGAGCGGCGAGAGCTCGGCACCTTTTGTCACTACTTCGCAGGATCGCAGCAACCAATCACGAACGCCGGTCAAGCCTCGCGCTGCGTAGTCGGTGAGACCCGATGAATAGGTTGCCCGCAACACATAGTGACCGGCCTCCGGGACCGTGACGGCGACCGGGTCGATGCCTCGGGCAACCAACAGGCAGCGTTCGGCGGCCCGGGCGACGAGCCCGTTGGCGACCGGGAACGGGCGCAGTACGGCGAGCTCGGCGTGCACGATCGCGGCGACCACGAGCGCCGGCGCCTTGGTCGGGCGGGTCAGGTTCTGGGCGAGCGCGCTCAACCGCTCCCACAGCTCGTCCGCGCCGGGCGCCGGCGGCAAGCCCGGGATGTCGTCGGGGATCGGCTCGGCGGTCGTCCGCACGTGGCCGAGTTCCGCGGCAGGCGCGAGGTCGAGCGCAGCCAACTGGTGCAGTCTGGTCCAGACCTGCACCGGCGACTTGTCCACCTGCGGCGCGAGCGCCATCAGCTCGCCGGTCATCCGTACGGCTCCGGTGGCGAGCCCGTCGGCGGCACCTCGCCGTACGTCGTCCGGCGAGGCCGTACTGCCGGCCAGCGCGGCCGAGGCGTGCGCGCCGCGCAGCAGCGCCTCCGCCGTCATGTCCGAACCGACCCGCCGCAGACCACGGTCCCGGAGCAGTACGTCGACCGCGTCCCGAGCCGCCCGCGCCGCCGACCCGACCCCCTCCAGCCCCGCCAACGGCTCGAACACATCAACACTCATGCCCTGACTCTAAGATGACGAGGCATGGCCCCAAAGTTCAGTGTCGTGGTTCCCTGCCATGCCTCGCGGGCGTGGTTGCGGCCGTGTCTGGACTCGGTGCTCGGGCAGTCGTTCACCGACTTCGAGGTGATCGGGGTGGACGACGCGGATCCGGACGGCTCCGGCCGGATCCTGGACGAGTACGCCGCGGTGGACCCGCGGGTGCGGGCGGTGCACCTGGACGAGAACGTCGGCCTCGGCCCGGCCCGCAACGCCGGGCTGAAGGAATGCCGCGGGCAATACGTGCTGTTCCTGGACGCCGACGACAGCTACACACCGGGCTCGCTCCAGGCGATCGCCCAACGGATCGATGCCACCAACGAGCCCGACATCGTGATGTTCGACTACGAGCGGATGTTCTGGGACGGCCGGGTGCTGGGCAGCCAGCGGCACGACGCATTCGCGCGCGAGGGCGCCGGCGTGTTCACCGCGGCCGAGCGCCCGATCTTCCTGACCTTCCTCGAGGTGGTCTGGAACAAGGCGTACCGCCGGGCCTTCCTGACCCGGCACGGGTTCGCGTTCACGTCCGGCTTCTACGAGGACGCCCCCTGGACGTACTCGACGATGCTGACCGCCGAGCGGATCGCGACCCTCGACCGGATCGTCGTGCACTACCGCCAGCACCGCACCGGAGGGAACATCCATGCCACCGGCGGCCGCCGGCAGTGGGACATCTTCGACCAGTACGACCGGGTGCACGCATTCATCCAGTCCGATCCGGAGCTGGCCGGCTGGCGCCGGTTCGCCTTCGACCGGTCCCTGGACCACATCCTCGCCGTCCTCGCCAAGCCCGAGCGGATCGCCCCCGACGACCGGGCCGAGTTCTTCCACGCCGCGCATGCGTTCGCCAAGCGCTGGAAACCCGACGGCTACAGCACCGACCGGACCGCGCGCGGTTTCAAGCGCTGGCTGCTGATCCATGACGACTACGCGACGTACTCCACGCTGAAGCTCAGTGCCCGGATGCTGCAGGTGCCGAGCCCGCGCAAGACCGTCGGCAAGCTGCTCCACCGTGCCAAGCTCGACCCGAACCTGGTCGCGTACGCCGCCTACGGGTTCACGCAGTACGCCGGGAATCCGCGGGCGATCTACGAGAAGGCCGCCGAGCTCGCGCCGCACCTGCGCGGTGTGTGGGTGGTCCACAACGAGCACCTGGCCGCGATCCCAGAGGGTGTCGAGTACGTCGTCACCGGCTCCCCGGCGTACGAGAAGCTGGTCGGCAAGGCGAAGTACTTCGTCAGCAACACCAACTGGCCGGCCGACCTGGAGAAGCGGGAAGGGCAGATCCACCTTCAGACCCAGCACGGTACGCCGCTGAAGACGGTCGGGATCGATCTGCGCCGGACGAGCCCGGAGCTCGACGTCGAGGAGCTGATGCGCGAGGTCGACCGCTGGGACTTCAACCTGTCCTCGAACCGGTACTCCTCGGAGATCTGGGAGCGCACGTACCCGGCGTACTTCGAGGAACTCGAGTACGGCTACCCGCGCAACGACCGGCTGCTGACCGCGACCCTCGACGACGTCCGGGCGATCCGGGCCGGTCTCGGGTACGACGACTCGCAGCTGGTGATCCTGTACGCACCGACGTCCGGCGACGGGCTCGACCCGGCCCAGCTGGAGCTCGCGGCCGGCCCGAACGCGCACGTACTGTTGCCGAAGGCACCGGTCGAGGACCTGATGCTGGCCGCGGACGTGCTGGTCTCGGACTACTCGTCGATCACCTTCGACTACGCGAACCTGGACCGGCCGATCGTGCTGCACGTCGACGACGACAACCGGCAGGGCACCTATTTCGACGTCACCGAGTTTCCGCCCGGGGTGATCGCGCGGTCGGCGGACGAGCTGTTCGCGATTCTCCGCAGCGGTTCGTTCGCCGCACCCGAGGCGGCCAAGCACCGGCAGCTGTTCCGGGAGAAGTTCTGCGAGTTCGACGACGGGCACGCGGCCGAACGTGTTGTCCGGCGGGTGTTCCTGGGCGAGACCGACGTACCGCCGATCGTGCCGCTGGCGGACCGGACTCCGGCACCGTCGGCGTACTTCGTGCATAATGGCTGACATGTCGATCAGCCTGAAGCCGTCCCACGCCCTCCGCGTGCGCTTCAGCCTGCGACGACGACGCACTGTCTGAACACCTCGACCTGTTCCAGTCGCGTCTTTCGAAGGACTTTGTCATGTCCGCATTGCTGCCTGTCCTGTCCGCAAGAATCCAAGCTGCCGCCGCCGCGTTCGGTACCTACGATCCCGAGCTGCGCTCGAGCACCAAGCCGGAGTTCGGCCACTACCAGACCAACCTCGCGCTGCGGATCGGCAACGAGCTCAAGCAACCGCCGCGGGAGATCGCCGCACGCCTGGTCGAGGCCATGCAGGTCGACGACCTGTGCCACCAGCCGTCGATCGCCGGGCCTGGCTTCATCAACCTGACGCTGCTGCCGCAGACGCTGGCGAAGGCGGTGAACGAGCCGCAGACGTTCAGCAGCAACGGCCGGCGGGTCGTCGTCGACTACTCGCAGCCGAACGTCGCCAAGCAGATGCACGTCGGCCACCTCCGGTCGACGGTGATCGGCGACGCGTTGTGCAACGTGCTGGCCTACGCCGGGTACGACGTGATCCGGCAGAATCACGTCGGCGACTGGGGAACGCAGTACGGGATGATGATAGAGCAGCTCCTCAAGGAAGGCATTGCGGCGGAATCCCTTGATCTGGAGGGATTGCAGCACCTGTACGAGCGGAGCCGGAAACATTTCGATGCCGATAGCAACTTCGCCGACAAGGCCCGGCTGCGGGTGGTCGCCCTGCAGTCCGGCGACCCGGAGACGCGGACCATGTGGCGGCACATGGTCGACGTGTCGCTCGACGACTTCGACACGGTCTACGCGCTGCTCGGCAGCAACCTGACCAGAGCCGACATCGTCGGCGAGAGCGCGTACAACGATGACCTGCCGCGGGTAGTCGCCGAACTGGAGCAACAAGGCCTCCTCACCGAATCGGACGGCGCTCTGTGCGCGTTTCTCCCCGGATTCCTCGGCCGCGACGGCAATCCACTTCCGGTGATCGTCCGGAAGTCCGACGGCGGATTCGGCTACAGCGCAACGGACTTGGCCGCCGTACGGCACCGGGTGAGCACGCTGCACGCCGATCGGATCGTGTACGTGGTCGATCACCGGCAGGCGCTGCACTTCGAGATGATCTTCACGCTGGCGAGAATCGCCCACTGGCTGGACGTACCAGCAGAGCATGTGTCCTTCGGCACGGTACTCGGACCGAACGGAAAGCCCTTCAAAACAAGAGAAGGCGGCACGATCAAGCTGGTCGAGCTGTTGAACAGCGCAGTGGCGCGGGCGGACGCGCTGCTCGCCGGTCGGGAGGGCCTGGACCGGCAAGTGACGGCACGGGCGGTCGGGGTAGGGGCCGTGAAGTACGCCGATCTGTCAAGTGACCGGGGCAACGACTATGTGTTCGACCTGGACCGGATGGTCGCGATGACCGGCAACACCGGCCCGTACCTGCAGTACGCGCACGCCCGGCTCACCCGGCTGCTCTCAAAAGCTTCGCCGGAAACAACAGTCACCCAGCTGACAGAACCGGCCGAGCAACGGCTCGCGCTGCTGCTCACCGGTTTCGCCACCACCGTCGAGCAGGTCGCGGAGACGCTCCAACCGCATCGACTCTGCACCTACTTGTACGACGTGGCGTCCGCGCTCTCGGCCTTCTACGAGCAGTGCCCGGTGCTGAGCAGTGAAGGCGAGACCAGAGCAAGCCGGATCGCCCTCTGCGCGGCAACCCGGAAAGTGTTGCAGGATGGACTCGGCCTGCTGGGTATCGAGGCCCCCGACGCGATGTAGGAGGTACCGCATGCTGCCGTGGTCGGCCGAGTACCAGGGACGCCTGGACCAGACGACGTACACCAGTGAGCTGTTGCGCGGCAACCCGCTCGGCGACCCGTACGAGCGGCCCGTGCTGATCTACCTGCCGCCGGGATACGACGACACCGACGCACGCTACCCGTCGATCTACGTGACGATGGGCTACACCGGCCATGTCGGCATGTGGTTCAACCGCACCCCGTTCCGCCAGCCGTACCCGGAGCTCCTGGACGCGATGTTCGCCGAGGAGGGCGCGCCGAAGGCGATCGTGGTGTTCGTCGACTCGTGGACGAAGTACGGCGGCAGCCAGTGCCTCGACTCGCCCGGCACCGGGCAGTACCAGTCGTACCTGTGCGACGAGATCGTGCCGTGGATCGACGCGACGTACCGGACCATCCCGGACCGCGACCACCGCGCGATCACCGGCAAGTCCAGCGGCGGTTACACCGCGATGGTCACACCGTTGATGCGGCCCGACGTGTTCGGTGCGCTCGCGACGCACGCGGGCGATGCGCTGTTCGACGTCTGCTACCGGCCGGAGTTCCCGGAGCGGGCGCGGACGCTGCGGGACAAGTACGAGGGCAGCTTCGAGAAGTACTTCGAAGTCCTCGAGACCCGCGCCGGCCGGACCACGATGGAGGATCTGCACCTGCTGGAGATGTACGGATATGCCTCGGCGTACTCCGCCGAGCCCGACGGGACCGTACTGCTGCCGTTCGACGAGCTCGGCGCGGTCGTTCCGGATGTGTGGTCGCGGTGGATGTCCTTCGACCCGGTGGAGATGGCGAAGCAGGAGCAGTACGCGGAGGCGCTCCGCTCGCTGCGCGCGGTGTGGATCGACGCCGGCCGCCAGGACGAGTACTACCTCGACCTCGGCGCGACCGCGTTCCACCGTGCGGCGCAGCAGGCCGGCGTACCGGATGCGCGGATCCATTTCGAGCTGTTCGAGGGCACCCACGGCGGGATCGAGTACCGGTACCCGATGGCGGTGCGCTGGCTCGCAGAGCAAATTGGCGTGCTCTGACCGGTTGTACGCCGTACGGTCGAGCCATGAACTGGCCGGAGGGGATCGCGGCGCGGCCGCTGACGCTGGACGACGTCGAGGAATTCGCGGAGATGTTCGCCGCCAAGGAGAAGGTCGACCAGGAGGGCGAGAACTTCGGCGCCGAGGATTTCGCCGAGAGCTTCCGGCGGCCGGGCGTCAACCTCGCGCAGGACAGCATCGCGCTGTGGGCCGGCGGGCGGATGATCGGCTACGGCATTGCGCACGCCCAGCAGACCGTGGTCGACGTCGACCGGGTGCGGGTGGAGGGCGCGGTCCACCCCGAGTGGCGGCGGCGCGGGCTCGGCACGCAGCTGATGCAGTGGCTGATCACCCGGGCCGGTGGACTGCACGCCCAGACGCATCCGGAGGCTCCCGGCTACGTGACCGTGGGCGCCGCCGGCACGAACGCCGGCGCGACGGCCCTGCTCCAAGGCTTGGGGTTCAAACCCGAGCGGTACTTCTTCGAGATGCGCCGGCCGCTCGACCAGCCGATCCCTGAGGTAGCGGTACCGGACGACCTGCAGCTGACGTCGTACGACGCCGCACACGACGAGGAGCTCCGGCTGGCGCACTACGAAGCGTTCTCCGACCACTGGGGTTGGACGCCGCCGACGCCGGAGCTCTGGCGGTCCCGGTCGATCGGGTCCCGGGCGTTCCGCGGCGACCAGTCGTACTACGTACTCGACGGTGCGACCGTCGCGTCGTACGTGAACTGCTTCGAGTGGGTGGCCAGCACCGAGGCGACCGGCGTCCGCGAGCTGTACATCGGCCAGGTCGGGACCCGGCGCGCGTACCGCGGCCGCGGACTGGCGCGCGCGGCGTTGGCGAAGGTCCTCACCGAGGCCGCACAGGCCGGCTACCAGCGGGCGTCCCTCGGCGTCGACGCCGACAACCCGACCGGCGCGCTCGGCCTGTACGAGAACCTCGGCTTCACCACCCACCAGAAGTTCGTCAGCTACCAGCTACCGCTGGCCTGAGGTTATCCACAGGGACGCGGATTCCCGTTTGGGTAGGGCTTCGCTCGATGTCAGACTCGACGGCGTGAGTGACGAGGAGATCCTGCAGCAGTTGCCGATCGCGGCCGCGGTCGTTGCCCTGCGCGACGACCGGGCGGATACGGAACTGGCACGCCTGGGTGCGTACGACGAACGCGACCAGGCGCAGGTGGACCGTTGCCTGCAGGTGTTCCTCACCGGTCTGCTCCGCACGACGTGGGAACGCGGCTGGGCGCCGGCCGACGTGGTGCAGCACGGACGCCGCAGTCTCGACTCGGGTGTCGAGCCCCTGTTGCTGGCCGCGATCTCCGCCGAGCACGTGGCCTACAAAGCCGCCACGATCGATCCGAACTGGCTCGCCCAGCTGACCGACCTCGGTGTGCCGCAACCCTTCGCCGCGCTGAGCCTGACCGACTGGAGCGCCGCCGCGCGCGTCGGCCGCTACCTCACCTTGCATCACGCCCTGTCGCTGGCCGGGTTCCTGCAGACGCTGCCGGTGCTCGCCCGCCTCTATCCCCTGCCCGGTACGCCGGTCCGCCACGCGCAACCCGTCGTACCGGCGAACGGGAAGATGCTCGCGCGGATCCGTGCCCTGCTGGCGAAGGCGGAAGCGACCGAGTTCCCGGACGAGGCCGAGGCGCTGTCCGGGAAGGCGCAGGAGCTGATGGCCAAGTTCTCGCTGGACCACGCGCTGCTCGAGGCTGCCGAGGACGAGCTTCCGGACGACTCGGCCGGGCGCCGGCTATGGGTCGATACGCCGTACGTCTCGGCCAAGGCGCAACTGGTCGGCGCGGTCGCGGCGGCGAACCGCTGCCGTACGGTCGTGATCGAGGACCTGGCCGTGGTCACGATCGTCGGCGCCGAGGTCAACCTGCAGCACACCGAGATCCTCAGCACGTCCCTGCTGGTGCAGGCGAACCGCGCGATGATTGCCGCTGGCAAGCACATCGGCCATCGCGGCGAATCCCGCACGCGGTCGTTCCGGCAGTCGTTCCTGATGGCCTACGCGCAACGGATCGGCGAGCGGCTCGAGCAGACCGCCGCCGCGACCCAGGCCGCCGTAGCAGAAGCGGAGGCGGGTCGCCTGCTGCCGGTGCTGGCCAAACGCGAGGAGCAGGTGGACGCGTTGTTCACCCAACTGTTCCCGAACACGACGACCCGGCGGACGCGGATCACCAACGGCGCCGGGTGGCACGCCGGGCTGACCGCCGCCGACCACGCGCAACTCGACGCCCGCCGCCAGGTCCGCCGCTGAAAGCCCACGCCGAAGGACGCGGCTAACCCTTCACGGTCTCAACTGCAGGCCTGAGTCCGCAGAGGACGATGTCGAGAAGGCGGTGCGCCTGCTCGGGCGGCGTGTCCGGGGAGTGGGTGATGCCACCGACCAGCCGGAGCAGGTCCATCAGGTCCACCTCTGGGCGCACCTCACCGGCCTGCTTCGCCTTCCCCAGCAGGAGATTCCCGGCCTCCTGGACGTTCATCTTGCAGGCCGCGAAGAAAGGGGATTCCTTGCCGAGGGCAAGCGTCAGCTCGTGCGACAGGCTCTTCTTGGACAGCCCGTAGCCGACGAAGCTGCGCAGCCACGCGGCCAGCGCGTCGAACGGCGCGAACTCCTTGTCGAACTCGTACGCGCGATCCACGACCGACTGGATCTCGTCGACGTAGACCGCCTCGAGCAGCGCCGTCCGGTTCGGGAACCGGCGGTACAGCGTGCCGATGCCGACGCCGGCCCGGCGGGCGATCTCCTCCAGCGAGGTGTCGGTGCCGTGCTCGGCGAACGTCTCCCGGGCGGCCGCCACCAGACGGTCGTAGTTCCGGGCCGCGTCCGCGCGCGTCGGCCGTGTACAGGGCATGGGTTGCGGCGCCATCCAGCCTCCTCCCGAGGGTTCGTCAACAATATCGCTTGCAAAGCGGAGGATGCCTCCGTATTGTATCCGGAGGAAGTCTCCGCTTTCTTTCTCAACTGTAGCCCCTCTGGGGTAAGGAGCACTATGTCGGCAACAACCGCGGCGCCGGCCGGCGCCGATTCCGGTACGCCTGCCCGGCGTCCCGGGGTAGTACTCGCAGTCATCCTGGTCACCCAGCTGATGGTGATCCTCGACGCCACCGTGGTGAACATCGCGATGCCTCACATCCGGGAGGCGCTGCACTTCAGCCCGTCCAGCCTGTCCTGGGTGCAGAACGCCTACGCGCTCGCGTTCGGCGGTCTGCTGCTGCTGGGCGCCCGGGCAGGCGACCTACTCGGCCGCCGCCGGGTGTTCGTCACCGGCGTCAGCATCTTCACGCTCGCCTCGCTGCTCGGCGGTCTCGCGCCGAACGCCGAACTGCTGCTCGCGGCCCGCGTCCTGCAGGGCATCGGTGGCGCGATCGCGGCACCGGCAGCGCTGACGCTGCTGATGCTCACCTACCGCGAAGGTCCCGAGCGGATGAAGGCGCTCGGCTACTACAGCCTGATCTCGTCCGGCGGCGGCAGCGTCGGGCTGGTGCTCGGCGGCATGCTGACCGAGTGGGCGTCCTGGCGCTGGGGCCTGTTCATCAACGTGCCGATCGGAGCCGCGCTGATCTTCGCAGCGCGCCGGGTGCTGACCGAGACCGAGCCGGAGACCGGCCGGTTCGACCTGGCCGGCGCGCTCACCTCGACGCTCGGCATCACCTCGCTGGTGTTCGGGTTCATCCGGGTCGCCGAGAAGGGCTGGTCCTCGCCCGAGGTGCTGGTCGCGTTCGCGGTCGGCGTCGTCCTACTGGTCTCGTTCGTCCTGATCGAGCGGCGGGTCAGCCACCCGATCGTGCCGCTGCGGCTGTTCCGCTCGCCGGTGCGCTCGGCGTCGTACCTGACCATGCTGCTCGTGGTCGGGACGATGTTCGGGATGTTCTTCTTCATGACGCAGTACCTGCAGGGTGTGCTCGCGCTGAGCCCGCTCGCGGCGGGGCTGGCGTTCCTGCCGATGACCGGTCTGCTGTTCACGGCGTCGCGCATCGTGCCGAAGCTGGTCGCGCGGATCGACAGCGGCAAACTGCTGCTGACCGGCTCCACGCTGGTGACGCTCGGAACGCTCTGGCTGACCCGGCTCGGGTCGCACGCCACCTACCTGCACGACGTGGTCGGTCCGATGCTGCTGTTCGGAGCGGGCGCCGGGATGATCTTCATCCCGCTGGTCGGCCGCGCGATCGCGGGCGTCGCACCCGAGGACTCGGGCGCCGCCTCCGGCATGCTGAACGTCGTACAGCAGGTCGGTGGCGCCCTCGGACTGGGCATCCTGGTCACGATCTTCGGTACGGCGAGCCGCAATTCGACGTCGCGGATCCCGCGCGAGGTGCTGGTCGACGGCGTACACGCGGCCTTCATCGGCTCGCTGGTCTACGCCGCCGTCAGCCTGGCGATGATCGTCGTCACCGTCCGCCCGTGGAACTGGTTCCGCCCGGCGCCGCAACCGGTCGAGGTGGTGGCAGCGGACTAAATCGACGCGGCGCCGTCGACGACCAGGACCTGGCCGTTGAGGTTGGTCTGATCGAGCAGGAGCATCCGGACGAGGGGAAGGACGTCTTCGGGCTCGGTCAACCGGCCGGTCGGGGTGCGCCGGGTGATCTGGTCGAGCTGGGTCTGCCCCAGCACGGCCGACATCTCCGACGCGAAGAACCCCGGAGCGATGGCGTTGGCAAGGATGCGGCCACCCAGTTCGCGCGCGAGCGAACGGGTGGCCGCGTCCATTCCGCCCTTGGTGGCCGAGTACGCGACCAGGCCCGGGTAACCGCGCTGGGCGCAGATCGAGGTGATGTTGACGATCCGGCCCTTGAGCCCCTTCGCCAGCATCCGGCGGAGCACGAACCGGGTCAGGATCAGCGGCGACGTCAGGTTCGTCCGGATGATCTCGGCCAGGTGGTCGGCGGAGGTATGGACGTGCAGCGAGTCCTGGCCGATGGCCGCATTGTTGACCAAGGCATCGATCGGTCCGAGCTCGGTCTCGACCGCGCGCACGAACGCCTGCGCAGCCGCGGCGTCGTTGACGTCGACGGAGCCGTAGTGCAGGTATTCGGGGTACTTCTCGCCGAGCGCGGTCAGCTCGGGCGTGACCGTCCGGGCGAACGCGGCGACCTTCAGGCCGGCGCCGAGCAGGTCGGTGACGATCGCCAGGCCGAGACCGCGGGATCCGCCGGAGACCAGGACGACCGACGCGGGCGGCACCACAGTGTCAGACATCGCTCTTCAGGGTTTCCTTCTGTGGGATCTCGTCGAGGAACTTGATCCGCCGCGGTACGCCGTAGTCCGGCAGGCGGTTCGAGCACCACTGGACCAGGTCCGCGTCGGTGATCGGGCCGAGCGACGGGTTCGGGACCACCTCGGCCGCGACCATCCGGCCGACCAGCGGGGCCTTGCGCGCGAACACTCGCGCCCAGGAAACGCCCGGGTGGCCCATCAGCACGTTGCGCACCACCCCCGCCGACACCTTCGACCCGCCGACGTTGATCTCGTCGGTGTCCAGCCGCCCGGTGATCAGTACCCGGTCACCGTCGAACTCGACGCGGTCGCCGGTGTGTACCGCGCCGATCAGACCGGCGCCGTGGTGCGGTGAGCGGATCACCAATTCGTCGCGGTCGACGCTGAGCACCGGCCGCTCCGGGTCCGGTTCGCGGTCGAGCCACGCCTTCGGGAAGCCGGCCTTGCCGTCGTGCACCACGATCGACGCGCCGACCTCCGAGGAAGCGTAGATCCAGGAGATCCGGGCCTTCGGAAAGAGCTCGCACAGCTGGTCGAGGATCGCCTGGTCGACCGGTTCGCCGCCGAGCGTGATCTGTTCCAGCGGTACGGCGGCCAGCGCGTCGGAGTCGCGGTAGATCGCCTGCCGCCAGAAGGTCGGCGTACCGGATGCGGCCGTGACGCCGTGCTCCGTCGCAACCGCCGGCCAGTCCTCGAGTTCGTGCGGCTCGATCACGACCAGGCCCTGGTCCCGCTGGGTCAACGAGAGGGTAACGACCTGCCACCAGGCGTACGTACCGGGCGAGTACGGCAGCAGCCACGTGCGCGGCGGCTGATCTGCAGTGACCGTGGTCAGCGACTCGAGCGTGTGACCGATCCGCTTCGGCCGGCCGGTCGAGCCGGAGGTGAGCAGCCAGGCACGGCCGGCCTCCTCGACGCGCTTCAGCTTGGCCGGGGTGACTTCCCCATCGGGCAGAACGATCGCGAAACCGGACTCCCCCAGCTCCTCGCGCATCAGCTCGTCGACGCGGGACTCGGTCGCCACCAGCAACTCGGTGCCGTGCACGGCATGGTGCCGCAGCGCCGCGAGCGCGTCGCCGCCGTTGTCGACGAGGACCGCCGCGGGCGACGGGATCTGCGGCAGCTTGGGCAGCGTCCGCCAGGTCAGCCGCTTGCCGCCGACGACGACGGTGTTGTCGTCGCCGATCAGGGCGGTGCTGCGCCGGCGCCCAGTCATCGGCACGGTCACGCCGACTGGAGTTGCTCGATGAAATCCAGTACGTCGCCGACCGTCGCGATCCGGCGCAGCCCGGGGGCATCGAAGTTCAGCTCGTCGCCGAGCTCGTCCTCCACCCGGAGGGCCAGCTCGGAGAAGTCCAGCGACCGGAACCCGATATCCCGGAGATCCGCCGTGTCGTCGGCCGGCAATGCGCGGCCCTGAGCCGTCATCACCTCACCCATCAACTCCCTGACCCGACTCCGATCCACCGAACTCATAGTCCCGAAGCCTAGCGCCGGACCTCCCGCACTCACCAACGCTCCCTGCGCCGAACCCGTCACGCTGCGCCGCGCCCGGCGCGGCTTCCTCGGAAGAGGTTGATGAGTGCCGGCGGTCCGTCAAGCGTTTGATCCGCGCGCGGACCTCGAGCCACGCCAGCGCGATCACCGGGCCGGCCGCGGCCAGCGCCGCCAGCAGGACCTCCTCGACCGGTAGTCCGGCGATGTGCTGACCGATCATCGCGACCTCCCGAGACCTGGAGATTACTGAGTGTAAACGGGAAGTTCTGTCCGGTAAACGGCTCACCGGACATCGGATCGACAGGTGGGACTCATACAATCGCCCGATGATCAGGGCCGCGGGAAGGCGTCGGACGACCGGACGAGGCAAGCCGACCGCGGCGTTGGCGAGCCTTCCGGTGCTGCCGCTGGCCTGGTTCGTCGCGCTGCAGGAGCACCCGCCCTGGATGCCGGCGGCGTACCTGGCCTATCTGCTGCTGGTGATCGTGGTACCGGGCACGATGTTCTGGCGGCGGCTGACCGGCGGCGTCGGCTGGCTGAGCGCGGACGTCATCCTCGGTACGGCGTTCGGGCTGGCCGTCGAGGCGCTGGTCTATCCGCTCGGGATGCTGTTCGACATGCCGTTCGCGGCGCTGCTGATGCCGGCGCTCGCGTTCGGGATGTGGCGGGCGTTGCCGCGCCGCAAGCTCCCCGAGCGGCCGACGCCGTGGTGGTCGATGGCCGGCATGATGCTCGCGGTCGGCGTCGCGGCCGCCTGGTTCGTCCGGGTCGGTGCGCACCTGATCCCGCTGAACGGCCCCGACGCGCTCCGGTCGAACTCCGACGCTCCGCACAACCTCGCGATCGCGGGCGAGATCACCCACCACTTCCCGCCGCGGATCCCGTACGCCGACGGCGGCCCGCTGACGACCCACTGGGCGGCGTACGAACACCTGGCATCCGCGCACTGGATCACCAACGTGCCGCTCGACGTACTCACGCACCGGATGGCGCCGTTCCTGTGGATCCTGCTGACTGTGCTCGGCGCGGCCGCGGTGGGGATGCTGCTGACCGGTCGCGCGGTCGCGGCGCCGATCGCCGCCGGGCTCGTGGTCGCCGGTGGCGATCTGGTCGCGTGGCCGTGGGCGGTGTCGGATCGGGTGTTCGCGGACGGGCCGTTCTCGCTGGGGCAGTTGACCAACCCACCGCAGGCGTTCTCGACGGTGTTACTGCTGCCGTTGATCGCGGTGACGACGCTGCTCTTGCGGCGGCGGCCGGGGACGACGCGTGGTCAGCTGTTCCGGTTGTTCGTCACGGCCGGGGTGCTGGTCGCGGCTCTGGCGTTGACGAAGGCGACGACCTTGCCTGTGTACGCGACGGGCCTGGCGGTCGCGTGGATCTACCTCACGGTCCGGGCGGGCCGGTTGAACCTTCGGGCGCTGGTGCTCGGCGTGGGCGTCGCGGCGGCGTACACGTTGACATTCTTCTTCGTAGTGCGCGGCGCGGCCTCGGCGGTACGGTTCGATCCGGGCGCGACGTTCGAGAGCCTGGCGGATCGGATGGGCGGCGGGTCAGCCGTACCGGTGATCGCGGCGGTGGTCGTGATCGGGTGGCTGATGCCGCTCGTGGGCGTGCTGCTGATCAAGCGGCGCGGCGTGATGGTGGTGTTCCTGGTCGCCGGGTTCGTGGCCGCGGTACTGCTGGCGTCATTGCTCGCGGATCGTGGGGACACCCAACTGTTCTTCGTGCGCACCGGCTTCGTGTTCGGAGTACTGCTCGCGACCTGGGGCCTCGGTTCGCTCGAGCGGCGGCAGTACTGGATCGCCGGTGTCGCGGCCGCGATCGGGGGCGCCGCGATCTACTGGGGCCGGCATCAGACACCGCGGTCGTGTACGTCGGACAGCTGTTTCGGCCAGAGTCTCGCGGTGGCGCTGGTGATCGCGGCGCTCGGGGTCGGCGTGTTCGGATTGGTGCTGCGCGGTTCCCGCCGTACCTGGGCGGTGATCGCGGTGGCCGTGCTGATCGGTACGACGGTGTCGCCGACGGTCGCGTCCGTACGGCGGTTCGCGAAGCCGCCGCTCACGTCGTACGACTCGATCGCACCGGGCGGGATCGAGGCGGCCCGCTTCATCCGCCGCAACTCCGGCTCCGGCGACCGGATCGCCACCAACGTGCACTGTCACCAGCCGCGCGCCTCACACTGCCGGACCGGTTCGTACTGGATCGCCGGCTACGCCGAACGCCGGGTGCTGGTGGAGGGTTGGTCCTACCAGGCGCGGGTCGACGACAGCTATCCCGCCGGCGTCCAAGGGCCGTACTGGAACCCGGACCTGCTCGCCCTGAACGACGAAGTCTTCACCAACCCGACCCGCCAGACCATCGAAACCCTCCGCACGAAGTACGACGTCCAGTGGCTGCTCCTCGACGAGCGAGTCAGCACCCCACCGAAAAACCTCGACAAACTCACCGAACTACGCTTCCAACTAGGCACAGTCCGCGTCTACCAGATCTACCCACCACCCCCGACAAACCCCTTCCCCCCCACACCGAGCCCGTCAGCGCCGTTGCCGTCCTCGCAGACGCAGCCACCTTCGTTCCCGACCTCCTCCACGAGCGGTTCAGCTGGCGATCCGACGACGCCGACTCTCCCGACCCCGAACCTCCCGACCGGTAGCCAACCGACGGTCCCGTTCCCGAGCGGCACCTTCCCGACCAACCTGCCCTCGTCCCCCACCACCCCCGGAACCCCAACCCCACCCGGCACCCGGAGCCCGTGACACCTCAGGGACCGAGCAACGCGGCGGGGACCACCGCTATCCCGTCCGGGCGGCGGTAGGCGTCGGTTCCGGTGCAGATCACCATCGCGTCGACCAGGTCCACGCCGATCTCCGACCGCAACCAGAGCAGGTGTTTGACGTCCTCGTCGGTAACGAAGGGCGCGAGCTTCACCTCGATCGCCAGCACTCGGTGATCGGCACGTTCGACGATCAGGTCGACTTCGTGATCGCCGTTCCTGGTCCTGAGGTGCCGCACAGCGGCCTCGGCGGCCTGGGCATAGACACGTACGTCGAGCGTGACCAGGGACTCGAAGAGCTGTCCGAGCAGGACACCGTCGCGGACGCGCGGATGTCCCTTGACCGCATCGTCGAGCAGCGCGGTCGCGCCGACGCCGAGCAAGGCCGCGGCCAGGGCCGGATCCGCCAGGTGGTGTTTGGGCGACGAAGCCAAGCGGCTCAGCCGGTTCCGGGTCGGCAACCAGGCTTCTACGGGCTCCAGCAACCACAACTGGCTGAGCACATCGCGATACGCGATGGTCGTCGTCTTCGCCGGCTTGTCGGTGTCGCCCGCGGTCGCGGCGTCCAGGATCGCGTTGTACGACGCTGTTGTGGCGGTTGCCGCAGCGTACGCGGCCAACCAGGCGCGCAGCGTTGCCGGCCGCCGCACCAAGTGCCCTTGCTCGGGAAAGTCCCGCTCGACGATCCGATCGACGTACCCGGCGAGCTGGGCACGCCGGGGCCGGTCGGTGAGCGGCCGGATGCCCGGGAAGCCTGACCGAACGATCTCCTCGGTGTAGTCCGCGAGCAGTACGTTCGTCGTACCGCGCAGAGTCTCCCGACTCCCGGTCAGCAGACCCTTGAGACTGACGGTCGGAGACTCGATCCCACGCTCCGACAAGGACATCGGCCGCATCCGGAGGCGGACGATGCGCCCGGCGCCGGAGTGTGTCGGCGCACTGACCGGGGTCGCGCTGCCGGTCAGCAGGAAGCGGCCCGGCGTGTTGTCCCGGTCGACGCTGCGCCGTACCTGATCCCAGACCTGGGGATACAGCTGCCACTCGTCGAGCAGTACGGGCGGCTCGGCCCGATCCAGACGATCCGGCTCGGCCTCGAGCAGCAGTCGCCGCGCCGGGTCGTCAAGGGCATACGTGGTCCTGGCACGGCGGGCGGCGGTCGCGGTTTTGCCGACACCCTTGGGCCCGTCGAGTGTCACCGCCGGCAGGCCCGCGAGCAGTTCGTCCAATTCGGCGTCAACGACCCGCTCCAGGTACTCGACCACACGCCTACCATACCGTTAGCAGCGATTGAACGCTACCGTTAGCAGGCGACAAACACTACCGTTAGCAAGATCCGTCAGCGGATCGACACCGTTGGGATCGGCACGCTCTGGTTAGAGAGGCGGTCCAGGGCGGTTACGGAGTACAGGTAGGCCGTGCCTGGGACTGCCGTGGTGTCGACGTAGGACTGGGTGGGGCCGGTGGAGCGGATTGTGGTGAGGAGGTTGCGGGCGTCGTTGTCGGGGCAGTGGTCGTTGCCCTTCAGTTCGCGGCGGTAGATCGCGTACGACGTGGTGTCGGTGGACGTGCGCGACCAGTTCAGCTGGACGCCGTCGGTGGTGCGGGTCGCGCGTACTGCGTGCGCGGGGAGCGGTGCGCGGGAGTCGAGGGCCGGCATCGCGGGGATCAGGGCGGGCTTCGAGTACCAGTTGTGGTTCAGGAGCGTGGTCGCACCGAGCCGGTCTGCGCGGACGTCCTTCGCGGAGAAGAAGATGTTCCCCTTCACCTCGGGGATCGTGCTGTCGAACGCCAGGTGGTCGCTCAGTTCCTGCGGGTCCGACCAGTCCGGCGACTGTGTCGACGTACCGACCTTGTACGTCGCCTCGCCGATGTAGAGGTGGACGTGCGTACCGCGGACCTGCTCCGCCCACCACGGCACGATCTTGTTGTAGTCGGCCGGCGCGAAGCCCTGCGCCCAGTACACCTGCGGGACGATGTAGTCGATCCACTCCTCGCGGACCCACTTGCGGGTGTCGGCGGCGAGGTCGTCGTACGTCTGCACGCCGGCCGTGGTGTCGGTGCCCTCGGGGTCGGTCGCCTTGTTCCGCCAGACCGCGAACGGCGAGATGCCGAACTTGACCCACGGCTTGATCGCCTTGATCCGGCTGCCGAGCTCCTGGATCAGCAGGTCGATGTTGTGCCGGCGCCAGTCCTGCAGGTTCGTGTAGCCGTCGTTGTACTGCGCGAACGTCGCGGCGTCGTTGAACGTCTGACCGGCCACGGGGTACGGGTAGAAGTAGTCGTCGAAGTGCACGCCGTCGATGTCGTAGTTCGCGACCGCGTCCATGATCGCGTCCTCGACCAGCTTGCGGGCGGCCGGGATGCCGGGGTTGTAGTACAGCTTGCCGCCGTACGTCACCACCCAGTCCGGATGCAGCCGGGCCGGGTGCGTCGGGACGAGTGCATTGAGGTCGGTACCCATCGAGAGCCGGTACGGGTTGAACCAGGCATGCAGCTCGAGGTTCCGCTTGTGCGCCTCGGCGACCGCGAACTTCAGCGGGTCATAGCCGGGGTCGCCGCCCTGGTGGCCGGTCAGGTACTGCGACCAGGGCTCCACCTTCGACGGCCAGAACGCGTCCGCGGTCGGGCGGACCTGCAGAATCACCGCATTGTGGTGCTGCCGGACCGCGTCGTTCAGCCAGCCGATCAGCTCGGCCTGCTGTTGCGCCGCGCTCAGCCCGGTCTTCGACGGCCAGTCGATGTTCACCACCGATGAGATCCAGCTCGCCCGGAACTGCCGGAGCGGGGTGGACGCGTTCGGCGTACACGTCTGCTGGTCCGCGGCCGACGCCGTACCGGTCAATCCACCCAGCAACAGCCCTGCCGTCGCACCGAGTACACCCATAGCTCGCCAGACTCTCATGTCACTCTCCGACCGTCGTTCAAGCTGAAGTCGAAAGATGTTTACACATCCGGACCCCGATGAGAAGACGCTAGGTTAGGACCATGCTGCGGACCGCGACTGACGACGATGTCGAGATCATCCGGGAGCTGCGGAACCAGCAGGCGAATCGGGACGTGAGCATCACCTCGCACGAGATCAGCGCCGGCGAACACGCGGCGTGGTGGACGAAAGCCTCGGTCGACCCGTCGCGGCGGGTGCTGATCTACACGCGGGACGGCGTGACCGCCGGAGTGGTGAACTTCTTCGACCTCGACGGTACGGCGGGCGCGTGGGGGTTCTTCTTGGACGCCGACGGGCTCGCGGAGCGCGGCGAGACACTGCCGGCGTGGATCGAGCTGATGCGCGAGGCCACGGCGTACGCGTTCGACGAGCTCGGACTCGACGTACTCACCGGTGAGGTGCTCGAACACAACACCGTGGTCCGGCAGATGAACCGGCGCTTCCGGTTCGTCGAAGGCACGCCGGAGACTCGGTACGCCGACGGGCGCGAGCTCACCGTGATCCCGATCAGCCTGCGCAAACAGGATCGTCGAATTCAAGGGAAGTCATGAACACGACCATCGAGATCGGTGATGTGCCGGTCGGGCCCGAGCATCAACCGTTCGTGATCGCGGAGATGTCCGGGAATCACAACGGCGACCTGGAGCGCGCGCTGGACATCGTGCGAGCCGTGGCGGAGTCCGGTGCGCAGGCGTTGAAGCTGCAGACGTACACCGCGGACACGATGACGCTCGACCTGGACCTGCCGGCGTTCCGGCTGCCGGCGGAACACGAACTGTGGAGCGAGGCGCGGCTCTACGACCTGTACGAGGAGGCGCACACGCCGTGGGCGTGGCACGAGCCGATCTTCGAACTGGCGGCATCGCTCGGGCTGGTCGCGTTCTCGTCCGCGTTCGACAGCACCGCGATCGACTTCCTGGAGAAGCTGAACGTTCCGGCGTACAAGGTCGCGTCGAACGAGATCGGTGACCTGCCGCTGGTCCGCGGCATGGCCGAGACCGGCAAGCCGATCATCATCTCGACCGGTTCCGCCACACTGACCGACATCGACGCCGCGGTCCGCGCCGCGCGCTCGACGGGCAACGAGCAGATCATCGTCCTGTCCTGCACCGCCAGCTACCCGGCGCCACCCGAACAGTCCAACCTCCGCGGCATCCCGGTCCTCCGCGACGCACTCGACGTACAGGTGGGCCTCTCCGACCACACGATGGGCATCGGCGCCGCCGTAGCCGCGGTCGCGCTCGGCGCCACCGTCATCGAAAAGCACGTCACACTCAAACGAACCGACGGCGGAGTCGACTCAGCCTTCTCACTGGAACCCTGGGAACTGGAGCTACTCGTCGAAAGCACCCGAGTAGCCCAGCTCTCCCTCGGTAAGCCCGTCATCGGCCCAAAGCAGGCGGAGGAGAACGTCCTCCGCTTCCGCCGCTCCCTCTACGTGACCCAGGACGTCCGCGCCGGCGACCCCGTCACCCCCGAAAACGTCCGCTCCATCCGCCCCGCCGGCGGCCTGGCCCCCGACCTCTTCACCCAGGTAAACGGCCGCCCCTTCCGCACCAACACGCCCGCCGGCACCCCCCTCACCTGGGACCTCCTCTGATGTACCTGCTGTTTCCCGGCAGGCATCATGTTCTGACTCGGTTTCAGGGGGAGTTTTTGCGGGGGTTTTCGGGGTGGAGTGTGGTTTGGGCGGTGACCTCGGCCAATCATCGGACGACCAAGCGGAATCCGGTGGGGTTTGATCGGCGGGAGGCGGCGATTGAGCGGTTCAGTGTTGCCGAGGGGATTCGGTCGTTGGTGGTGGGGGTGGTGGATACTCCGCCGACGGACGATTTTGCCGAGGTGACTGTCAAGGCTGTTGAGGCGGGGACGGATGATCTGGTGCGGTTGACGCCTGCCAATACCGTTGTCGCGTGTTCAACGCCTTCGGTCAGCAAGCTTTATGAGCGGCTCGGATATCGGGTGATCGGGGTTGAGCCGGAGGGGACGGCTCGGCCTTGGGACGTTCTGTTGATGATTGCTGCGGGCAACGAGGGGTGGAAGAAGCTCGCGCATCCGGCGACGGTTGACGTGTTCGAGCGGTACGCGCTGGATGCGCACGTCGCGCGGTGCGTGAACGACCCGGTGGTCGGCGACGACGGTGGGTTGACGACGACTCGTGACTACAAGACGTACGCCGATGCGTTCGAGACCGCGGCCGACCGGAAATGGCTGCAGATCAAGGACTTTGTGCAACCCGGCCGGATTCTCGACATCGGGTGCGCGACCGGCGCGACGCTGCAACTGATCGACCGGGATCCGCGGTTCCACGAGTCCGATCTGATCGGCGTCGAGGTCGCCCGGCACCTGTACGCGGAATGCGTGCACAAGAAGGAGCAAGGTCTCTTCAGCAACCCGAACGTGTATTTCTACCAGCGCAACATGCTCGGCTCAGCAGTCTTTCCGCCGAGGTCGATCGACACCACTCTGACGCTCGCGCTGACGCACGAGATCTGGTCGTACGCCGACGGCTCGCGGCCCGCGACGGTACAGCGGTTCGCCGACGCACTGTTCGCGCACACAGCACCGCACGGCGTCTGGATCAACTCCGACGTGTGCGGCCCGGACGAGCCCGACCGTTCCGTCGTACTGCGACTCGACGACAGCGACGGTGTGAACCCGGACGACGTGGCGGAGCTCGAGACGCTCGGCGACGTCGCGTCGTACGTCGGGAAACTCTCGACGCGGGCGCGGTTCTTCCAGTTCGCACACGACTTCCGGCGGAACGCCAGAGTTCGGTTCGAGTACGCCGTCCGCGGCGACGAGATCGTGCTCCGGCTGGCCGACGCGATGGACTTCCTGACCCGCAAGGACTACGTCGACAACTGGCTGAGCGAGACCCATGAACAGTTCTGCGGCCTGAACTTCGCCGGGTGGACCGCGGTTGCCGAACGGGCCGGCTTCACCATCGACCCGTGCTCAAAGGCCTGGCGCAACGACTGGGTCGTCGACCACCGGATCGCTCCAGTCGCCTCGATCACCACCCCGGACGGCGTACCGGTCGACTGGCCGGTCACCCACCAACTGATGATCGCTCGCCGCTAGGGCATGGGACCGGCAGCAACGCCCTCAGTCACTTCCAGGTGGAGCGTCCCGGCCAGCGGGCGTACGGCGAGCGTGTGTCGGCCGCGGGTGATCGTCAACGGTAGACGGCTGGACAGGAACGGCTCGCACTGGACCGCATGGTTCGTACCGTCCGGTGCTGTCGCGAAGAGGACCCACTCGGCCGGCTCCAAGGCAGTCATGTCCACGACCGCGGCCCAGCCGTCGTCGGAGACGGTACGGCGGCACTCGACGTCCACGTGGTCGTCGGAGTCCGGGAGGTACCGCCGCCAGCTGAAGTCGACCTCGCCCCAGTCCGGGCCGCGCACGACGAGCATGTTGCCTGCGGCAACCACTGCGGTGGCGGTGATCCGGATCGGTGACTCGTGCAGGTTCACGTACCCACCGGTCGACCGGGTCAGCATCACCACCCGCCCGCGCTCGGCGTGCGAAACGAGCCGATCACCGGCCGTCCACAACAGCACCTGCTCACGACCTTCCGGCCCGCGCATCCGGAACGCGCGCGTGGTCCGCTGGCTGAACGGGTCGTCCGGGTTGATCTCCGCGAGGATCGGCCCGATCGGCAACCGCGCGGTGAAGTCGCGGCCGTGTACCTCGAGCGGCAGTTCCTCCTCGCCGCCCGACAATGGCCGGCTGACGAACAACGACGGCTCGTCGAACGCCGCCCGCCCGTGCAGCACCAGCGCGTCCGGCGTCTGCTCGACCGCGGTCAACCGGCACGGATCCGGCAACCGCCGGACGGCGAACGCGCCGTCCTGACCCGGACCGGGCTGGATCCAGTTCGTGTCGTCGATCCACGCGCCGGGCGGCCATCCCGGACTGCCGGCTCTCGGCCCCCGCAGCCGGTCACGCCGGCGGACCCCGCCGACCCGGAGCCGTACGTCGAAATGCGCCGGACCGGCCGGGCACTTCGCGAGCAGTTCGCGGCTGACCCGGACCTCGAACCCGACCAGGCTCTGCTCGCCGCGCAGGTCAGTCGCCGGGTAGCGCCGCAGCGGAAGCCGATGGTTCCAGCCCGCGACCATCAGCCCGATCCGAAGCTCCGACGGTTTGGACTGCAGGTGCCGAAGTTCCGCCGTACCGCGCACCGACAGTTCGCCGTCGATCCAGGACACCTCGCGCACGCTGGTCGCCAAGGTGAAGTCGGCTTTCGTCAGCTGCAGGTGGTCTTCGGCCGAGGCCGGGTCGAGCGCGACCTTGTGCAGGAGCTCGAGATCACCCGCGCGCAACGCGTCGAACTGGAGTTGGGCGACGCGCGGCGAGTTCGCCAGTACGTCGTCGTCGAGGCGATCGAGGAGTTCGGTCGTGAGCTCGACCAGGTGCCGCTCCTCCTCCGGCGGCACGGTGCCGAACGCCGAGAGGATCGCGTGCAGGTCGATCTGCCGGAAGTGCGCGTGCACCCGGCTGCGGATCTCCGGCAGTGCGTCCTCGACCTGGTCCAGGACGAGACCGGCCGAGACGACCCGGTCGCGGAGGTTCGCGAGCTGGAACTTCTGCTGGGTGATCGAGTCGCCGGACTCGCGTTCGCGCCAGAAGTACACCGGCGCCGCGATCGTGTCGACGGTGACCGCGTCGAGGTGCGCCTTCAGCGTGACCGGGTAGTCCTCGTACCGGATCGCAGGGAACTGGTAGCCGTACTCGTCCCAGAACGACCGGCGGTACACCTTGTTCCACACCATCCGGTCCAGCACGAGCTGCGGTGTCTCGGAGATGTGCGTGGCCAGCCGATCCGCCGTGAACACCTGTCCGTGCAGCCAGGACGGGCGTACGCCGTAACTGTTGTTGAACCGTCGCGCGTTCCCGCCGGCGAAGTCCGAGCCGGTCTGGTCGAGCGCCTTGATCAGCAACCCGAACCCGTGCCGCGTGACCAGGTCGTCGCTGTCGACGAACGTGACGTACTCGCCCGACGCGTGCTCGACGCCGGTGTTGCGCGCCGGGCCGAGACCCGCGTTCGGCTGCTGGACGATCCGGAACCGCGGATCGCGGTCGCAGAACTCCTTCGCGATCACCGCGCTGTCGTCCGGTGAACCGTCGTCGACCAGGATCGCCTCGAAATCCGCGAACGTCTGCCGCGCGATCGAGTCGAGACAGTCCCCGATGTAAGCCCCCACGTTGTAGAACGGCACTACCACGCTCAGGCGTGGCGCCGTCATCTCTTGCGGAACTTGCGGACGAGTTTGCGGGCGACCACCTTCGGCTTGCGGACCTGGGCGGCGTGGAAGATGACGCGGGAGACGGCGTACGTGCGCGAGTCGCGGATCCGGTCGTGGGCGGCCGTCATCTTCTGGAGCTGGCCGCGGAGCTCACGGATCCGGTTCTCGCGCGTCTTCATCGCCTTGTTCCGGAAGCCGAGCGTGCGCTCGAGCCCGTACACATGGCCCTTCATTTCGAACAGCTCGTGCTTGGCTGCCTCTGCCTCCGCGAGCACTGTGCGCAGGTCGGCCAATTCGTTGGTGATCCCCAGCAGGTCGTCTAACGTCTGGGCGATCTGCTTGCCCTTGGCAACCTGCTCACTTGCCACCGGCAACGTGTCCGGTGAAGTCGCGGGGGTCGGCTCCGGGGCCTCGACCCCCGACATGCCCAGCCAGGCGGACACCAGGTCGTCCCCCACCATCCACGGCGGCCACGGGTGCCGACGGTGCTGCCCGATCAACCGCCCGTGGAACCGCGCCCACGCCGCCGCCAGCAGATCTTCCTTCGCCACGGTCTCCTGCGCAACCCAGCCGGAAACACCGTGGGAGAAGGATTCGCCGTCATAAACGACGTCATCCCACCGAAGCACCACCCGCGAATCAGTCACCCAATCCCCGAGGTCAGCCGCCAATTTCCTGAACCCCGGCACATCCTCAGCCGCAGCCAGCCGGAACAACACACTCTCCACCGATACACCCGAAGAGATGGTGCTGGGCACAACCCCCGGATCGAACACAAGCAGCTCGCCGGCAGCGCCGGTCGTGTCGGAGGCGGTGTCGGAGGTGTCGGAGGTGGTGGCGGGTGTGGTGGTTAGGTGCCAGCCGGTGGGGGTTTGGGTGGCGGTGAGGACGGTGTGGGCGGATTCTGTGTAGATGTCGTGGGTGGGTTGGGCGCCGATGATGGCTAGCCAGCCGGTGGGGACGGACGCGAGGAGGCCGGCTCGGGCGGCGGTGTCGAGGCCTTCGTGGGCGGGTGACAGGAGTGGTACGTCGGTTTGGTCGACGGCGGCTGTTGCCAGGCGGGTCGGGAGTTCGCCGGGGCGAGCGGCGGACGCCACGTCAGCGCGGACATAAGTGCGCGACGCGAAGTCGGCGTACACCTCCGCCTGCCACGGGAGCGCCGTACGGAACTGATCCACGGACACCGGGCGCGTCGGATCGTCGTGCAGCGGCCGCCATTCGTCGTCGCCGTGGCGTTCGTGGGGCGGCCGGCTGTCCAGCAGGTTCAGCAGCGAGAACTCGTTCTCCAGCCCGAGCACGACAACCGCGTCAGGTGTCGCGAGCGCGGCGACGGCGTCCAGCCGAGCGGTCCACGACAGATCAGCACTGTCGTACCCCAGCAGCCGATCCAACCCGTCCGACGCGATGATCACGTCGTACGGCGGCGTCTGCAAACCGTCCAGTGCGCCCGCGATCACCTGTAGGCAGGGGCCGAAGTCCTCGCCGAGCTGCTGCGCGTCGGAGACCGACCGGACGAGGATCGTCACGTCGGACGAGTGCGCGAGCACGGACTCGATCAACTGCGGCGCATGCGGCCCGAGGATCAGCGTCCGCCGGTTGGCGGGGACGACGTCGGTCAACAGCGCGGCCAGCGCCGGGCGCGGCGTCGTACGATCGGTCCACGGCTGCATCTCGCCGCGGACCACCTGAACCTCAAACACGCTCTCTCCAATCGAACAGGGACCGCAGTTCTGCGGGGGGCATCATCCAGGGGCGACCTAGTTCGAGGTCGGTGGTGGCGCGGGCGGCCTCGAGGTCGACGGTCTTGCCGAGCATCTCCGGCCACAGCCGTTCGATCCGGCTCTGCCCACCGAACAGCGGGTTCTCGCCGTCCATCTCCATCGGGTCGCCGTACACCGCGGGCTCGCAGCCGGCCGCGACACCGTAGAAGATTGCCGTCGACAACCGGTTGGCCGCGACCCGCTTGTGCTTGCGCAGCTCGGCGAGCTGCTTGAACAGGAACCTCCGGTCGGTGCCCTCGTAGGAGAACCCGCGCCGCCCGAACGACACCACCCGGAACCCGGCGTCCTCGTAGAAGCCGCGCACCTCGGGCCGGTCGTACTCGGTGTAGTAGAGGCTGAACGTCACCGGGCCGGGCTCGGTCTCCCGGATCTCGTCGATCAGCCGCTGGTGGTCACCGTGGATCTTCCCGCCTTCCCACCCGTGGAAGAGGAACCACAGCGTGCCCTCGCGCTCGACCGGCCCATCTTGGTCCAACACAGTGGGCTCCGGCTCGAGCTCCAG
Source organism: Kribbella jejuensis (assembly GCF_006715085.1). NCBI lineage: Bacteria > Bacillati > Actinomycetota > Actinomycetes > Propionibacteriales > Kribbellaceae > Kribbella > Kribbella jejuensis. Next base: position 3,658,311 of record NZ_VFMM01000001.1, on the reverse strand, counting down.
CAGGTACAGGAACGGGGCACCGATGCTGTGGTAGTTCCGCCGCCCGAGCGAATGCCCGCGGCGACGAGGCGCGTCGCTCCAGGTGAACCGCCACGCGCCGTCGTAGAACTCGTGCACCGGGTTCCACCCGCAGCCGATGTTCCACCCGTGCTGCAGGTACCCACGCAGCCGCGGCGGATGGTCGAAGTCGAACCCGGCGTACCGGGACAGGATGTGCGTCTGACCGTAGTAGTGGTTGTGGTGATGCATCAGCGCACCTCGACGTGCAGAGTGCCGGCATGGGGTCGGACGGCGAGCGCATGCGTCCCGGACTCGATTGCCAAGGGCAACCGGCTGCACAGGAACGGCTCGCACTGTACGGCGTGCGCCGTACCGTCGGCTCTGGTGGCGAACAAGATCCAGTCGGCCAACGCAGCCAACGGATCCACGGAAACCTGTACGGCGGTCACCGGGACGAGCGCGTCCACGTCGACGGCCACGGACCACCCGCCGTCACCGGACGACGTACGCCGGCACGCGACGTCGAGGTGGTCGTCGGAGTCGGCCAGGTACCGCCGCCAGCTGAAGGTGACGTCGCCGCCCGCGGACCCACGCACCACCAACTCGTTGCCCTCGACAACTGCCGCGACAGCGGTCGTCCGGATCGGCGACTCGTGCAGGTTCACGTACCCGCCGGTCGACCGGGTCAGCGTGACCACCCGATCGTCCACGACCCGGGACACCGCAGCGTCGCCCGCGGTCCACAACAGCACCCGCTGCAGGTCGTCGCCGCCGTGCACCCGGAACACCCGGGTGGTCCGCTGACCGAACGGATCGTCGTGGTTCGCCGCGTCGAGGAGGTCGCGGATCGGCAGCCGCGCGGTGAAATCGCGTCCGTCGAGCTCCAGCGGAATCTCTTCCTCGCCGCCCACGACCGGCCGGCTCAGGCGCAGCGACGGTTCGTCGAACGACGCCGTACCGTGCAGGATCAGCTCGCGGTCGGTCTGCTCGACCGACGTCAACCGGCACGGATCCGTCAGCCGCCGCAGCGAGAACCAACCGCTCTTCCCCGGACCCGGTTGAATCCAGTTCGTCGCGTCGATCCACGCGCCGGGCGGCCAGCCCGGGCTCCCCGGGCCCTGACCGCCGAGCATGCCTGTCCGTCGGCGCCGGCCGGAGCGCATCCGCACCTCGAAGTGCGCTGGAGCACCCGTGCATTCCGCGAGCAGCTCCGGGTCGAGTTGCACCTCGAACCCGACGAGCGACTGCGTCCCGTGCAGGTCGAGCGCGGCGTAGCGGCGTACCGGCAGTGGGTGCGACGTCTCGCCGACGAGGAGCGCGATCTCGAGGGTCGACGTCCGGTCGGTCTCCACGTGCCGGATCTCCGCCGTGCCCTTGATCGAGAGCTTGCCGTCGATCCAGCCGACCTCGCGGACGCTCGTCGCGAGCGACAGGTCCTGGTCGCGGACGCCGTACAGCCGGCGCGGTACGGCGGATTCGCCGAGGCCGGGGTAGTTGTACTCGAGCCGGCGCCCGTGCGCGACGGCGCGCGCCCCGCCGCGCAGGCCACCGGAGTTGCGGAACACCGCGAGCCGGCGGAGCAGGTCGACGTCGCCGGACCGGAGCGCGGCGTGCTGGATCCGGTCGTACCGGTGGGTCTTCGCGAGCACGTCCTCGTCGAGCCGGTCGACCAGCTCGCGGGACAGGTCCACCAGCGCCTGCTCGTCGTCGGCCGGGACCGATCCGAACGCGGACATCAGGGTCAGTACGTCGATCTGTGCCAGGTGCGCGTGCACCCGCCGGCGCACCACCGGCACGGCGTCCTCGACCAGGTCGATGACCATCCCGGCCGAGGTGACCCGGTCGCGGATGTTGCCGAGCTGGAACTTCTGCTGGGTGATCGACTCGCCGGACTCGCGCTCGCGCCAGTAGTAGACGGCCTGGGTGATCGTGTCGACGGTGATCGCGTCCAGGTGCGCCTTGAGCGCGACCGGGTAGTCCTCGTACCGGATCGGGGGAAAGGTGTAGCCGTACTCGGTCCAGAACGAGCGGCGGTACACCTTGTTCCAGAGCATCCGGTCCAGGACCAGATCGGGGAACTCGGTGACGTGCGTGGCGTGCCGGACCCGGGCGAACGGCTGCTTGTGCAACCACGACGGCCGGACGCCGAAGCTGTTGTTGAACCGGCGCGCGTTGCCGCCGGCGAAGTCCGAGCCGGTCCGGTCCAGGGTCCGGATCAGGGCGGCGAACCCGTACGTCGACACCAGGTCGTCGCCGTCCACGAACGCGAGGTACTCACCGGTCGCCTCGCGGATCCCGGCGTCCCGGGCCGGACCCGGGCCGGCGTTGTCCTGCTGGATCAGCCGGAACCGCGGGTCCCGCGCACAGAACTCCTTCGCGACGACAGCACTGTTGTCCGGGGATCCGTCGTCGACGAGGATCGCCTCGAAATCGGTCCAGGCCTGCCGGGCGATCGACTCCAGGCAGTCTCCGAGATACTCGCCGACGCCGTAGAAGGGCACCACCACGCTCAACCGCGGCGTCACTCCGGTGTGCCCTCCTCACTACGTAGCGAACTGCCTACGTAGCGGCAACGAGGTGAACCGTCAGGAGGTTATGCACAGGTTCGAATCCGTACCGGGCCCAGATCCGCTGGATACCGGTCTGGTGCGCCTGGGTGGTGACCACCAGGCGGCGCGTCGTGCACGCGTCCTCGACCGCGGCCAGCAGGTGGCCGTACCGCCCGCGGCCCTGCTCGGCCGGGACCACGCCGGCGAGCTGGATCTCGGTCCACGACGTCTCCTGGTCCAGCGCCGCCAGCGCAAGCACCCGCCGGTCCGGACCACGCAGTACGACGGCACCGGCCGCGGCGATCCGCCGCCGGGCCCACTCCTGCCGGCCGGCCAGCGCGAGCGCGCGGTCGAAGACCGGGTCGGAGCAGTAGTGGTTGCCGGAGTCGCCGAACACGTCCGCGACCAGGTCGTCCACGAGTTCGTCGTCGATGTCGTCCTCGACCTGGGCGGTGAAACCGGCCAGCGGCGCCGGCCGCCGGCCCTTCCCGACGGGCAGCGCCCAGCAGGTGACCGTGTCGGCGAGCAACGCCTGCCGCGGACCGTTCGCGAGCGCGGCGAACCAGGTCGTCTCGCGGGCCGGGTACCGCAGCACGATCACGTCGGCGGTCGACTTCTCGACGGCGGACAGTACCTCCGCCAGCGGCGTACCGGCGGACGCGGAGACCGACATCCGGTCGATCGAGACCCCGAACCGCTTCGCCGCGTCCACGGACGGCCGCACGGTCAGTTCACCGGCTTCGAGCGCGTCGTACCAACTCATAGGCCGCTGAGCTTACATGGAGTGATCCGGTGCGTTCGTGGCGCAATGGATTTCACATTAGTGTTACGACATGCGCGCGAGAGCGAGGCGGCGGGGGCCGCGGACCGCGGGGCCTTCCCTGTCCGGTCTGGTCGCCGGGTTGACCGTCGCGCTGCTGGCGATCGTGCTGCTCGCGTTGCACTCGACGGTGTTCGAGCTTGTCCGGTTCGTGCTGTTCACGGTGATCGTGGTGACGCTCCCGGGGTTCGCGCTCTGGCGGCTGATCGGCGGGTACGGACGCAACCTCGTCGAGGACCTGTCGGCCGGATTCTCGATCGGTACGGCGGGACAGGTGCTGGTGTACCTCGCCAGCGCGTCGATCGGCCTGCAGGCGTGGTCGTGGGTGTGGGCGCCGGTCGTCCTGGTGATCGCGTTCGTCGACAGCGACGCCCGCGCGCGGGTCTGGCGGCGGGTCGAGCGGCCGTTGCGTCCACTGCAGGCGTGGTTGCTCGCCGCGTCGACCGCGGTCGTCCTGCTGATCGTGTACCGGCGCGGTCCGGGACAGTTCCTCCCGGCGTACACCGATCCGCTCCGGGCGTACCCGGACCTCGCGTTCCAGCAGGCACTGGCGGCGAGCGCGAAGTACGACGTACCGATCAGGACCTTGTGGCTCGGTGGCGAGCCGATGAAGTACCACACGTTCTTCCACCAGGCGACGGCCGCGACGCAGTGGGGGACGCGGATCGACCTGACCGATCTGATCCATTCGCTGAGCTGGTTGCCGCTGTTCCTGGCCGGGTGCGGACTGGTGTTCGCGCTCTCCACGCGGCTCACTCCGACGGCGGAGTCCGGGGCGACGTGGGCCGGCCCGCTGGCGGTGTTCGTCGCCGGGCTCGGCGGGGCGGTACAACCGTTCGCGGGCGCCGGGCTGGGCGGGATCTCGACAGCGGTGGCGGCGTACCTGAGTCCGACGCAGAACCTCGGCGTCCTGATCGCGCTGGCGCTCTGCATCGTCGCGGTGGACCTGTTGCGGTCGGACGGGAGACCGCGCAGCCGGTGGGTCTTGTTGGTCCTGCTCGCACTGGTTGCCTCGGGGGCGAAGTCGACGATTCTCCCGGTGGTCGGTGCCGGGTTCGCGTTCGCGTTCCTGCAGTTGGGGCTGGCGAAGCGTCCGACGCGGCCGGCGTTCCTCGGCGGGCTGGTCACGTTGGTGGTGTTCGTGGCGGCGTTGATCACGATCTTCGGCGGCAGCACGTGGGGTACGGAGATCAAACCGTTCCAGACGTTCGTCCAACTGGCGCCGTACCCGCTGCTGGTCTCGAACCCGCACGCGCAGTTGTTGTCTGGGGCAACGACATTGCTGAGTTGGGCGCTGGCGGCGTCCGGACTGTTCTTCCTCGGGCGCAAGTGGCGCGACACCGGCGCGGTGTTCCTCGCGGGAGTCGCGGTCGCGGGGTTGCTCGGGACCTTGCTGACGTCGCAGTCGGGGGTCAGCCAGTTGTACTTCCTGCGGACGGCGTTCCCGGTCGTCGCCGTACTCGCGTCCGCCGGGCTGGCGCAGCTCGTCGGGCGACTCGAGGATCGGCGGGCCGCCGTACTCGTCGGATCCGCAGGGGTGCTCGGGCTGGCCGGGTTCGCGGTCGCGCGATCGGAGTCGGCGGAGCTGCCCGGGATCAAGGGAGCGTGGTTGTGGACGCTCGCTGTCGTGGTGATCGTCGCGGTGCTCGTGGCCGCCGGGTGGAAGGTGGCGCGGCGGCCGGGCAATTTCTTCGTGGCGATGCTCGGCGGGGCGGTCGCGGCCTGCATGATCGGGGCGGCGCTGGTGCCGCTGCAGGCACTCGTGTCGGACAAGGCGTCGAACCTGGTGTTCGCACATCCGTTCCGTGGTGGCGCGACGGCGGCGGAGGCCGGTGCCGCGCAGTGGTTGCGGCGGAACAGCAAGCCCGGTGAGCTGATCGCGACCAACGCGCACTGCATCATCCAGCGCGACGGCGTCTGCGACAGCCGGCACTTCTGGCTCGCGGCGCTGTCCGAGCGGCCGGTGCTGGTCGAGGGCTGGTCGTACTCGAACCAGGCGAACCGGATCGCGCTCGCCAACGACGGCAACCCGAGCCTGATCCCGTACTGGAACCGCGAGCAACTGGCCGCGAACGACGCCGCGTTCAAGGCGCCCTCCCCCGCGACCATCGACCGCCTGAAGCAGGCCGGCGTGCGCTGGCTGTACGCCGACAACCGCGCCGGCGAGGTCTCCCCGGCCCTCCGCAACTACGTCCGGCTGAGGCACGCGACGCTCGACGCCACCATCTACGAATTGCGGTGAGCTGAAGCTCAGGTGAGCCCCAGCAGCGCGTCTGCCACTCGTTCCCGGCCTCGGCCGTCGACCAACTCCCACCCCGCGCGGGCCAACCGGCCGCGTTCCGCGGGGTCGGTCAGCAGGCGCTTGAGGGTCTGATCGGCCGAGGTCGGGTCGTGCTGCAGCGCGCTCAGCAGACCCAGCCCGGCGGCCGCGCCGGTGTCGACGGCACGCTCGTAGCCCATCACCTGGTTGTCGACCACACACACCAGACCGGCCGTCGCCCCGAGGCACAGCAGCTCCCACGTCGACGTACCGGACGCACTGATCGTCAGATCCGCCGCACGCACCCGCGCGGCCAGCTGATCCGTCGGCCCGATCACGTGCAACTCCTGATGCGGCTGCAGCTCGACCTCAGCGATCCGCCGCGCCAGCTCGTCCCCCGGCGCGACCACGGTCGCCTCGAACGGCAGACCGGTCGCCGCCAGCGCCCGGACGACGTACGGACCGGCGCCGAACGCGTCCGTACCACCGAAGAACGCGAACACCCTCGGCACCGCGTTCTCCCGATCCGCGGGCGGCGTCGGCGGGCGCTGGTCGAGGATCTCGTCGCGCATCATCACGTACGGCAGACCGGCCAGCCGGATCGAATCCCGCGGCAACACGGGGTGGTCGAGCTCCGCCCCGAGGTTCTGGTCGACCAGCACATCAGCCTCGGCCCCACGGAAGTCGCCGTCGACGATCGCGACCGTGGGCAGCCCGCTCGCCCGCACGGCCCGGTACACCGACACGTCCAGGTCGTACGAGTCGAACACCACCGCATCCAGCCCGAGCTGCCCGAAGACCTCCACATGCTCATCCGGTTCGCCGACCTCGGGATGTACGTCGATCCCGCGCGCCGCAATCTGCCCGGCGGCCCACGGCACCCTGTCCGCGTCGCACACGAAGACCACCTCGACCCCGCGCCGCCGCAGCTCCTCCGCCAACGCCAGACACCGCATCACATGTCCGACCCCCGTGGCCGGCCCCACCTCGCACCGCACCCCAACGCGCTTCACGCCGACGACGGTAGCGGCTGTATATCCGTTTTCCCGGCACACTCTCGCGTGAGAATCGGCACCTGTGGATAAACTGGTGACACGTAGGATGAGTATTACGTGGGAGGATACGATGCGACTGAACAGCAAGGGCCAGGTGACGATCCCGGCCGAGCTCCGGCGCAAGCACCATCTCCACGAGGGGGACGAGGTAACAGTGATCGAGGCGAACGACGGTCTACGCATCGTGCGGGTCACGGACGCGGAGACCCGCGGGCAGCGGCTGGTGCGCGAGATGCGCGGCCGGGCGACCAGCGGGATGAGCACAGAGGAGCTGATGGAGCTGCTGCGTGGCGATTGACGGGATCGCCCTCGTCGACACCTGCGTACTGCTCGACATCCTGACCGACAACCCGAAGTGGGCCGCATGGTCGGCCGACGCAGTCGCGGACGCCCGGGACCAGGGCGAGCTGGTGCTCAACCCGATCGTGTACGCCGAGGTGTCGGCGGGCTTCGACCGGATCGAGGACGTCGACGCGGCCCTCCCGGTCAGCGACTTCCGGCGGGAAGCCTTGCCGTTCCCGGCCGGGTTCCTGGCCTCGCGCGCCTTCCTCGGGTACCGCCGTCGCGGTGGCACGAAGACGTCGCCACTGCCCGACTTCTACATCGGTGCCCACGCCGCGGTGCAGCGATACCACGTCATCACCCGCGATCCGCGCCCGTTCCGTACATATTTCCCGAGCGTACGTTTGATTACACCTGACTGAGACAGTGGATTGAGCAGGTCCTTCACCGGGCAGCTATTGTTTCGAGGTCCGCACCGCGTGTGCGCAGTTCGGAACTGTCCGTCAGAAGGGTCCCGCTCGCGTGTCAATCCTCACCGGCTCCGACATCCTGGTCACCGGCGGTACCGGGTCGTTCGGCCGGACGTTCGTTCGGCACGCACTCGAGCGGCTCGACCCGCGGCGGATCATCGTGTTCAGCCGGGACGAGCTGAAGCAGTGGGAGGTCCGGCAGCTGTTCGGCGACGACCCGCGGCTGCGGTTCTTCCTGGGCGACGTCCGCGACCGGTCCCGGCTGCTGCGGGCGATGCATCGCGTCGACTACGTCGTCCATGCCGCTGCGTTGAAGCAGGTGGACAGCGGCGAGTACAACCCGTGGGAGTTCGTGCAGACCAACGTGATCGGGTCGCAGAACGTGATCGAGGCGGCGATCGACAGCGGCGTGAAGCGGGTGGTGGCGCTGTCGACCGACAAGGCCTCCAGTCCGATCAACCTGTACGGCGCGACCAAGCTCACCGCGGACAAGCTGTTCATCACCGGTAACCACTACGCGGCGGCGTACGACACCCGCTTCAGTGTCGTGCGGTACGGCAACGTGATGGGCAGCCGCGGCTCGATCATCCCGAAGTTCCGCGCGCTGCACGCGGCCGGGAACTCGCTGCCGATCACCGACCTGCGCTGCACCCGGTTCCTGATCACGCTGCCGCAGGCGGTCGAGTTCGTCGTCGACTCGTTCGACCTGATGACCGGCGGCGAGCTGTACGTACCGCGGATCCCGTCGATGAAGGTCACGGACCTGGCCGAGGCGATCGCGCCCGGCGCGACCATGCACGACGTCGGTCTGCGCCCCGGCGAGAAGCTGCACGAGGAGATGATCAGCCCGGAGGAAGGCCGCCGCGCGGTCTCCCTCGGCGACCGGTACGTCCTGCAGCCCGACCTCGCCAGCTGGGGTTACCAACCCCCGGTCGACGGCATCCCGGTCGCCGACGGCTTCCACTACGCCTCGGACACCAACGACCAGTGGTACTCGATCGAAGAAATCCGCAAGATCCTCGAGATGGACTACTGACCGTGCTGCCGTACGGGCGTCAGTCGATTTCCGAGGAGGACATCGAGGCGGTTGCCGCGGTCTTGCGGGGAGACTGGTTGACCACGGGGCCGGCGGTGACGGCCTTCGAGGAGGCCATCTCCGCGGTGTCGGGCGGGCATCGCGCGGTGAGTTGTACGTCGGGAACGGCGGCCCTGCACATCGCGTACGCCGCCCTCGGCATCGGCTCCGGCGACGAGGTCATCACCACCCCGATGACCTTCGTAGCCACCGCCTCGTGCGCCGCGATGCTCGGTGCTCGCGTGGTCTTCGCCGACATCGACTACTCCACGGGACTGATCGACCCAGAGGCTGTTTCCGCACTGCTCACTGCTCAGTCCAAGGTCATCGCCGCAGTCGACTACGCCGGCCAATCCGCCGACTACCCCGCCCTGCAGTCTCTCGCCAACAAGGTCGGCGCAAAAACCCTGGCCGACGCGGCACACTCGGTCGGCGGCTCCGCCAACGGCCGCCCGGTTGGCGATCTGGCTGACATCACCACCATGTCGTTCTTCCCCACCAAGAACCTCACCACAGGTGAAGGCGGCGCCGTCGTCTGCAAAGACGAGAAGTTCGCGCAACGAGCCCACGAGTTCCACTTCATCGGCCTCGTCCGCGACCCGTCCCGCTTCGAGATCACCGACGAAGGACCGTGGCACCAGGAGGTCCACGAGTACGGCGTCAACTACCGCCTGACCGATCTGGGCGCGGCCCTCGGGCTGTCCCAGCTCCGCCGCCTCGACGAGTTCAAACGCCGCCGTACCGAGATCACCGCCCGCTACAACGCGGCGTTCGCCGGGGTGGACGGTCTGCGTACGCCGGTCCAGCGCGCCGGCGTCGACCCGATGTGGCACCTGTACCCGCTCCGCGTCCTCGGCGGCCGCCGGCGCGAGATCTTCGAGCGGATGCGCGCGGCCGGGATCGGCGTACAGGTCAACTACATTCCCGTGTACTGGCACCCGGTCTTCGCCCAGCAGGGATACCGACGCGGCCTCTGCCCCAACGCCGAACGCTTCTACGCCGAAGAACTCTCCCTCCCTCTCTACCCGGCCCTCACCGACGCGGACGTCGACCGGGTGATCGAGACCCTACTCAGTTTGGTTGGATAGCGTGACGGATGTGACCCGATCGAACCTGGTCGGTGGCGAACTGCTCAACTGGTCCGACCTGCACCCCGGCGACGGCCGTCCCGCGGTGTCCGGGCCTGCCGCCGCGGCCCTGCTGAGCGCCACGTTGAAACCCGACCACACAGTCCTCCTCGCCGGCCCGCACGCCGCCGACCTGGTCGCACTGGTCGCCTCCCAAGTCGCCTCAGTCGACCTCGTGGTCCGCTCAGCTCCCGACGCCGAAGAACTGGCCGAGCTCCTCGAGTTGTCGAAGGGCGAGGTCTTCTGCGGTTCGATCGACCGCTTCGCGGTGGACGAGAAGACCGGCAGTGGGTACGACGTGGTTGTGGCGTTGGACGGGCTCGAGCGCCTCGTCGGACCCGACACAACCGGCTTCAGCTGGGCGGACAGCCTTCAGCGGCTCGTTGGTCTGCTCAGTCCTGGCGGGACGGTGCTGTTGGGGGCCGCGAACGCGTTCGGGTTCGAGCGGTTGGTGCAGCCGGAGATCGGTGCGGCGCTTCCGCGGGACGAGGACTGGGGGCGGGACGTCGGGGACCGGGCACCGGCCGGCTTCAAGCGGGTGCTGGTGGCAGTTGAAGGCGCGGGTCTGACCGTCGCGCAGACGTACGCGGTGTTTCCCTCGTTGGTGCAGGCCGAGGTGGCGTTGACGGAGGTGGACGGGTTCGCCGCGGTGGTTGCCGCGCGGGCTGTTGCCTCGCGCAACGCTGGGCCGGTGCTGATGGACCCGTACCGGGTGGTGATGGATGCGGCCGACGCGGGGCTTGCGTTCGAGTTGGCGCCGGCTTGGTACGTCGTCGTCGGTGCGGAGGCGCCGCCAGTACTGCCGGAGGACGTCGTACCCGGTGGCGAAGGTGTCCTCTTGGAGGAACACCTGATGCTGGCCCTGCGCTGTGACGATCAGGCGGAGTTGCGCAGGGTGATTCCTTCGTATGTGGCTTGGTTGCGCACGGGCGGCGCGGGTTCCCCGGACAACGTGATCGTGGACGGAGGCTCGTACCGGCTGTTCGGGGCGGCTCAAGAGTTGGATGTTGTCGAGCATCTTCGGCGGTTCGCGGTGCGGGTGTTGGAAAGTGGCTGTCGGCAACCATGGCCGGCGGCGGCTGATCCGCAGGCGTTGACGGCGCGGCTGGCGGCGATGGCAGGGATCACCGTGCCGGAGCAGGAGTTCTCGCCGGACGAGGTGATCCGGCCGCGGGGTTCGGCCGAGCAACTGCGAACGATCGCGCGGCTGGCGGACGAGCTCGCGGATGCTAGTGCGCGCGCGATCCTCTTCGAAGGGACCGTCAGCGGCATCCGCCGGTCACGCCCGTACCGGATCGGACACGCCGTGCTGAACCCGGCGCGAGTGATCCGCCGGCGCTTGAAGCGCGTACTGACGAAGGTACGCCGCTGATGCACCACGCCAACCACTTCTACGGGCACGCCAACATCATGGCGACCTACGCCGGACTCGCGAAGCCGCCGCGGATCTGGGGGTACCTGCAGCACGGCTGGAACATCCTCGACGGGTTCGCGTACGGCACGAACTTCGCCCCCGGCGTACCGAAGTTCGTCTGGTCCGACAGCGTCCGCCGCCGCGGGCACGCGCTCGGGCTGCGCAACTACTCGGTGATCGGCTCCGTCTGGCTGTATCTGCTGAAGACCCACCCTGAGCTGGCGGTCCCGGACAAACGGGCCCAGGGCACCATTTTCTATCCGTTCCACGGTTGGGAGGGCCAGCACGTACTCGGCGACCACGGCCGGATCGTTGCCTCGATCAACGAGCACGAGACCGGCCCGGTGACGGTCTGCCTGTACTGGAACGAGTACGAGAAGCCCGCGATCCGCAACGTCTACAAGGACGCCGGTTTCCGGGTCATCACCCACGGCTACCGCGGCCTGCACTGGCGCCGTACCGATGCGAAGTTCCTGGTCAAACAGCTGAAGGAACTGCGCCGCCACCGGCGGGTCGCCTCCAACCGGCTCAGCTCGGCCGTGCTGTACGGCGCCTCGCTCGGCCTGCAGCCGGGGGTCTACGGTGATCCCATGGTGCTCGAGAACGAGCACCCGTCGTTCGGCGGTCAGGCGCGGATCAAGCGCTTGTGGCCGGAGATGGACCAGCCGTACGTACCGGCCGACGTCGCCCGTGAGTTCACCGACACCGAACTGGGCGTCGACCACGTCGCCGGACCCGCAGAAATCCGGGAGATGTTCCGATGGAACGACTGAAGATCGGCATCATCACGCAGGTACGCGTGACGAGTACGCGGCTGCCGGCCAAGGTCCTGCTGACGGTTTCCGGCCGGTCGTACCTGGAACACCACCTGGACCGGCTGGCCCGCACCGGGCTGCCGGTGATCGTCGCGACCACGACGAACTTCAACGACGACCTCGTCGTCCAGCTCTGCACCGAGGACGGTTTCCCGGTGTTCCGCGGCAGCGAGGACGACGTCCTCAGCCGGTTCGCCGGCGCGGCGCGCGAGCACGACCTGGACGGCATCGTCCGGGTCACCTCCGACTGTCCGCTGATCGATCCCGAGATCGTTGCCGCGGGCGTCGATCGCTGGCGGGCCGAGAACGACCCGGACCTGTACATCTCGAACTGTCTGGAGCGGACCTACCCGCGCGGCATGGACTTCGAGATCTTCTCCGCGGCCCGGTTGTACGACGCGGAGCAGAACGCCACGCTCACGGCGGACCGCGAGCATGTCACGTCGTACCTGCACCAGAACCGGTCCGGCGAGATGCGGTTGCTGAACCTGCCCTGGTCCGGCGGAGGATCGCAGTACCGGCTGACACTCGACACCCCGGACGACTGGAAGTTGCTCGACGTCCTCTTCGAGAACTTCGACGCCGACCAGCTGAACTGCGCCCAGCTGGTCAAGATTCTGGACGAACACCCCGAACTGGCCACGCTCAACGCACACATCGAGCAGAAGAAACTCGGCGAGTAGCAGGTTTCCGGCGCGGAGCTACGGCAGAATTGCCCGTGATGACCACCAACGATCCGGCCGGAGACTCCGCCGCACCAGTCGACGCCGCGCGGGCCAAGTCCTTCGGCGCCGTCGCGGCGGCGTACGAGGTGGGCCGGCCGACGTTCCCGGTCGAGGCGCTGAGCTGGATCCTCGGCCCGGGCCGCGGGCTGCAGGTGCTCGACCTCGGGGCCGGTACCGGCAAGCTCGCCGCGGTCGCCGCCGGGCTCGGTCACCACGTGATCGCCGTCGACCCGTCACCGGAGATGCTCGAGGTCTGCCGACGCCGGACCGGGATCGACACGATGATCGGCGCGGCCGAGTCGATCCCGCTGGCGCACGCGTCGGTGGACGCGGTGATCATCGGGCAGGCGTTCCACTGGTTCGACCACGCCCGCGCGCTGCCGGAGATCGCCCGGGTACTGCGGCCGAACGGCGTCCTCGGCCTGCTCTGGAACAACGCGGACACGGTGGTTCCGTGGGTCCGCAGGATCTGGCAGGCGGTGCAGGGCGACGGCTTCGGCGGCAGCGACCGGTTCGAGCCGCTGCCGATCCTGGAGCAGTCGAACCTGTTCACGATGATCGAGCAGGCCCGGTTCCGGCACTGGCACGACCTGGACCGCGGCGGCCTGCGGCAGCTGGCCCAGTCGCACTCGCGGGTCGCCGTGCTCAAGGAGTCGCGGCGCGACCAGGTCCTGGAGCAGATCGACCTGATCTACGACCACACCGCCCGCCCGCCGGAGCCGCTACGGATGCCGTACCTGACGGACTGCTTCCGCGCCCACCCGAGCGAATTCGCCAACTACCGCCGCACCATGGACGGCCCGGTCGCGCCGCACCTTTAGAACTTTTTGGTTGCGGTAGGTCACAAACGCGCGACTTGCGGCTAACGTGCACCTGGTTCGAGTCCGTTCAAAGGGGAACTCATGAGCGAGGAGATGGTGCGCGAGCGTGACGCCCGCGCCTATCAGGCGGTGCACGACGCGGCCGACTTCACCGAGCTGAAACGGCGCTACAAGAACTTCGTCGTACCGTGGACGATCGCCTTCATGGCGTGGTACCTGGCGTACGTCGCCTGCAACAACTGGGCGCGCGGCTTCATGAGCCACAAGGTGATCGGCCATGTGAACGTGGCGCTGATCTTCGGCCTGCTGCAGTTCGTGTCGACGTTCGTGATCGCGGCGCTGTACGGCCGGTTCGCCAACCGCAGGCTCGATCCGCTGGCGCACGGCCTGAACGCCAAGTACAAGAGGGAGCGTCGCCGGTGAACCCCCTGCTCGTCCCGTTGACCTTTCCGTTGGCAGCAGAACCGGGGAACCGGGCGCTGACCATCTCCCTGTTCACCGCGGTCGTTGCCGTGACGCTGTACATCACCTGGTGGGCGTCGCGGCAGAACAAGACCGCGGCCGACTACTACGCCGGCGGCCGCTCGTTCAGCGGCGCGCAGAACGGCCTCGCCGTCGCCGGCGACTACATGTCCGCGGCGTCGTTCCTCGGCATCTCCGGCCAGATCGCGCTCTACGGGTACGACGGTTTCCTGTACTCGATCGGCTTCCTGGTCGCCTGGCTGGTCGCGCTGCTCCTGGTCGCCGAACTGCTGCGGAACTCGGGCCGCTTCACGATGGCCGACCAACTGGCGTTCCGGATGAAGCAGAAGCCGGTCCGGACCGCGGCCGCGACCTCGACGATCGTGGTCTCGATCTTCTACCTGCTGGCCCAGATGGTCGGTGCCGGTTCGCTGGTCGGGCTGCTGCTCGGGGTGAAGAACGAGGGCCTGAAGGCGGCCGTGATCATCCTGGTCGGCGCGCTGATGATCATCTACGTGACGATCGGCGGTATGAAGGGCACCACCTGGGTGCAGATCGTGAAGGCCGTGCTGCTGATGGCCGGTACGGTCGTGATCACGTTCCTGGTGCTGCTGAAGTTTCACTTCAACATCTCCGAGCTGCTCGGCTCGGCGGCGTCGAAGTCCGGCAAGGGCGAATCGTTCCTGCAGCCGGGTCTGCTGTACGGCAAGGACCTGACCGGCCAGATCGACTTCCTGTCCCTCGGCCTCGCGCTGGTCCTCGGTACGGCGGGACTCCCGCACATCCTGATCCGCTTCTACACCGTGCCGGACTCCCGCTCCGCGCGGCGCTCGGTGCAGTGGGCGATCGGCCTGATCGGCGTGTTCTACCTGATGACGCTGGCCCTCGGGTTCGGCGCGGCGGCCCTGCTGAGCACCGGCAAGGGATCGGCGGTGGCGGAGTCCAAGGGCAACGTGGCCTCGCCGCTGCTGGCCGAGTCCGTCGGCGGTGGCGCCGGGTCGCTCGGCGGGGCGATCCTGCTGGCGCTGATCGCGGCGGTCGCGTTCGCGACGATCCTCGCAGTGGTCGCGGGCCTGACGCTGACGTCGGCGTCGTCGTTCGCCCACGATCTGTACGCGAACGTCATCGCGAAGCAGAAGCCGACCGAGAAGCAGGAGCTGCGGGTGGCGCGGTTCGCGGCGATCGGGATCGGTGCGGTGGCGATCGCGCTGGCGATCCCGGCGCAGAAGCTGAACATCGCGTTCCTGGTCGCGCTGGCGTTCGCGGTCGCGGCCTCGGCGAACCTTCCGGCGCTGCTGTTCAACCTGTTCTGGAAGCGGTTCAACACCTCGGGCGCGGTGTGGAGCATCTACGGCGGCCTGATCTCGGCGGTCGTGCTGGTGATCTTCTCGCCGGTGGTGTCGGGCAACGGTGAGAAATCGATGATCACCGGCGCGGACTTCCACTGGTTCCCGCTGTCGAACCCGGGCATCGTGTCGATCCCGCTGGGCTTCCTGTTCGGCGTGCTCGGTACGTACCTCGGCAGGGACAAGTCGAGCGAGTCGCGGTACAGCGAATTGACCGTCCGGGCGTTCACCGGCGCGGGCGCGGAGGGTGCCGCCAAGCACTGACGAAGTACCACTCGAGGGCCGGCTCGCGGGACGCGGGCCGGCCCTTTTCGTTGTGCCCGAGCCGTTGACGCCTTCTGACCGGTGCCGTAACAATGAGCCACACGCAACGCAAGAAATGAGCAAGTCGGCGAAAGTTTTGAACTCTTCCCCTGTTCCGCCCACCAGGAGAGGTTCCCATGCGCATACCCCGATGGCGGTTCCTGACCGCCCTGCTGGCCGCGAGTCTCGCTGCCGCACCACTCGTCCCCCCAGCACACGCCGCCGGACTGGCCGGTGCCAATCTCGCGGCCGGCAAGCCGGCGTCCGCCAGCAGTGTCACGCAGAACTATGTCGCGGCGAACGTGACCGACGGCGACCAGAGCAGCTACTGGGAAAGCGCGAACAACGCCTTCCCGCAATGGGTGCAGGTCGATCTCGGGTCGACCGTCGCGACCAACCAGGTCGTACTGAAACTGCCGACCGTCAACTGGGGTGCCCGCGACGAGACGCTCGCGATCCAGGGCAGCACCGACGGGCAGAACTTCACCGACCTGTCCGCGTCCGCAGCCCGCACGTTCAGCCCGCCGGGCAACACCGTGACCGTCAACTACGGTACGGCGACCACGCGGTACGTCCGGGTCCGGATCACGGCGAACACCGGCTGGCCCGCCGGACAGCTGTCCGAGCTCGAGGCGTACGGGCCGGCGACCGGTGACACCCAGGCTCCCACCGCCCCGGGCAGCCTGGCCTACACCGAGCCCGGCGCCGGGCAGATCAAGCTCACCTGGAACGCGTCGACCGACAACGTCGGCGTCACCGGGTACGACGTCTACGCGAACGGCCAGCTGCGGACCAGCGTCACCGGGCTGACCTACACCGACAACCAACCGACCAACGTGTCGGTGTCGTACTACGTCCGCGCGAAGGATGCTGCGGGCAACCAATCGCCGAACAGCAACACCGTGACCAGGAACGGCAGCGGCGGACCGGGCAGCAATCTCGCCCTGCACAAGCCGATCACAGCGTCCGGGTACACGTTTTACCTATGTTCCGGGCAACGCGAACGACGGCGACGTGACGACGTACTGGGAAGGAAACGCCAACCCGGCGACGCTGACGACCCAGCTCGGTGCGAACGCGGACGTCAGCTCGGTCGTCGTGCGGTTGAACCCGGATCCGGCTTGGGGTGCGCGGACGCAGACGTTCTCGATCCTCGGACGCGAACAGAGCTCGTCGACGTTCACCACGATTGTGGGACCGGCCAACTACTCGTTCGATCCGGCGACGGGCAACTCGGTCACGATCCCGGTCAGCGCGCGGGTTGCCGACGTGCGGCTGAACTTCACCGGGAACACCGGCGCACCGGCCGGGCAGGTGGCCGAACTGCAGGTGCTCGGCGTACCGGCACCGAACCCGGATCTCACGCTTTCCGGAGTTTCCTGGACACCGACGTCGCCGGTGGAAACCGATGCGATCACGGTCCGGGCGACGGTGACCAACGGCGGCAACGCGGGCTCAGGCGCGACCGCTGTGAACTTCTACCTCGGTAGCACCAAGGTCGGTACGGCGGCGGTCGGTGCGCTCGCGGCCGGCGCCTCCACGACGGTCAGCGCCTCGATCGGGACCCGGGACGCGGGCTCGTACGCGTTGAGCGCGAAGGTCGACGAGGACAACACCGTCATCGAACAGAACGACGGAAACAACACGGCAACCGCTGCCGGTCCGCTCGTCGTCACTCCGGTCGCCAGCTCGGACCTGGTGGCCGCTGCAGTCAACTGGACGCCGGGCAATCCGTCCGCCGGAAACTCCGTCTCGTTCTCGGTTTCCTTGAAGAACCAGGGCAGTGTCGCGTCGGCGTCAGGTACGCACGGGATCATGCTCACGGTGCTGAACGGTAGTTCCGTGGTGACGACACTGACGGGCACGTACAACGGATCGATCGCGGCCGGCGCGACCACTCCGGCTGTTGCTCTGGGCAACTGGACCGCTGTGAACGGGCGGTACACGGTGCGCGTCGTACTGGCGGACGACGCCAACGAACTCCCGGTGAAGCGGACCAACAACACGAGCGAGCGGCCGTTCTTCGTCGGCCGTGGCGCGAACATGCCGTACGACCACCTCGAGGCCGAGGACGCCGCGGTCGGTGGCGGCGCGACCGTGATCGGGCCGAACCGGACGATCGGCGACCTGGCCGGCGAGGCGTCCGGGCGGCGCGCGGTGACGCTGAACAGCAACGGCGCGTACGTCGAGTTCACCACGCGCGCGGCGACGAACACCCTCGTCACGCGGTTCTCGATCCCGGATTCCGCGGGCGGAGGTGGGCAGTCGTCGACGCTGAGTGTGTACGTGAACGGGACCTTCGCGAAGACGTTGCCGCTGACCTCGAAGTACGCCTGGTTGTACGGCGCCGAGGCATCGCCGAACAACTCGCCCGGATCGGGACCGGCGCGGCACATCTACGACGAAGCGAACCTGATGCTCGACCAGACGTACCCCGCCGGGACGAAGATCCGGCTGCAGAAGGACCCGTCGAACGGTACGACATACTCGATCGACTTCGTCGACACCGAGGCGGCTGTTGTGGTCCCGAATCCCGGTGCGGGGTTCGTGACGCCGGCCGGGTTCACGCAGCCGGACGTGCAGAACGCGCTCGACAAGGTGCGTCAGGACGGCACGCTGCAGGGTGTCTACCTGCCGCCGGGCGACTACCAGACGTCGTCGAAGTTCCAGGTGTACGGGAAGGCGGTGAAGGTGGTCGGAGCCGGGCCGTGGTTCACCCGGTTCCACGCGCCGGACACGCAGGAGAACACCGACATCGGTTTCCGGTCCGAGGCGTCGGCGAACGGGTCGACGTTCAGCGGATTCGCGTACTTCGGGAACTACACGTCGCGGATCGACGGGCCGGGGAAGGTGTTCGACTTCTCCGGGACCACGAACATGACCATCGACAACATCTGGGTCGAGCACACGGTCTGCCTGTACTGGGGTTCGAACACCGACACGTCGACGATCAAGAACTCCCGGATCCGCGACACGTTTGCCGACGGCATCAACATGACGAACGGGTCGGCCGGGAACACCGTCAGCAACAACGAGGCACGCTCCACCGGTGACGACAGCTTCGCGCTGTTCAACGCCACGGACAACGGTGGCGGCGAAGTGCGGGACAACGTCTTCGAGAACCTGTCCGCGATGCTGACCTGGCGGGCCGCCGGGTTCGCGGTGTACGGCGGGACGAACAACGTCTTCCGGAACCTCTACGCGGCGGACATGCTGACGTACCCGGGGATCACGATCAGCTCGCTGGACTTCGGCATCCCGATGAACGGTTTCGGCGCGACACCCCCGACCCAGTTCCAGAACGCGTCGGTGGTCCGCTCCGGCGGGCATTTCTGGGGCAACCAGACGTTCCCCGCGGTGTGGGTCTTCTCGGCGTCGAAGATCTTCCAAGGCATCCGGGTGAACGACCTCGACATCGTCGATCCGACGTACTCCGGAATCATGTTCCAGACCAACTACGTCAACGGCAGTCCGCAGTTCCCGATCGCCGACACGATCTTCACCAACACCACCGTCACCGGAGCCCACAAGTCCGGCGACGCCTTCGACTCCAAGTCCGGCTTCGCCATCTGGGCCAACGAACTCCCCGAACCCAACCAAGGCCCCGCCCGCGGCGAGGTCACCTTCACCAACCTGACCCTCACCAACAACACCACCGACATCCAAAACGCCACTACAACCTTCACCATCCACCGCAACTAACCACCGTCACTCCGCCCCACCCAGCCGTCGAAGAACCGCCACACACCCGAAGCCCTCCCTTCACCGGCGACCCGCAACACCAACAACCCGGGGAGTGCGCCCATCCGCCCGATGCGCGCGCTCCCCTTCCCCGCTCGCCCCAACCCCGCCACACCAGCCCCCACGTACGAACTCCTACTCCGTTTCGGCGTTCGCCCACGTACGAGCTCCTACTCCGTTTCGGCGTTCGCCCACGCGGTCCAGGCAGGTGCACCCGACGCTGCACTCGACCCACCACCCGCGCCGACAACCGACCCACAGCGGGCGCCGGCGACGTACCAGCTCCCGCTCCGCGCGACGCTCCACCACGCGGACCGGACTGATGCGCACCGACGCAGCACTCAACAGACCACCCGCGCCAGCGGCCCCCGACCCACAGCAGGCGCCGGCGACGTACCAGCACCTGCTCCGCCCAACGCTCCACCACACGGTCCGGACGGAGGCGCCCAGACCCGCACTGAACACACCACCCGCGCCGACAACCGACCTACGGCGCACGCAAGCGACCTACCAGCACCTGCTCCGCACGACGCTCGACCTACAACGGACCCGAGCGACGTACCAGCACCCGCTCCACGCGACGGCAGACCACGCATGCGCACCGACGCCGCACTCAACACACCACCCGCGCCGACAACCGATCTACGGCGCTCGCAAGCGACGTACCAGCACCCGCTCCGCACGACGCTCCACCACGCGGACCGGACGGGCGCGCCCCGACGCAGCACCCGACACACCACCCACGCCGAGAACCCACCTAGAGCGGGCGCCGGCGACGTACCCGCTACCGCTCCATGCGACGCTCGACCACGCGGTCCGGGCGGGTGTGCACGGACGCTGCACTCGACAGACCACCTGCGCCGAGTTCGACCTGCAGCGGCGGGCGCGCCGGGCAGGACAAATGGGACCGGACCAGCACACTGCACTGGGCATATGCGGGCAACCGCCCCACGGGCGAGCCCGACCTGAACGCGGCCGGGGTGGGTCAGACTGTGGTGGCGGCTTCGTTCCAGGGGTTGGTGGGGGTGGGTGCTGGGCCTTCGGCTGATGGCTTGTGGTGGTCGGGCGGGAGAGGTTCGCCCCAGATCGCGAGGTAGGTGGCGGCACGTACCGCCTGCTCGTCCTCACTGTCCGTTCGCGGGTTGGGGAACGATCGACGTGCGGCGGTACGGCGGTGAGATGGATCGTCGGAGGGTACGTCGCTCGTGGGCGATCGGCCGACGTCCGAGCGTTCGGGTGGCGACGACAGTGGTGACGTGATGTCAGGAGGCGGTGCCTGGCGGGGTGGCGGGTCGGCCCAGGACGGTCGAGCTACGTGTACCTGGTCGTTGGTGATGGTGATGTGCCAGTGACCGTTGTGTACGTCAGTGTGATGCCGGCGGCAGAGCAGGGCCAGGTTCCACACGGCGGTCACCCCGCCGTCGATCCAGTGGATCACGTGGTGGGCGTCACACATCACAGGCGGGGCTCCGCAGACCACGCAGCCGCGGTCGCGGGCGTTCAGGGCGCGACGCATCCCTTTGGTGACCAGGCGTTCGCAGCGGCCGACGTCCAGTGGTTCGGACCTGGAGCCCAGCACGATCGGGATGATATTCGCGTCGCACGCCAACCGCCGGATCGCCGCCGCGGACAGACCGTTGCTGTACACGGTCTGCCCGATCGCGTCCGCGGTGGCGGCCTTCAAGTCGTTCAGGTCGATCGTGACGGTGATGTTCGCCTTCGCCCCGAACCCAGGCACCACCTCACGGCAGGCCCCGATCCCCGACTCCCCCGCAGCTGAACCCGCCACAGCGCCGTCCAGCTCCACCGACACAGCCTCACCGACAGCTGCCCGACTGGTCGTCGGAGCCACGCCCATCCCGCGGGCAGTCTCAGCACCGGCCGCTGCCACACCGTCCGCCTCAACACCGAGCGCCTCAACACCGAGCGCCTCAACACCGTCCGCCGCCACACCGAGCGCCTCAACACCGAGCGCCTCAACACCGAGCGCCTCCGCACCGAGCGTCTCCGCACCGAGCGCCTCCGCACCCGAACCCCTCGCCGCAGTGCTGTCCGGCTCGACCGACGCACCCTCACCGACAGCTGCGCGACTGGTCGTCGGCGCCACGCCCGTCCCGCCGGCAACCTCAGCACGGACCTCGGCCACACCGAGCGACTCCGCACCCGAACCCGTCGCCGCAGAGCCGGCTGCCCGACTGGTCGTCGGGGCCACGCCCGTCCCGCCGGCAGTCTCAGCACCTGCCGCCGCTACACCGATCGCCTCAACACCGAGCGACTCAACACCGAGCGCCTCCGCACCGGAACCCCTCGCCGCAGTGCCGGCCGGCTCGACCGACACAGCCTCGCCGACCGCTGCGCGGCTGGTCGTCGGGGCCACGCCGGTCCCGCCGGCAGTCTCAGGACCGACCGCCGCAACACCAACACCCGCCGCCGCCGCACCGATCGCCTCCGCACCCGGCACCCCAGTACACGCTGCTGCCGAACGTGCTCCGGCCGTACTCGATGCCGCCAGGCCCGTCGCCGCCGGATCCGATTCCGCCGCATGCGCTCCCGCCGTGCGCGTTGGCGCTGTGCCCGTTGGCGCTGTGCCCGTTGGCGCTGTACCCGTTGGCGCCGTACCCGTTGGCGCCGTACCCGATGGCGCCGTGGCCGCTCCCGTCGCACCCGTTGCCGCCGCACCCGCTTCCGCCGGACCCGATGCCGCCGTCGCCGCTCTGGCCGGACCCGCTCCCGCCGAGGCCGCTGCCGCCGCACCCGTCGCCGCCGCACCCGTCGCCGCCGCACCCGTCGCGGCCGCACCCGTTGCCGCCGTGGCTGCTGCCGGTGTGGTTGTTGGGGCTGCGGCTGGCGTGGGGGTTGTGGAGCGGGGGATGGTGGGGGACGGGGTGCCTGCGTCCAGGGCGGTGGCGGCGAGGGTTAGGGCGGTGGTGAGGGCGTCGGCCTGGCGTTTTTCGCGGGGGCGGGGGTCGGGGTCGCCGTCGAGGGTTTTGTGGGGGCGGGCGCCGGTGGTGATCAGGGAGCGGAGGAGTTCGGCGTTCTCGTTGGCCAGGAAGCCTTTGAACTTCACACCGTGGTCGATCGAGGACAGGGTCAGGGACTCGCGGGCGGCGGCTTTGCGTTCCTCGGGTTCGGGGCCGTCGGTGTCGAGGATGTCGCGGGCTTGGATCGTGGCCTTGCGCAGCTGAGTCGGGGGGAGGTGGGTGAGGCGAGCCAGCTCGCGTTCGGCGAACTCCAGATCCGCGACCGGGACGGTGGAGGGAGTCTTTTCGAGTTCGAGGACGATCGCTTCAGCCTGGGCGGGGCGCAGTTTCACCTCGTCTAGTTGTGCTGAGATCGCCGGGTATTTCGGCAGGGCACGGGCGAGTTGGAGGTCGCGTTGGGCGCGGTAGTGGTCAAGGCGGTAGCGATACTCGATGAATTGGCGGGTGTCGCGGGCACCGACGCGTTCGGCGTACCCGGTCTTGTCCAGGGCGGCGATCAACCGCAGGCGACGGGTCGACACAACAGCCAGGTCAGCGTCGGCCTGGTCGAGAGCGCGCACGAGCTCGTCCTCGCTCATCACCTCCGGCGCCTTATCCATGCCCAAGACTCTAGACAAGCCCTCCGACAGTTTTCAAGGCCAGAACCCCTTTAAAACAAAGGAATCTGTTGTCCACAACTGTGGATCTTGCCTCAGGCAATCAAACCCGGCGCAGGTTCGTCCACTGAGCTTCTTCACGCGTCAGCAACGGCCGCGCGGTGGGAGTCAGGGCGTGGAGGGCTGTGCCCTGGGCTCGGTGGGTGGTTATGAGGCCGGCGGCCCGCAGGATCCGGGTGTGATCTGAGGTGGAGGCCAGCGAGATGCCCAGGCGGCGGGCGAGTTGGGTTGTGGTGGCCGGGTGGGTGAGGGAGCGGAGTACCGCGGCTCTCGTGCGGCCGAGGAGGTCGGCGAGCGCGTCCGTGGCGGTGGGCTCGGTGTCGGCGTCCAAGTCGGTGCAGGGGTAGACAAGGACGGGACGGCGGTCGGGGGCGTCCATGGCCAGGCAGTTCGTGACCAGCGGGGACGGGTACAGCTCGAGGCCGCGGCCGTTCAGGTGGATGTCGGCGGTCCAGTTCTCCACAGGGCTGTACGTCGTCAGCACAGGACTGCTCCACTCGACGTCGGGATGCAGCGACGACAGGAGGGCGTCGATTCCGCCGTGGAGCAACGTTTGTGAGCGGATGCCGAGGTCGGCGCCGTAGCGGCGTTGGAGTTCGGCTGACGACGGCACGAGCACCTGTTCGTGGAAGTCGCGGACCGCATTTCCCAGTGCACGGCGCGACCCTGCGCGGCCTTCCAGCAGACCGCGCATGTACCGGTCGATCTCCGGTGGCAACCACGGTTCGAGTTCGTCGCGGATGACGTCGGCCGGCGTCTCCATCAGCGCTTCGACCGCGGGTTCCAGCCCGGACACCGAAGGCGTCAGGAAGTCCGGGAACAATCCGCCGGGCGAGATCAGCTTGAACAGCGGCCGCATCGACCCCTGCACGCGCGGCGCCGCCGTACGACGCCAACGCCGTACCCCAGGCGCCACCGACTGCTCCCCCAGCGCCCGCGCCGCGAGCGCGGCCTCCCACAGCGGGTGCGGCTCGACCGGGAACGTGACACGGCCGACGTCCGCCGCGGTGAAGTGGACCCGGATCATCTCCCGATTGTGACGGCCGGGAAGCCCCGCGCCCAGACCTCTTCGGCCAGAACCGAATCCGGTCGCGACGCCCCGCGGCACTCTCCGACCCTGGCCGCATGAAACGTCTCGCGCTCGTCACCGCCCTCCTGCTCCTCGCCGCGCCGACCGCCAACGCGACCTCGGTCCACCGGCCGACTGAGTACGTCGTCTCGACCACCCCAGGCGACACCCTCGAAGGGATCGCGGTCACCCGGGACGGGACGATGTACGTGACCAGCGTCGGCACCGGCGCCGTCTACCGCGGCAACACCCGCTCCCCGCAGCTCACTCGGTTCCTTCCACCCGGAAGCGACGGCCGTACGTCGGCCACCGGCATCCACGTCGACCGGTGGGGCCGCGTCCTGATCGCCGGCGCGAGTACGTCGAAGCTCTTCCTGTACGACGCCCGCGGCCGCCTGCTCGACGTACAGCAGGCAGCGGACGGCTCGTTCCTCAACGACTTCACGATCGCCGGCGACGCGGTCTACGTCACGGACTCCGCGCACAACCAGCTCTGGCGGGCACCGCTCACCCGCAGCGGACTCGGCAAGCTCGAACCGTGGATCACCCGCGACAAGATCCAGCCCACGCCGTACTTCCTCAACGGCACCGTCACTGACGGCAAGGTCCTGCTCGTCGGCGAACAGGGCCAGGACGTCACGTACCGGGTCGACCTACGGACGAAGCAGGTCAGCGTCGTCAACGTCCCGAACGGCATCCTGTCCGGCGACGGTTACCTGCTCGACGGACACCGCCTGTACGTCGTCTACAACGCCGGCGGCGGGAAGTACGTCACCCGCCTAGCGCTGCTGAACGACGATCTCACGACCGCGACGCTGATCGCCGACTCGAGTCTCGGCGCGGCCGGTGCCACCCCGACGACCATCGCCCGCGACCGGGGCCGGCTGCTGTGGGTGAACAGCCAGCTGGACATCGCACCCGGTACGCCGCCGTACACCGTGAGCGTCGTACCGAGTCTGCGTTAGAGGTCGTCGGTCACCCGGGCCAGTACCGCGCCCGCCTCCAGGACGAGCTTGCGGTCGGCGTCGTCCAGGCGGCTGAGCAGTTTGGCGAGCTCGTCGGCCGCCTGCCGACCGGACGCCTCGACCGTCTCGGCGCCCGCGTCGGTCAGCACCACCGCGGTCGCGCGGCCGTCGACGGGGTCCGGTTCGCGCCGGACCAGGCCGGCCTCCTCCAGGCCCGCGACCGTGGTGGTCGCGGTCGGCTGCGAGCAGGGCACCCGGCTGGCGATCTCACCGATCCGGATCGGCTGCTCGTCGGCGATCAGCATCAACGCCAGGAACTGGGTCGGATGCATCGCCGTGGTGGTCCGGTTCCGGCGCAGATGCCTGACGATCCGGTGCATGCTGACAAGCAACTGCAGTGCTTCCTGCGCCATCGTGATCACCTCCGTCGGGAAGCGCCATCCTGGCACAGCCATCCAAACTTCTCCTATCGCGGAAGCTTTATCTCCGGGTGGTAGAGGTCGATCCAGGTCGCCAGGGAGAGGGTCTGTTCGAGTTGGCGGCGGGCCGTCGCGTCGGCGGCGTCAGCCAGTTTCCGGACTGTCTTGCGGTCCACCAAGTCGAATACGGGGTGCTGCGAGGACAGCAGGTCGCGGACCTGATCGGCCAGCGTCACGACGTACGCCGGGTCCTGGGTCTGCGGGTACGGCGATTTGCGCCGGTCCACCACCGACTGCGGCAGCACGTCCTGGGTCGCGGCGCGGAGCAGGCTCTTCTCGTGCCCGTCGAACGTCTTCAGCGACCACGGCGTGTTGTATACGTATTCAACGAGCCGGTGGTCGCAGAACGGGACGCGGACCTCGAGCCCGACGGCCATGCTCATCCGGTCCTTGCGGTCGAGCAGGATCCGCACCATCCGGGTGAGGTGCAGGTAGCAGACCTTCCGCATCGCCCACTCGTCGTCGGACTCGCCGTCGAGCCGTTCCACCTCGCGGACCGCGTCGGCGTACCGATCTCGCAGGTGCCCGCCGAGGTCCAGCTGCTTGAGTATGTCCTTGCGCAGCACGTGCGTCTGGTTCGGAGCCCGGCGAGACGCCATATACGCGATCCACGGGAAGATCGGCCGGTTCCGCACCTCGGGTTCGTGGAACCACAGGTACCCGCCGAAGACCTCGTCCGCGGACTCGCCCGACAGCGCGACCGTCGACTGCTCGCGGATCGCCGAGAACAGCAGGTACAACGATCCGTAGATGTCGCCGCTGAGCGGGGCGTCGTTAGCGCGCACGACCTTGCGGCGGATCTCCGGGTCGGTCAGCGCCGCGTTGTCGAGCACGATGTCGGAGTGCTGCGACTGGACGAGGTCCGCGACGTCGTGCACGTACGGCGTGTCCGGCGTACCGCGCAACTCGTCCGGCTGGAAGTTCTGCTCGTGCCCGACGAAGTCGACAGCGAAGCTGCGGACCTTCCGCCCCTCCTCGGCGAGCTGGCCGGCCGCGAGCGCGGTGATCGCGCTGGAGTCGAGGCCGCCGGACAACAGCACACACTTCGGTACGTCGGCCACGAGCTGGCGGCGGGTGATGTCGTCGAGCAGCTCGCGGACGCGCGCGACCGAGGTCTCCTGGTCGTCGAGGTGCCGCCTGGTCTCGAGTCGCCAGTACACCGTGGTGTGGACGCCGTTCCGGTCGACCGTCACCACGGTCCCGGGCTCGACCTCGTGCATGCCGGCCCACAGCGAGGCGCCGGGCGTCTTGGACATGGTCAGCATTTCGCGCAGGCCGTCGGCCTCGACCACGGCCGGTACGGCGGGGTTCGCGAGGATCGCCTTCGGTTCGGAGCCGAACAGGACGCCGTCCGCGGTCGGGTAGTAGAAGAACGGCTTGATGCCCATCCGGTCGCGGACCATCACCAGGGTCTCGTTCCGCGGGTCCCAGATCGCGAGCGCATACATGCCGTTCAGGTGTTCGGCGAACGACGTACCCCATTCGACGTACGCGCGGAGCACGACCTCGGTGTCGGAATCGGTCGTGAACGGGTGACCGCGGCGGCGGAGCTCGTCGCGGAGCTCGGTGTAGTTGTAGACCTCACCGCTGTACACCATCCCGAGCGTCGCGCCGGGGACTTCCGTCGTCATCGGCTGCTCGCCACCCGGGAGGTCGATGACCGCGAGCCGGCGATGGCCGAGCGCGACGTGTCGCGAGTACCAGGTGCCGCGCGCGTCCGGTCCGCGACACGACATCGTCTCGGTCATCGCGTCGACGACCGCCCGCTCCGCCTCGAGGTCCTGCCGGTACGCCACCCATCCGGTGATGCCACACATACAGTCACTCCGCTCGCTCGGGAGATACATTTTCTTCCAATGTATTTCTCGCGCAGAGTGACACAAGGGTTCGTTTCCGTGAGCAAGATCTCAGAGGTGTACGGCGACCACGCCAAGCGCGAAGGCGGTGCCCGCGAGCCCGAGCATCGTGGTCGCCAGGCGGATCAGCCGCCGCTGCAGACCGGGCAACTCGTCGGTGGTCGCGAACACCCGCTGCGGCCAGTGTCGCCATGACACGTACCAGAAGATGCCGCTGGCAACCAGGAGCAGAACCCCTTTGACCACGTGGAGCTGCCAATGGTTGTGGTTGATCAGCAACAACCCGATCCCACTGGCCGCGATCGCCGCGATCAGCCCGACCACCTTCCACCGATTGCCCGAGGCAATCACTGTGGTCAGCGCCTCACGCCCGTCGGCATCCGCCCCGAAGTACTTCTTCAACTTCGGCTGCACGACGAACAGCGAGTACCCCATCCCACCCACCCACGCAGCCGCCAACCCGACGTGAATGATCGCCAACACCGCCGTAGTCACACCGGAACTGTAGCCTCGCGCAATGACCGAGGTTCAGGTACTACATCGAACCGGCCAGTGGTGCCGGGGATGGCGGCTCGGTGATGTCGTCGCCTATGACGTGCGGATTCTGCCGCAGTACCAGGTTGCCGGTCGGCCCACGGTCGACCGGAGTTACTTGCTGCTCGGCGAAGGGGTCCAGTTGACAAAGCCCGCTGTCTTCGAGGGCGCGATGGAGGGCTGGTGGTACGTCGACCTCGTCGAGATCGAGCACAGCGACGCCGGGCTGGTCGTGCACGACTTGTACGCCGATCTCCTGATCCCGCCCGCGGCGAACCGCTACCAGGTGCTCGACCTCGACGAACTGGCCGAAGCGCTGCAGGCCGGCGCCATCACGCCCGCGCAGTGCGCCACCGTCCTCACCAACACCCAACGCTTCATCAACCGCTACCTGCGTGGTGAGGAGGAAGGGCCGGTCGGCCCGGCGCAAAAGTTCCCGCCGGGGGAGGTGTCGGCCCTGGAACAGCTGCCCTCCCTCCTGGAGTCAGACGCCAGCAGGCCCCCGGTGCAGAACCGGGGGCCTGGCAGCGGAACGCCGTAGTACTCAGTCCTCGTCGGACTTGCCGGACTCCAGGTTGGACTTGATCAGGTCCATGACGGTGGAGTCGGCGAGGGTGGTGACGTCGCCGACCTCGCGGTTTTCGGCGACGTCGCGCAGCAGGCGGCGCATGATCTTGCCGGAGCGGGTCTTGGGGAGTTCCGAGACGACCATGATCTGGCGCGGCTTGGCGATCGGGCCGATCTCCTTGGCGACGTGGTTGCGGAGTTCCTGGACCACGTCCGGGCCGCCGTCGCCGGCCTCCGAGCGGAGGATGACGAACGCGGCGATCGCCTGACCGGTAGTCGGATCCGACGCGCCGACGACCGCCGCCTCGGCGACCTTCGGGTGCGAGACCAGCGCCGACTCGATCTCCGTGGTCGACAGCCGGTGCCCGGACACGTTCATCACGTCGTCGACCCGGCCGAGCAGCCACAGGTCGCCGTCCTCGTCCTTCTTCGCGCCGTCGCCCGCGAAGTACACGCCCGGCCACCGCGACCAGTACGTGTCGACGAACCGCTGGTCGTCGCCCCACAGCGTGCGCAGCATCGCCGGCCACGGCTTGGTGATCACCAGGTACCCGCCGGAACCGTTCGGCACCGGGTTGCCGGCGTCGTCGACGACGTCGACGTTCACGCCCGGGATCGCCTTCATCGCGGCGCCCGGCTTACCGGCGGTGACGCCCGGCAGCGGCGAGATCATGTGCATACCGGTCTCGGTCTGCCACCAGGTGTCGACGACCGGCGCCTTGTTCCCGCCGATGTGCTCGCGGTACCAGATGTAGGCCTCCGGGTTGATCGGCTCGCCGACCGACCCGATCACCCGCAGCGAGGACAGGTCGAACTTCGCCGGGATGTCGGCACCCCACTTCATGAAGGTCCGGATCGCCGTCGGAGCGCAGTACAGGATCGACACCTTGTACTTTTGGATGATCTCCCACCAGCGGCCCTGGTGCGGGGTGTCCGGCGTCCCCTCGTACATCACCGACGTGGTCGCGTTCGCGAGCGCGCCGTACACGATGTAGCTGTGCCCGGTGACCCAGCCGATGTCGGCCGCGGTCCAGTAGACGTCGGTCTCCGGCTTCAGGTCGAACACGCCCCACTGGGTGTACGCACAGCCGACCAGGTAACCACCCGTGGTGTGCAGGATGCCCTTCGGCTTGCCCGTCGTACCCGAGGTGTACATGACGTACAGCGGGTGCTCGGCGTCGAACGCCTCCGGGGTGTGCTCGGTCGACTGCTTGCCGACGAAGTCCTCCCACCACAGGTCGCGACCTTCGACCATGGTGGTGTCCTGACCGGTACGGCGGACGACCAGCACGTTCCGCACGTCCGGGGTGTCCTCGAGCGCAGCGTCGACGGCCGGCTTCAGCGCGGCCGGGGCGCCACGGCGGTAACCGCCGTCGGAGGTGATCACGACGCGCGCGTCGCAGTCCTGGATCCGGCCCTTCAGCGCGTCCGCGGAGAACCCGCCGAACACGACCGTGTGCGGAGCGCCGATCCGGGCGCAGGCGAGCATCGCGACGACCGTCTCCGGGATCATCGGCATGTAGATCGCGACCCGGTCCCCGGCCCGCACGCCGAGCTCGATCAGCGCGTTCGCGGCCTTGCAGACCTCGTCCTTGAGCTGGGCGTAGGTGATCTCGCGGGTGTCACCGGGCTCACCCTCGAAGTAGTACGCGACCTTGTCGCCGAGACCGTTCTCGACGTGCCGGTCGACGCAGTTGTACGCGGCGTTCAGCTTGCCGTCGGCGTACCACTTGGCGAACGGCGGGTTGCTCCAGTCCAGCACCTCGGTCGGCTCGGTCGCCCAGGTCAGCCGCTTCGCCTGCTCGGCCCAGAACCCCTCGAAGTCGGCCGCGGCCCGCTCGTAGGCGTCCGCCTTCAGGTTCGCGTTCGC
The DNA here is from genome assembly GCF_006715085.1 of Kribbella jejuensis. NCBI lineage: Bacteria > Bacillati > Actinomycetota > Actinomycetes > Propionibacteriales > Kribbellaceae > Kribbella > Kribbella jejuensis. The sequence goes on along the minus strand of NZ_VFMM01000001.1, from coordinate 3,628,069 downwards.
GGCGAGCTCGGCCGGCGGCTCGAACCGTCGCTCCTCGTGCATCAGGTTCGACAGTGCCTCGGACTGCGGTGGTTCTTGATTCGTCACGTCGACGGCTCCTCATCGCTGGCTTCGGCGCGCCGGCGCGCCCGGTTACCTTTCTACCAATGCAAACCCTTGCAAGGAACCGGGGTATCGCTCAGCCGCGCCGATTCTGCGCCGAACCGAACCTCTCCCGGGCCAGGCGGCCCCCGTCGCAGGCTCAACGGGCGAGCAGGGTCGAGCGCGAGCGCGACCAGCTTCGGCGTGGACATGGGCGCAGGTTAGGGGCTGGCGGGTCAACTTCGGCGTACGGCGGAACCGAACGGGCCGGCCGTGCATCGGAGTTGATGTGAAGCCGATGCAATCGCAGCTGCCGACCGAAGTCACCGGGGAACGCCGGAAGATCTCCCGCGCCGCCCGGCGCCGGGTGCACGCCCGCGAGCTCCGGGTCCGCCGCACTCAAAAGGCAACCCGCGCCCAACTGCCCGCCGCCTGAGGGTTCTCGACCCGAGGCACCTCAGCCTGGGGGTCCGCGGCCCGATCTGGGGAGGGTTTTGCGCCCGAGCCGGGCAGAAATCCTCCCCGGGTGCCTTACCCCTGGTGGTGGCTCAGGAGCTTGGTGAGGATCGCGGTCAGGCGGGTGCGGTCGGTGGCCGACAGCGCGCCGAAGATCTCCTCCTGCGCCTTGCCGACGAGCGTCGTCAGGCGGCGCTGGTGCCGCTTGCCGGCCGTGGTGATCGTGATGACGTTGCGGCGGCCGTCGGCCGGGTCCGGGCTGCGCTCGACGTACCCGTCGTTCTCCAGCTCGTTGAGCGCGGCAACAACATCGCTGCGGTCGATCGAACTGCGCCGCCCGAGCTCCGCCTGGCTGGCCGGCCCGAACTCCACCAGCGTCGCGAGCAGGCGGAAGTGGTACGCCCGCGCGCCGCCGGCCGCGAACGACTCGGCGACAATCCGCTGCGCCTGGGCAGCACTCTGGGTCAGCAACCAGCTCGGCAATTGGGTCAGGGCGCTCGGCGTCTGCTCATCCACCCGCGCAGTCTAGGTCGTCAACGGTTCGCGGCCGGCTGTCTATTGGCCGTGCCCACGAATTGCTGGAGCTGATTCGCGCGCGTCGAGGAGTTCGTCCCAGTGTTCCTCGGCCCAGTCGCAGAGGGCGCGGAGCGGCTCCAGCAGGCTGCGGCCCAGCGCGGTGAGCTCGTAACTGACGCGGCGTTCGTACTCCGTCCTGCTGATCAAACCGTCCCGCTCGAGCGCGCGCAGCGACTGGGTCAGCATCTTCGGGCTGATCCGCGCGAGCGGGATGCGGAGTTCGGAGTATCGCCGCGGGCCGTCCGCCAGGCAGCGCAGGATCATCCCCGCCCACTTGTCGCCGCCGATCCGAAACGGCAGCACGGTCGACGGGCAGATCTCGTCGAACATGTCCGCGCGCAGGGCAACCATTCCTCCAAGGTATCCAATCGGTAACCACCCGCTCTTCTACGGTCGCCGTACCACTTGATGAGGAGGTTGCGGTGAGCAAGATTCTGGTCATCGGCGCACGAGGACGGGCCGGCTCGGCAGCGGTCGCGGAGGCGCGGGAACGCGGCCACCAGGTCGTCGGCGTCGCGCGAACTGCCGGCACTGGGCTTCTGGTTGGGGACGTGCTGGATGCGGGGCGGGTCGCGGAGTTGGCGGCCGGGCAGGATGCCGTGATCGCAGGCGTGTACGACGCTGCGCCCGACTTCTTCCCGCGGGCGTCGCGGGCGCTCGTCGACGGATTGACCAAGGCGGGCGTACAGCGGCTCGTCTGGGTCGGGTTGGCGTCGGTGGTGCCGACCACGGTCGGCCCGCTGGTGCTCGCAAGGTATCCGGAGGAGTACCACTCGCTGTTCCTCGGTCACCGGGCCGCACTGGACGTGTTCGCGGAGTCGTCCCTCGACTGGGTCTCGATCGCCCCGTCCGGAGACTTCGACCACGCGGACCCGTCCCGGAAGGGCCACTATCGCGCCGCGCGGCCGGACGCGCGGGCGCTGATCTCGTACGCCGACTTCGCGGTCGCGCTCGTCGACGAGGCGGACCAACCGACCCGGCACCGGGAGGCGTTCGGCGTACTGGTCTAGATGGGTCCCTCGCGGGACTTCGTCTGCGGGCGATAAGTTCAGGGCATGGCTGGGGCCGAGGAGTACTTGGACAAGGCGTTGGCGATCGCGCACCGAGCGGCCGAGACGCAGCTAGGACCGATCCGCATCGCCGCCGGGCTGGTCGCCGACGCGCTTGCCGACGGCCGGACGTTCTGGGTGTTCGGGACGGGCCACAGCCACACGCTGGCCGAGGAGCTGTACGGGCGCGCGGGCGGGCTGGCCGACGTACGCGCCATCCTCGAACCCGGCCTGATGCTGCACGAGGGCCTGCAGAAAAGCTCCCTCCTCGAGCGGCTGCCCGGACTTGCCGAGGTCCTGCTGGAGGTCAACCCGCTCGAAGCCGGCGACGTACTGCTGATCGCCTCCAACTCCGGGCGCAACGCCGTACCGGTCGAGTTCGCGTTGGGCGCTCGGGAACGGGGTGTTCGCGTGATCGCGCTGACGTCGTTGGCCCACTCGAACGCCACCCCCTCCAGAGCCCCCAACGGCCAACGCCTCTTCGAAACCGCCGACGTAGTAATAGACAACTGCGGCGTCCCCGGCGACGCCCTGATCACCGTCCCCGGTACGCCCGACCCCACCGGCGCCACGTCCACACTGGTAGGAGCCCTCCTCCTCCAGGCCCTCACCGTGGAAGTAGTCACCCGCCTGACAGACCGAGGCCAACCACCCAAGGTCCTACGCAGCCTGAACGTATAGGCCGCCCACGCGCTACGCGGCCGCCAGCCTCGTCGCGACGCTCCTCAGACGCACCCGCTCCACCCGCTCCCACCCACCCTCCGGCTTGCGCCGACAATTCTCGCTTCCGGCTCGCGCCGCGGAGTTGCCGGCTGGCGCCGGGGGTTGCGGCTTGCGCCGCGGACTTGCCGGCTTGCGCCGGCTTGTTGCGAGCTGGCGCTCGCGAGTGACCACGAAGCCGCCGCGCTTCGACAGGTGAGCGTGGTGATGTGGCTCGGTGCACATAGCCGCACGTGGCGGCGCATCGTCAACACACCGCCGCCGAGTGATTGGTCAGTTTCGGAGGGCCGCTTCTGCGAATTCATCGGGTCCTGCATACGCAGCGATCTGCTATCACCACTCGACTCGGAGTCACCATTCAGGAGAATTCGCCAGCATCAAAGGCAATCCGACGAACTTGCGAATTCACGGGGCATTTGATCACTCAGCCGCATCCACATATCCGCTTGCTGCCCAACGCCGTTTGCACGAAGGACCCACTCCGGCAGCGCTGGAAACGGACTGCCAACACCCAGCCGGGCCGGCAGCTGGTGACTCGCTGCAAAGAAGCCTGAGAAACGCACGCCAGCACAGCCACCCCACACCACCTCGACCAACCGAAGAACATTCACCAAGCAGTCACCCGCGAGCGGCAGCTCGCAACCCGTCGGCGGCAGCCGACAACACCCGGCGCCAGCCGGGAACTCCGCCAGCGGCAGCGGGAAACACCCGGCACTCGCCGGAAACAAACCAGCGCCAGCCGGAAGCGAATGTGCCGGCGCAAGCCGGAGGGTGGGTGGGAGCGTGTGGAGCGGGCGCGTCTGAGGAGCGTAGCGACGAAGCTAGCGACCGCGCAGCACGCGGGGGCTGACCACAGCAACCAGCCACCACATCCACCAACCGAAGAACACCCGCCAAGCAGTCACCCGCGAGCGGCAGCTCGCAACCCGTCGGCGGCAGCCGACAACACCCGGCGCCAGCCGTGAACCCCACCAGCGGCAGCTGGCAACACACGGCGCTCGCCGGGAACCCCGCCAGCGGCAGCTGGCAACACCCGGCACTCGCCGGAAGCAAACCGGCGGCAGCCAGAAACGAATGTGCCGGCGCAAGCCGGAGGGTGGGTGGGAGCGTGTGGAGCGGGCGCGCCTGAGGAGCGCAGCGACGAAGCTAGCGACCGCGCAGCACGCGGGGGCTGACCACAGTTGCACGCGGGGGTCGACTGCAGGTGGCACGCGGGGGCTGACTGCAGGTGGTGCGGTTGCTGAGGGAGCGGCTCAGGTGGCGCGGTAGGCGACGGTTATGTCGTAGCGGTCTGAGCGGTACGTGGAGATGCCGAACTCGATGACCTGATCGGAGGCGGTGCGGGGGGCTGAGGTGATGATGAGGCAGGGGGTGGTGCTGTCGATCTCGAGGAGTTCGGCGTCGGACGGTTCCGGTGGGGCGGCGACGATCGAGGCGGAGACCATGCCCAGCGTTACGCCGTACCGGGTGGCGAGGACCGTGTACAAGGACTTCTCGGCGAAGTCGATTTCGTCGAGGCCGGGGTAGCGGTTCAGGGAGAGGGTGGTGCGTTCGATCGCCATCGGGTCGCCGTCGGCGGTGCGGAGGCGGACGAGGTGCAGGACGGGGGTGCCGATCGGTTCCTCGAGTTCGCGGGCGAGGTGTTCGTCGGCGGCACCGACGCGGTGTTCGAGGACCTTGGCGCCGGGCTCGATGCCGCGGTTGATCATGTCCTGGGTGAACGACGAGGCGAGCATCCGGGACGGACGCGGTTCGGCGACGAAGGTGCCGCCGCCGGGGCGGCGGGCGGCCAGGCCCTCGGCGACCACCCGGTCGACCTCCTGCCGGACGGTCATCCGGGCCACGCCGAAGCGTTCGGCGAGGACGCGCTCGGACGGCAGCACGGTGCCGACGGCCAGCGAGCGGGTGAGGTTCTCCAGAATCTCGCGAATCTGGTCACCCTTCGGGCGGTCCGTGCGGAGCTCGGTGGGGAGCTCGGCGAGGTCGCCTGGGTTGTTCCGTGGGCGGGCCATGAGGTCAGTATCCCTGGGAATCTGGCCGGCAAACCGGTTGCCGGGGTACGCGGGCCGCGGTGTCGTACCGCGCAGACCGTCCGCGACCCCGTTGTCCCGGACGACCATGTCAGCACGACTGTAACGTCCGCTGCCATCCAACGGCCAGCGACCGTCCACAGGCTCAGGCAATTCCCAGCGGGAGTAGTTTTGACGCTATGACCCCGGCACAGTTCGTACAGGAGACGTCGTCGACCGGCGAATGGAAGCGGCAGGGCAACAGATTCACCGGCCGGATCAGCCGGGAGTCATCTTCTGCCCCGGGCGAGGGCCCGGACGAGCAGGGCCGCTGGCCGGTCGAAGCGGGCCGGTATCGACTGGTGGTGAGCCTTGCTTGCCCGTGGGCGCACCGTTCGATCATCGTCCGCCGGCTGCTCGGTCTGGAGGACGCGATCAGCCTCGCGGTCGTGGACCCGATCCGGGACGAGCGCGGCTGGCGGTTCACCCTCGACCCCGACGACCGCGACCCGGTGCTCGGCATCAAGTTCCTGTCCGAGGCCTACCTGCACACCGACCCGTCGTACGACGGCCGCGTGACTGTGCCCGCGATCGTCGACACGGTGACCGGCCAGGTGGTCACGAACGACTACCCGCAGATCACGCTCGACTTCTCCACGGAGTGGACCGACTTCCACCGCGCGGACGCACCGCAGCTGATCCCGGCGGACAGTGACACCAGGTCCGAGATGGACCAGCTGATCGAAGAGATCTTCCGCGACGTGAACAACGGCGTCTACCGCTGCGGTTTCGCGACCAGCCAACAGGCGTACGGGACGGCGTACGACGACCTGTTCGCCCGGCTCGACGTACTCGAGGACCGGCTGAAGGACCGTACGTACCTGCTCGGCGACACGGTCCGCGAGGTCGACGTCCGGCTGTTCACGACGCTCGTCCGCTTCGACGCGGTGTACCACGGCCACTTCAAGTGCAACCGCCAGAAGCTCACCGAGTTCCCGAACCTGTGGGCGTACGCACGCCGCCTGTACCAGCTGCCCGGCTTCGGCGAGACCGTCGACTTCGACCAGATCAAGCGGCACTACTACGTCACTCACGACAACATCAACCCGACGCGGATCGTCCCGAAGGGCCCGGATCCGCGCGTCTGGACGGCCTAGGCCGCGAGCGCGGCCAGGGCGGCAACCACGGCAGCCTTGAGCTGCGCCCGCGTCGCCCCCGCGCGCGAGCGCAGGTTGATCGCGTACGCGAGCAGCGTGAGCATTTCCGCCGCCCCGGCCACCTCCACCCCGGACCGCAATTCATCGTTGCTCTGAGCAACAGTCAACGCAGCCACGAACGAATCGCGCAGTACGGCGTGATGCTCGGAGAGCACGGCCCGTACGGCGTCCGGCGGGCTTTCCGTGTTCGCGTTCGCCATCATGCATCCCCAGCCGGCGTACTCCCCCGACAGCCGTAACCGCAGCAGCTTGTCGAAGAACGTACGCACCGCCGCCAGCCCGCGTCCGTCCGCGGCGAGCTGGTCGAACATCGGCCGCGACCGGTGCTCCAGGTACCGCCGGGCGGCCGCAGCGTAGAGCGCGTCCTTGCCGCCGAACGCGTTGTACAGGCTCGACCGGCTCAGCCCGGTGGCCGCGACGACGTCCTGGATCCCGGTCGCCGCGCTCCCGCGTCGCCAGAACAACTGCTCGACCGCGGCCAGCGCGGCGGCCTCGTCGAAGTGTTTGACATCCGGCATACTTAGCATCATATCTTGGAACGACCGATCCAAGATGAGGAGTCCTGATGATCGACGTACTGGTGCTCGACGTCAACGAGACCCTGACCGACATGGAGCCGTTGCGGGACGGTTTCGAGGCCGCCGGGCTCCCCAGGCACACACTCGACGAATGGTTCGCGGCGGTCCTCCGCGACGGTTTCGCACTGACGGCGGTCGGCGCGTACGCTGCTTTCCGTGACCTCGCCGCAGATCTCCTGACGGCACACCTCGTCGCGGCCGGCCTCGAACCGACGGAGGAAACCGTAGGAAACGTACTCTCCGGCTTTACCCGGCTGCCACTGCACACCGACGTGGCCCCTGGTCTGCAAAAGATCCACGAGGCCGGCATTCGCATTGTCACGCTGACGAACGGCGCGGCAGCAATGTCCGAAAACGTGTTCAAGAACGGCGGAATTCTTTCCTTCCTCGAACACCGACTCGACGTCTCGGTGCCGCAACACTGGAAACCGCACCCGGACGCCTACCGGTACGCTGCCGACGTCTGCGGGGTGCCGGTGGAACGGATGGCCCTCGCCGCGGTGCACCCGTGGGACATCGACGGCGCCCGCCGCGCCGGCCTGCAGGGCTACTACATCGACCGCCGGAAAACGCCGTACCCACAGGCCTTCCGCGAGCCGGATCTGACCGTGCCCGATTTCGAGGCGCTGGCGGTGGCGATCAGCAGGTAAAATCGGGCCCAGGGTGTGCCGGGAAGTCTGGTCGGCGTCCGTCCGAACGACCCCGAAAACGAAGGGCCGACATGAGCCAGCACCCGCGGATCCGGCAGAAGAAGCGCGCGTTCCCCCGGGTCCTCGGGCGGGAACGCGCATTCCTCGCCGACACCCTGCGAGCCGAGACCACCGGCGGCCTGTTGTTGCTCGCGGCCACGATCGTCGCGCTGGCCTGGGCGAACTCGCCGTGGCAGGACGCGTACCACCACCTGCGGGACGCGCAACTCGGTCCACTGACCGTCGAGGGGTGGGCGTCGGACGGGGCACTGACACTGTTCTTCTACCTGGCCGGTGTCGAGCTCAAGCGTGAGCTCGTGGTCGGCTCGCTGTCGAAGCTCAGCGAGGCCGTCGTCCCGGTCGTCGCGGCAGTCTCCGGAATGGTGCTTCCGGCAATCATCTACGTGGTCACGAACCTGGTCGCGAAGGACGGCAACCCGCACGGCTGGGCGGTGCCGACCGCGACCGACATCGCGTTCGCGCTGGCCGTCCTCGCGATCGTCGGTTCCTCGCTGCCGAGTGCGCTGCGAGCGTTCCTGCTGACGCTCGCGGTGGTCGACGACTTCGGCGCGATCCTGATCATCGCGGTGTTCTTCTCGCACGGATTCCACCTGCTGTCGCTGCTCGCCGCGCTGGTCCTCATCGCACTCTGGTACGTCCTCCAGCGCCGCCGCGTCCGTACGCCGTTCCTCTATGTGCCGATCGCCATCGGCGCCTGGTGGTTCATGCACGAGTCCGGGATTCACGCGACCATCGCCGGGGTCGCGCTCGGACTGGTCACCCGGGTGGTCGCGGATCCGGGCGAGAAGGATGCGCCGGCCGAGCGGATCGAGCACCGGCTGCGGCCGTGGTCCGCGGGCGTCGCCGTACCGGTGTTCGCATTGTTCGCGGCGGGCGTCACGTTGAGCAGTGGCGCCGTCCGGGAGATGCTGACCGACCCGGTCGCGATCGGGGTGGCGGCCGGGCTGTTGTTCGGGAAGGCGATCGGAGTGTTCGGCGGGTCCTGGCTGACCGCACGCTTCACCCGGGCCGAGCTGAACTCGGACCTGGCCTGGCGCGACGTCGCCGCCGTCGCGGTGCTGGCCGGGATCGGATTCACCGTCGCGCTGCTGATCGCCCAGCTCGCTTTCGGGTCGGACGCGGCCCAGATCGAGCGCGCGAAGGCCGCCGTACTGGTCGCCTCGGTGCTCGCCGCACTGCTCGCGAGCCTGCTGCTGGCTCGCCGCAACCGCGCGTACGCCGATTGACCACGGGCACTGACGGTAGGGTCGAGGCTGTCCGGAAGGAGTTGCGATGTCGATGAATGGGGACGAGCCCACGGTCGGCCAACTGGTCGCGAACGTCAGCAAGGAACTGTCCAGCCTGGTCCGGAGCGAGGTCGAGCTCGCCAAGACCGAGCTGAAGAAGACCGCGGTCGCGGCCGGGACCGGAGCGGGGATGTTCGCGGGAGCCGGGTTCCTCGCGCTGCTCGCGGTCATCCTGCTGTGCATCTCCGCGGCGTACGGCTTGGTCGCGGCCGGCCTGCACCCGGCGATCGCGTTCCTGATCGTGGCCGGTGCGTTCCTGCTGATCGGCGCGGTCCTGGTCCTGATCGGGATCCGGGCGCTGAAGAGCGCGAAGGGCCCGACCCGGACGATCGAGACCTCGAAGGAGTCCGTCGAGGTGCTGAAGGCGATCGGCAAGGGCCACGACGACACCACGTACGCGCTGCCCGAGACGGGCGTACGGCGCTGAGCCCGGCAGGAGTCGTCGACCTGCTGGTCGACGGCCCCTGGTCGCACTCACTGGTCGCGGCCAACGGGGCACGGTTCCACGTCGCCGAGTCCGGCGCGGCGGACGATCCACTTGTCCTGTTCCTGCACGGCTTCCCGGAGTTCTGGTGGGCCTGGCGGTACCAGTTGCCGGTGGTCGCGGCCGCCGGATACCGCGCGGTCGCGATGGACCTGCGCGGGTACGGCGCGAGCGACAAGACGCCGCGTGGTTACGACCCGTACACCGCGGCCGCCGACGTATCCGGCGTGATCCGGTCGCTCGGCGCGGCCGACGCCGTGGTGGTCGGCCACGGATGGGGCGGGTTCATCGGGTGGTCAGCCGCCGTACTGGCGCCACGTCAGGTGCGCGCGCTGGCTGCCGTCTCCGCGCCGCATCCATTGCTGCTCACCCGCTCCGGGCAGAGGAAGGCGGTGGCCCGGACCGCATGGTTCCAGTTGCCGATCCTTCCGGAGCGCCGGCTGCTGGCGCACGACGGCATACACATCGAACGTTTGCTGCGAGAGTGGGCCGCGCCGGGCGGTACGTTCCCGGACGCGGAGGTGTCGCGCCGGTACCGCGCGGCGCTGCAGGTCTGGCCGGCGCCGCACTGCGCGCTCGAGTACCACCGCTGGTTCGCCCGTTCACGGCTGCGACCGGACGGGCGCAAGTACTCGACCCGGATGCGTACGCCGGTCGCCGTACCGGTGCTACAGATCCAGGGCGCGCAGGATTCGGCCGTGGCACCGACCGCGATCACGCCGCCGCAGTTCGTGGCCGCGCCGCTCCAGCACGAACTCATCAGAACGGCCGGTCACTTCCCGCACGAGGAGACCCCGGAGCTGTTCAACCGGGTACTCCTCGACTGGCTGGCCGCTACCGCGTCCACGAACGCGTCGACAACGTCGCCGTGACCACCCAGCCGGTGCGATGCTTGTCCACGCGGTACTTCGTGGCCGTCCAGTTGCTGCAGTCGTGATGGAGCACGACCTCGACCTCGACGTGCTCGCCCTTCTGCACTACCTCACTGATTTCTGCCCCACCGGTGCGGCGGTCCCGGCAGGACGAGGGAATCGGCGACAGCACGTTGGGGAAGTCGACCGGTGCGGCGTGGACCAGTTGGACGATCAGTAGCCGCTGGTATCTGGAGATCGCCGGTCCCTTCTTCCGGACGTCTGACGGGTCCAGGACGATCACGGACCGCCATCCCGCCGGCGGCCGCACCGTCCGGATCATCGCATTCAGCGAGGCCGCCCAGATCCGCGCATCGTCGGCCTCCGTGCGCGCCGGCACCCTAGTACCTGGCGTCGCGGCCGCGGCTGGTTGCTCGGGCGCACTGGTCCCCGCCCGGCCAACGCCGTACAGGACGCCGGCGAGGACAGCCACGACGGCGGCGGCCGCAAGCAGGATCGGCACCGGGCTGCGGCGCTTGGTTGCCTCGGGCCAACGATCGGCCAAGGGCTCACGAGCTGCGAAGGGCCGGTGGGCTGCGAAGGGCTGATGAGCTGCGAAGGGCTCGTGGTCGGCCAAGGGCTCGCGATCGGTGAAAGTCTCGCGGAGCAGGGTGCCGAGTTCGTCGTCGGTCAGCTTGGGCATGTCAGTGCGCCTCCTCGGCGGACAGGTTGTCGCGCAGGGTCGCCAGCGCGCGGGCGGCGTTCGAGCGGACGGTGGCCGGGCTGACGCCGAGGATCTCGGCGATGTCGGGGTCCGTGAGATCCTCGTAGTACCGCAGGACCAGCACCGCGCGCTGCTTGCGCGGCAGCCGGGCCAGCAGTCGCCAGGTCGCGTCACGCTGGGCCTGCCGGATGCCGTGGTCGTCGTACGTCGCAGGCTCCAACGGCTCAGCGAGCGGTACCTCGCGGTTCTTCAGCAGGCGGCGCCAGCCGAGGTACTCGTTGACGACCATGGTCCGCAGGTACGCCTCGGGATGGTCGAGGCCGCCGATCCGGTCCCACTGCCGATGCGCCCGCGCCAGCACGGACTGCACCAGGTCCTCGGCGTTGTGCACGCTGCCGGACAACATCAGACCGAGGCGCAGCAGCCGCCGCTCCGTCGAGCGCACCACATCGTCCAGCGAAGTCACCGTCACACCCCTTCAATGCGGCGTACGGCGCGAGGTGCTGCATCAGGTACAGGATTGGGTGGAGACGTCTTGGGTGGCGGTCGTGCCGGTGCGGGCGTCGGTGGAGACCTGCTGGGCGGTGAGGACGTAGCCGGTGCGGTTGTCCTCGACGGAGGCGGCGAAGACCACGCCGTACACCGTGCCCTTCGCGGACAGCAGCGGGCCGCCGGAGTTGCCGGGGCGGACCGAGGCCCAGATCGAGAACGCGTCGCGGGTGACCGTCCGGTCGCCGTAGATGTCCGGGCCGCGGAGCCGTTCCTCGGAGCGGATCCGGGCCGGTTCCGCGTCGAACGGACCGTTCTCCGGGTAGCCGAGCACGACCGCGGATGCGTCCGCCGTACCGGTCAGGTCGAACGTCAGCGGCTTGAGGTTCGGGTCGTTGAGCTTCGGCAGGTAGAGCACCGCGATATCGGTCTCCGGGTCGAACACGACGACCTTCGCGTCGTACTTCTTCCCGTTCAGCTCGACCTGGGGCGAACTCACGCCGGCGACGACGTGCGCGTTCGTCATCACGCGCTGCGGGGCGTACAGGAAGCCGCTGCCCTCGAGACCGCGGGAACAGTTCGCGATACCGGTCACCTTCGCGATCCGCGAGTACGCCTCCCGGACCGGCTGCTGCCGCGCGATCGCGCTGTCGGGCGGCTGCGTCTCGCGGATCCGCTCCGGGACGAACGGGTCGAGGAAGCGCGGGAACAGGTCGGTGTTCACCACGTCGTTGAACGACTGCAGCGCCCGGTCCGCGCTGGCGGGCAGTACTTGGTCGACCTTCGCGAGGACCTGCGAACCGCGGACGGCCGACGTCACGCTCGGGATCCGCGCCCCGCTCACCGCGACGCCGAGCACCCACGCGACGATCAGCACCGACGCGGCCGCCAGCGCGGCACCGCCGAGCGCGTCCAGGAACCGGATCGGCTTCCAGGACAGCCGGTTGCGCACCCTGGTGCCGATCATGGCCCCGAAGGTTCGCCCGATCGCGGCCAGCAGTACGACGAGCACGAGGGCGGCGAACGACACCGAAACGCTCGGGGAGAAGTGGTCCAGCACCCTCGGCACACCCCAGACGCCGAGCCCGGCGCCGACGAGCAGACCGACGGTGGCGCACGCGCCCAGCACGAAGCCCTCGATGTACCCCGAGATCGCCACCAGCGCGGTCACGATCAGCAACGCCCAGTCGAGCTTGCTCACTCCACATCCTCCGGCTCAGGCCCCTGCGCTCGGCCGAGGTCGTGCTCGATCGCCGTCATCCGGCGGACGTCCGCGGGCCGGCGCCCTTCGCTGCGCCAGGCCGCCTCGACCAGCCGGTCGGGCAACGGTACGACGTTCGAGGGGTCCCAGTCTCGGTACCAACCGCCGAGCAGCAGCAATTTGTCCAGCAGACCGGCGGTGAAGCCCCAGATGTAGAGGTCGCCGATGGTGAACGCCGGACCGGTGAAACCGCTCGGGTGCACGCAGGTGATCCGGTTCGCCGGGTCGGCGAGCGCGCGCAGCGGTACCTCGTGCACCGACGCCACCTCGGCCGGGTCGACCACCGCGACCGGGGACGGGTCCCGCCACCACGCCAGCACCGGCGACACGCCGAAGTTGCTCACCGGGACCCAGAGCGCCGGCCAGATCGCGAACGGTACGACGCCGTCCGGGTCCAGGCCGGTCTCCTCCTCGGCTTCGCGCAACGCCGTCCGGACCAGACCGGTGTCGCCGGTACCGTCCGCCGGGTCCGCGCCGCCGCCCGGGAACGCCATCTGCCCGGCGTGCTTGCGCAACGTCCAGGCCCGTTCGGTGAGCAGCACCTCCGGGCCATTGTTGCCGTCAGCAAGCAAGATCAGGACGGCGGACTTGCGCACCGACGGGTCGTCCGGGGGCAGGAAGCGGGACAGCAGGTTCGGGTCGACATCCTCCGATGCCTTCTGCAGCGGACGCAGCCAGTCCGGGATGTCGGCGTCGATCACCGGGTCACTCCGAGCTTGTCCTTCAGCAGTTGGTCCAGTTGCTGCTGGGACGTGAGTACGCCGCGGTGCACGTACGCGACCGCGCCGTTCGCGTCGACGAACACCGTCAGCGGCGGGCCGCCGACCTTCAGCGGGCGCTGGATCGCCTTGTCCTGGTCGACGAGGTGCGGGTACCTGAGGCCTTCGTCGCCGGCGAACCTCACCGCGAGCTCCGGGCGCGGGTCGTCGTAGTCGATCCCGAGCATCTTCACCTTGCCGGACTTCGCAAGCGCCGCGAGGTACGGCGCTTCTTCACGGCACGGCCCGCACCACTGCGCCCAGACGTTGATCACCAACGGTCCCCGCAGATCCGCCAGCCGGATATCCGGCCCGTCCCCAAGACACGCCAGACTGACGTCCGGCAACCCGTTGGTCACCGGCGGTTTCGAGGGCGTCGCCGGGCAATCCACCAACTTCCCCGCCCCGGGCTTCCCAACCGCCCCGCCCGCAGCCGGACGCACCCCATCAGCCTGCTGAGCCCCACACCCCGCCAACCCCGCAACCAGCAACACCACCGGCACGCACGCCGCCACCGCGCGGCGCCTTCCACCCCAACCGAGGCGGAAGAAGGCCCGGAGCACTCGCGCGCCGGGGTGTGCTGGGGGAAGCCCCACGCCGGACGGGCCCGGGCGGACCGCCGTACGGCTGCCGCCGAACCACCCACGTGGCGCCTGCGCGCCGCGGCGTGCGGATGGAAGCCCGGCACCCGACAGACCCAGCTGGACCGCCGTACCGCTGCCGCCCAACCACCCACGAGACGCCCGCGTGCCGCGGAGCGGTGTGGCTGCGGTTGCGTTGTGGGGTGGGTGGGTGCCGCGGGGCGACGTACCCGGACCTGCACCGCGGGGCGGACGCGGGTCGGGAGACGGCGTACGGGGTGTTGCGTTCATGCGGGGGTTTTCACCAGTTTGGTGGCTGTTTCGGGGTCGGTGGGGCCTGCGCCGTAGGAGGGGCACCACTGGGCGATGGGGCAGGCGCCGCAGGCGGGCTTCTTGGCGTGGCAGCGGCGGCGGCCGTGGAAGATCAGGCGGTGCGAGAGCATCGTCCAGTCCTTCTTCGGGAATAGGTCGCCGATGATGTGCTCGACCTTGACCGGGTCCTCCTCGGTGGTCCACCCGAACCGGCGAACCAACCGCCCGAAGTGCGTGTCGACGGTGATCCCGGGCACCCCGAACGCGTTGCCGAGCACCACGTTCGCGGTCTTCCGCCCGGTGCCGGGCAGCTTCACCAACTCCTCGAGCTTGGCCGGTACGACCCCGTCGTAGTCGTCGACGAGCGCCTGGCCGAGCTTGATCACGCTGTTCGTCTTCGCCCGGAAGAACCCGGTCGGCTTCAGGATCGACTCCATCTCGTCCCGGTCGGCCTCGGCGTACGCCTGAGCGGTCGGGTACTTCGCGAACAGCGTCGGGGTCACCTTGTTCACCGTGACGTCGGTGGTCTGCGCCGACAGGATGGTGGCCACGAGCAACTCGAGCGGAGTGGTGAAGTCGAGCTCACAGTGCGCGTCCGGATACGTCTCGGTGAGCACCTTGTGCATCTTGCGGGCCCGCCGGACCAGCTGGGTATGCGTCTCGTCGACGAACACGGGAGCCTTGCGGGGGAGCTTCAGCGGGACCACCGGAAGGGGCTCCGCGACACGCGGGGATGGCATGGAGGCAAGCCTACGTGGCGGTGCCGACACCCGAGGAGCTACGGTTTTGGGGCGACCGGGTGTACACATATCGGTCGACGGACGTGGCGGATCCCACGTCCGGAGTCGTGGTCGAAGGTCCTAGGAGGCCAAAAGTGGATGCCGCAGTGCTCCGACAGGCACCGCTGTTCAGTCAGCTCGACGACGAGGCGGCCGACGCGCTGGCAGCCTCGATGACCGAGAGCCGGCTGCGCCGCGGCCAGGTGCTGTTCCACGAGGGTGACTCCGGTGATCGGCTCTTCGTCGTCGTCGAGGGCAAGGTCAAGCTCGGCCGCACCTCCGCCGACGGCCGGGAGAACCTGATCGCCGTCCTCGGGCCGGGGCAGATGTTCGGTGAGCTGTCGCTGTTCGACCCGGGCCCGCGCTCCGCGACCGTCACCGCGGTCACCGATGCCTCGCTGATGTCGCTCACCCACGACGAGCTGCTCCGCTGGCTCGACGGCCGCCCGGCGGTCGCCCGCGGCCTGCTGCTGCAGCTGGCCGGCCGGCTCCGCAAGGTCTCCGACGTGGTCGCCGACCTGGTCTTCTCCGACGTACCGGGTCGGGTCGCGAAGGCCCTGCTGGACCTGGCCAGCCGCTTCGGCCGGACCGCCGACGACGGCGTCCACGTCCACCACGACCTCACCCAGGAGGAGCTCGCCCAGCTGGTCGGCGCCTCCCGCGAGACCGTCAACAAGGCTCTCGCCGACTTCGCCTCCCGCGGCTGGGTCCGGCTGGAGCCGCGCTCCGTCGTCCTCCTCGACGTCGACCGCCTGCAGCGCCGGGCGCGCTAAGCGCTAACCGTTCAAGTAGTCCAACTGGGCCCGCACCGAGCGCTCGGCGGCGGGCCAGAGGCTTTTGTCGACGTCGGCGTAGACGTGCTCGACGACTGCCTCCGGGGTCGTGTGTCCTTCGGCGATCGCGGCGCGGACCTGGTTGAGGCGTTCCTCGCGGTGCTTGAGGTAGTAGGTGAGGACGCCGGTCGGGTCGTCGATCACGGGACCGTGGCCGGGGAGCAGGCGGAGTACGTCGGCCGGCGAGTTCGCGAACGCGCGCAGCCGCTCCAGCGAGTCGAGGTACGGGCCGAGGGCACCGTCGGGGTGGGCGACGACGGACGTGCCGCGGCCGAGCACAGTGTCGCCGGTGAGCAGCGAGCCGTCCTGCGGGAGCCAGAAGCAGACCGAGTCCATCGTGTGACCGGGCGTCGGGAGTACTTCGATGCGCAGGCCGTCCGCGGTGATCACGTCGCCTTCGGAAAGGCCGTGGGCGTGGTCGGTCGGGATCCGGAACTCGGGCTCCACCGCGCGGACGCCGCAGCTCGCCTGGTTCGCGAACCACGCGGCGCCCTCGGAGTGGTCGGGGTGCTTGTGGGTGAGCAGTACGACGGCCACCTGGCCGGCTGCCTCCAGTACGGCACGGAGGTGGTCCTCGAGCAGCGGGCCCGGGTCGACGACGACGGACCGGTCGCTGTCGGGCGCGCGGAGGATCCAGGTGTTCGTACCGTCCAGCGTCATCAGGCCGGGGTTGTCGGCGCGGACGAGCGTGGCGTAGTCCGTGACTTTCATGTGGTCTCCAGGTAGGCCTGATCGCCGTCGACGCGCACCGTGGGCATGATCGTGCGGATCTCCCGGTCGCCGGCCGCGGCCAGGATCGCCGGTACGTCGGCGTACTGCGAAAGCTCGTGGCAGCAGATGTACGTCGGGGGCAGCATCAGCATCTCGCCCGCATCGACCGCGCGCACCGCGTCCGCGGGGCGGATCCAGGTGACCTGGTCGGACTCGCTCGTCACGTCCCGGGTCACCTGCCCGGTGGGGAGGGCGGCGACGAAGAAGGCGGTGTCGTACCGCTTGGGCTCGAACTCCGGGGTGATCCAGTGCGCCCACGGTCGGAGCAGGTCGGCGCGGAGAAGGAGCTGCCGCCGGTGCAGGAAGTCGGCGAACCCGAGCTCACGGGTCTCCAGCGCGACCCGATCCGCCTCCCAGTCGTCGCCCGTGGTGTCGTCCACCACAGCGTCGGGCGAGGGACCCGCCAGCAGTACGCCGGACTCCTCGAATGTCTCCCGCACCGCCGCAGCGACGTACGCCGCCGCAACCGCACCGGAACACCCCAGCCGCTCTCCGAACCACTCCGGCGAAGGCCCCGACCACGAGTCGGCCACGGTCGAGTCGGTCGCATCGACCCGCCCACCCGGGAACACCGTCATCCCGGCCGCGAACGCCATCGTCCGCTGCCGCCGCAGCAGATAGACCTCCGGCGCGGCCGCGTCACGGACGAGTACGACGGTGGACGCCGGCCGCGGGTCGGCCGGCGTACGGGTGCCGCGGGCGTACTCGAGGGCTACCTCGGCCATGCGGCCCGTCATCAGCTCCGATGTCAGGTTCCGCACGAGCTGGTCAGCTGACCTCGACGATCAACTCGACCTCGACCGGGGCGTCCAGGGGGAGAACAGGGACGCCGACGGCGCTGCGGGCGTGCTGGCCGGCTTCGCCGAAGACCTGGCCGAACAGTTCGGAGGCGCCGTTGGCGACCTGGGGCTGGCCGGTGAAGTCGGGGGTGGAGGCGATGAAGGCGACCGCCTTGACGATGCGCTTCACGTTGCCCAGGTCGCCGATCTCCGCCTTGATGGCAGCCAGCGCGTTCAGGGCGCACTGCTGGGCGCACTCGCTCGCGACCTCCGGCGTGACGGCGTCGCCGACCTTGCCGGTGGCGATCAGGGTGCCTTCGCGGAGCGGGAGCTGACCGGACGTGTAGACAAGGTCACCGGTCCGGACCGCCGGCACATACGCGGCGACCGGCTTCGCGACCTCGGGCAGCTTCAGGCCGAGCTCGGCGAGCTTCTCCTCGGGGTGGCTCATTTGTCCTCGATCTCCCGCTTGAAGTAGGCGACCAGGTTCTCCGGGTTCATGCCGGGGACGACCTGGACCAGCTCCCAGCCGTCCTGGCCGAAGTTGTCCAGGATCTCCTTGGTCGAGTGGACCAGCAGCGGCGCGGTGAAGTACTCGAACTTCTTCATGAAGGGGACTCTAGGGCATGTCTACCGACCCCACGCCGTCGCGAGCAGGTGCTCGGTGCGGTGCATCGGCGTGCGGGGGCGAAGGTCTCGATGCGGAGCATCGTGGCCTTTGCACCCGTGCGGCGAGGTGCCGTGCCGAGTGCCGCGCAGTAGGCGTGGGGTCGGTAGACATGCCCTGGCCGTGTGTCCTGCGCCACGTCCTACCCTGGGACGTATGGCGCGACTGCACGTGGTGACCGGCAAGGGCGGCACCGGGAAGACCACGGTCGCGGCCGCGATGGCGCTCGCGCTGGCCGAGCAGGGCAAGCGGGTGCTGCTTTGTGAGGTCGAGGGCCGCCAGGGTCTCGCCCAGCTCTTCGACGTACCTCCCCTCCCGTACGTCGAACGCCGTATTGCGCACGGCCCCGGTGGCGGCGAGGTGTACGCGCTGGCCGTCGACGCCGAGGCCGCCCTGCTCGAGTACCTCGACATGTACTACCACCTCGGCCGCGCCGGGAAGGCCCTCGAGAAAGTCGGTGCGATCGACTTCGTCACCACGATCGCGCCGGGCCTGCGCGACGTACTGCTGACCGGCAAGGTGTACGAGGCGACCCGCCGCAAGGCGCACGGCCGGCTCGCGTACGACGCCGTGGTGCTGGACGCGCCGCCGACCGGCCGGATCGCCCCGTTCCTGAACGTCAACCACGAGGTCGCCGGCCTCGCCAAGGTCGGACCGATCCGGAACCAGGCCGACGCGATCATGGGCATGCTCCGCTCGGACGTCACCCGGATCCACCTGGTCACCCTGCTCGAGGAGATGCCCGTGCAGGAAACGCTCGACGCCGCCGAGCAACTCGAGAAGCTCGACCTGCGGATCGGGTCGATCGTGGTGAACATGGTCCGCAACAGCCCGCTCGACGACGACGCGCTCGCCCTTGCGGTGAAGGAGAAACTGCCCACCGCCGAACTCACCCGCGGCCTGAAGGCGGCCGGCATCACGATCGGTCCGGACCTGGTCCGGACCCTCGCGGCCGAGGCGCACGACCACGCGATCCGGGTCGGCCTCGAACGTGAGAACCGCGACCGGATCGATGCCCTCGGCAAGCAGGTGACCGAGCTGACGCTGCAGCCGGACGGCATCGACCAGGGCGCCCTGCTCGACCTGGCCGAGGAGTTCCGCGCATGAGCCGCCGATCCGGGGCGTGCCCCCAAGTGCAGGCCGAGCTGAGGAGCCGCGCCGATGAGCGAGCTTGATCTGGACGCGCTGATCGACGACCCGGAGACGCGGATCGTCGTCACCTGTGGCGCGGGTGGTGTCGGCAAGACCACGACGGCCGCAGCGCTCGGGCTGCGGGCGGCCGAGCGTGGGCGGAAGGTCGTCGTCCTGACGATCGATCCGGCCCGGCGGCTGGCGCAGTCGCTCGGGTTGACCGAACTCGACAACACCCCACGCGCGGTGGCCGGCGCGAACCCGAAGAACGGCGGCCGGCTGGACGCGATGATGCTCGACATGAAGCGGACGTTCGACGACGTCGTCCTGCAGCACGCGACGCCGGAGAAGGCCGAGCAGATCCTCGCGAACCCCTTCTATCAAGCGCTTTCCTCGTCGTTCGCGGGTACGCAGGAGTACATGGCGATGGAGAAGCTCGGCCAGCTGCACCACCAGGCCGAGCGGACCGGCGACTGGGACCTGATCATCGTCGACACTCCGCCCTCGCGGTCCGCGCTGGACTTCCTGGATGCACCGGAGCGGCTCGCGTCGCTGCTCGAGGGCCGGTTCCTCAGGTTGTTGCTGGCGCCCGCGCGCGGTCCGTTCAAGCTGATGTCGGCCGGCGTGAACATGGCGATGTCCGTACTCAACAAGGTGCTCGGCGCTCAGGTCCTGACCGACGTACAGACGTTCGTGGCCGCGTTCGACACGCTGTTCGGGGGATTCCGGCAGCGCGCCGAGCAGACCGTCGCGCTGCTCCGGCAGCCGCACACCGCGTTCCTTGTGGTGGCCGCCCCGCAGAACGACGCGCTGCGCGAGGCGTCCTACTTCGCCGAGCGGCTGCGCGCGGAGGGGATGCCGCTGGCCGGCGTCGTGCTGAACCGGGTGACGAACTCGCAAGCCCCGGAGCTCTCGGCGGAGCGGTCGCTCGCCGCCGCCGAGAAACTCGAGGAAGCGGACAAGTCACCGCTGACGGCCGCCGTACTGCGGTTGCACGCGGACAAGATGCAGCAGGTCGTCGGCGACCACAAGCGAGCCGACCGCTTCCGCCGCGGCCACCGCGCGATCAAGACCGTCGAGGTGCCCGCCCTGGCCGACGACGTCCACGACCTGGGCGGGTTGAGAACGATCGGCGAACTCCTCACCGCTTAGCGCACCCCGGCCGATCTCAGGCCGACCTCAGCCGATCCGTCGGACGTCCTGGGGCCAGCCGCATGCCTCGGCGACTTTCCCGGCCCAGATCTTCGCCGCCTCGTCATCGGCGACGTCGACGATGCTCAGGCCGCCCAGGAACTCCTCGGTCCGGGCGAACGGCCCATCCGAGATCTTGAGCGTGCCGCTCGTCGCGTCGGCATTGAAGGCCTGGTCGATGTCCTCGTCCAGCCCACCGGCGAACACGTAGACGCCGGCGTCCTTCATCTCCTGCACGACCGCCTTGGCGAGCGGCCCGCGCCCCCGGAACCACTCCTCGCTGTGGTCGCCCACCCACTGCTGGTTGAAGTAGATGATGTACTGGGTCATGTCCGGTCCTCTGGTCTCAGCCGCGGACTCTCTGCCCGCGTCACCATCTCCACGAACAGCACCCGACGGATCCGACAACAGGCCTCGGTTTCACCGTCAGCGAACTCCGGAGGGCCTGGGAATTACCTGCTTACACCTGTGGTTGAGCCTGTCAGACTCAATCTTTGGATAAGGGTGTGACAGCGTGACCGATACGTTGAATCTTCCGGTACTGCCGCTGGACGACGTCGTGGTCCTGCCCGGGATGGTCGTGCCGGTCCGACTCGCCGACAGCGAGGCGCGGGCGGCGATCGATGCCGCGCAGGCCTCCGGCCAGGACCAGGTGTTGCTGGTTCCGCGACTGGACGGGAAATATGCCAAGGCCGGAGTGCTCGGTGAGATCGAGCAGATCGGCCGGCTGCCGGGCGGTGCCCAGGCGGCCGTGATCCGCGGTACCGCGCGGGTCCTGATCGGCGCCGGGACCACCGGTCCGGGTGCCGCCCTCTGGGTCGGCGCGACCCGCTTGCACGAGATCACCGACGCCCGGTCGGCCGAGCTGGCCCGGGAGTACAAGTCGCTGACCACCTCCGTGCTGGAACGCCGCGGCGCCTGGCAGGTCATCGACTCGGTGAAGCAGGTGAACGATCCCGCGGAGCTGTCCGACCTGGCCGGCTACGCGTCGTACCTGAGCAACGAGCAGAAGTCGCAGCTGCTGGAGAACGCGAACGTCAGCGAGCGGCTGGAGAAGCTGATCGGCTGGGTGAAGGACCACCTGGCCGAGCTCGAGGTCTCCGAGACGATCCAGAAGGACGTCCAGGAGGGCATGGAGAAGCAGCAGCGGGAGTTCCTGCTGCGCCAGCAGCTGGCCGCGATCCGCAAGGAGCTGGCCGAGCTCGACGGCAAGGCCGAGTC
Source organism: Kribbella jejuensis (assembly GCF_006715085.1). NCBI lineage: Bacteria > Bacillati > Actinomycetota > Actinomycetes > Propionibacteriales > Kribbellaceae > Kribbella > Kribbella jejuensis. The sequence goes on along the minus strand of NZ_VFMM01000001.1, from coordinate 3,606,555 downwards.
CGAGGAAGAGGACTACCGCGCCCGCGTCGAGGCCGCCGACCTGCCCGAGCACGTCCGCAAGGCCGCGCTCGCCGAGGTCGACAAGCTGGAGCGCACCTCCGAGCAGTCTCCCGAGGTCGGCTGGATCCGTACCTGGCTGGACACCGTCCTCGAGCTGCCGTGGAACGAGCGAACCGAGGACAGCTACGACATCCGCGAGGCGCGGGCCGTGCTGGACGCGGACCACGCCGGTCTGGACGACGTGAAGCAGCGCATCACGGAGTACCTGGCCGTACGGCGCCGTCGTGCGGACCGTGGTCTCGGTGTCGTCGGCGGTCGCCGCAGTGGCGCCGTACTGGCGCTCGTCGGTCCGCCTGGTGTGGGTAAGACCTCGCTGGGTGAGTCCGTGGCGCGGGCGATGGGCCGCAAGTTCGTCCGGGTCGCGCTGGGTGGCGTCCGGGACGAGGCCGAGATCCGTGGTCACCGGCGGACGTACGTCGGTGCGCTCCCGGGCCGGATCGTCCGTGCGATCACCGAGGCCGGTTCGATGAACCCCGTCGTACTGCTGGACGAGATCGACAAGGTGGGTGCGGACTACCGGGGTGACCCGACGGCCGCGCTGCTGGAGGTCCTCGACCCGGCGCAGAACCACACCTTCCGGGACCACTACCTGGAGGTCGAGCTGGACCTGTCCGACGTGGTCTTCCTGGCCACGGCGAACGTGCTGGACTCCATCCCGGCGCCGCTGCTGGACCGGATGGAACTGGTACAGCTGGACGGGTACACCGAGGACGAGAAGGTCACGATCGCCCGTGACCACCTGCTCCCGCGGCAGCTGGAGCGGGCGGGCCTGACGGCGGACGAAGTGACCGTCGAGGACTCGGCGCTGCGCCTGCTCGCGGGTGAGTACACCCGGGAGGCCGGCGTACGGCAGCTGGAGCGGTCGATCTCCCGCGTACTGCGCAAGGTGACGGCCAAGCTCGCCCTGGGTGAAGACCTGGGACAGCTGACGATCGGCTCCGGTGACCTCAAGGAGTACCTGGGTTCGCCGAAGTTCACGCCGGAATCGGCCGAGCGTACGGCGCTGCCGGGTGTGGCGACCGGTCTGGCGGTCACGGGTGCGGGTGGTGACGTGCTCTTCGTCGAGGCCTCGCTGGCCGACAAGGAGACCGGGCCGACCGGTGTCACGTTGACCGGGCAGCTGGGCGACGTGATGAAGGAGTCGGCGCAGATCGCGCTGTCGTACCTGCGCTCGCACGGCGCGGAGCTGGGACTGCCGGTCGGCGACCTGGCCGAGCGGAACGCCCACATCCACGTACCGGCCGGAGCCGTCCCGAAGGACGGACCGTCCGCGGGTGTGACGATGACGACGGCGCTGGCGTCGCTGCTGTCCGGACGGCCGGTCCGTTCGGAGGTCGCGATGACCGGTGAGGTATCACTGACCGGGCGGGTGCTGCCGATCGGTGGCGTGAAGCAGAAGCTGCTCGCGGCCCACCGGGCCGGCCTGACCACGATCCTCATCCCGAAGCGGAACGAGCCGGATCTGGAGGACGTACCGGCGTCCGTGCTCGCGGAGCTGACCGTGCACCCGGTGAGCGACGTCCGCGAGGTGCTGGACCTGGCGCTGGAGCCGGCCGAGGTCGGCGCGCACCAGTTCGCCGCGTAACACCGCAGGACAGAAAGGGCCCGGGCGTGTCGCCCGGGCCCTTTTCCTCCTTTTGGATGAACTTTGTCCAGCGGCTGTGACCGAACTCATATGCACGGCGGTAACCCAAACACGCGATCCCGTAGTCTCTATAACCATGCGCGTCAGGGAGAAGGGTGACCGGGGAGTCGTCCAATCGGTGGTTCTGTTCCTCGGGGTGAGCGTGCTGTCGGGGGCGTTGGCCGCCGGTCTCGCCATCCCGTTCGCGGGGCTCGCCGGGTTCACCACACAGAAGACCTCCACGACGCTGCAGGACCTGCCGCAGCAGTTCGACGAAGTACCGCTGAAGCAGAAGAGCACGATCCTGGCCGCGGACGGCACGGTGATCGCCACGCTGGCCGAGCAGAACCGGGTACCGGTCAAGCTCAAGGACGTCGCGCCGATCATGCAGAAGGCGATCGTCGCGATCGAGGACGACCGGTTCTACGAGCACGGCGCGCTCGACCTCAAGGGCACGCTCCGCGCCCTCGTGCAGAACCAGTCGTCGGGCTCGGTGCAGCAGGGTGGTTCGAGCATCACCCAGCAGTTCGTGAAGATCAGCCTGGTCGAGAAGGCGAAGACGCCGGCCGAGGTGGCCGCCGCGACCGCCGACAACTACCAGCGCAAGGTCGCCGAGCTGCGGTACGCGATCGCGGTCGAGAAGCAGTTCTCGAAGAACGAGATCCTCGAGAAGTACCTGAACCTGGCGAACTTCGGCGACGGCGCGTGGGGCATCCAGGCCGCCGCCCAGCACTACTTCTCGGTGAACGCCAAGGACCTGACGCTGCCGCAGGCCGCGATGCTGGCCGGCCTGGTGAAGAACCCGACCGGCTACGACCCGACCAACGACCCGAAGCGCGCCAAGGAACGCCGCGACGTGGTCATCCGCCGGATGCTCCAGCTCAACGTCATCTCGGTGGCCCAGGCCAACTCGGCCCTCAAGACCCCGGTCATCGACCCCAACAAGGTCCGCCCCAACAAACTCGGCTGCGCCAACGGCCCATACCCCTTCTACTGCGAGTACGTCCTCGGTGAGCTCGAGAACAACCCGGCCTTCGGCAAGACCAAGACCGACCGCTCGAACTACCTCAAGACCGCCGGCCTGACGATCCGGACCTCGCTCGACCCGAAGATCCAGGCCGACGCACAGCGCTCGATCGACACCCACTCCAAGCCCACCGACCAGGCGATCGCGGCGATCACGATCGTCGAGCCCGGCACCGGCCTGGTGAAGGCGATGGCCCAGAGCCGCGGGTACGGCAGCAAGCGCGGCCAGACGGCATACAACTACAACGCCCCGAAGACCTACCAGGGCGGGTACGGCGGGTTCCAGAACGGCTCGACGATGAAGGCGTTCACGATCGCGGCGGCGATCCAGAAGGGCATTCCGCTCAACTACAAGATCAACTCGCCGAGCCCGCTGGACATGGGCGGGATGAAGTACACGACCTGCGACGGCCCGCGCAAGATCCCCGACGGCTACTCGCCGAAGAACTCGACGAAGAACGTCCCGGATCCGACGCTGATCCAGGCCGCGCAGAAGTCCACCAACACGTACTTCCTGCAACTGTCGTTGCAGGTCGGCCTGTGCCCGATCGCGAAGCTCGCTGCGTCTCTAGGGATGTACGACGCGCAGACCCTCGGCCCGCTGGACCAGGTCGCGTCGATGACCCTTGGCGTCGGCTACATCTCTCCGCTGCAGCTTGCGAACGCCTATGCCGCCTTCGCGGCGCGTGGCATGTACTGCACACCGTGGTCGATCACGTCCATCAAGGACTCGGCAGGTAAGGCGGTCAACATCCCGGGTGCGAACTGCAAGCAGGTGCTGGCGCCCGAGGTCGCCGACGGCGTGAACGCGGTCCTGCACCAGGTGATGGAACCCGGCGGTACCGGAGGCAAGCTGAAGTTCGGCAACAGCGACCTGGCCGGCAAGACCGGAACGATCAACGAGGCGAAGGCCGTCTGGTACGCCGGCTACTCGACGAAGCTCGCCGCGGCCGCGACGGTCGCCGACGCGTCACTGCCCTACAGCCCGCTGATCGGTCAGACCCTCAACGGCAAGAAGATGTACGACGCATCGGGTTCGGGTACGGCTGGGCCGATCTGGGAAGCGGCGATGAAGGCTGCTCTGCAGAACTACCCGACCACGCACTTCGTGGCGCCGTCGGACAAGACCGTCCGCGGTGACGTGAAGGACCTGCCGTTCGTCAACGGCATGAACCCCGACGACGCAGCCAACAAGCTGAAGCAGATGGGGTTCCAGGTGACGATTGCCTCGGGGACGGTCAACTCCGAGGAGACCGCCGGGACGGTCGCGTACACGGATCCGCGTCAACGTGACGGCGCGCCGGAGGGGTCGTTGGTGACGATCTACATCTCCAACGGCAGCAAGAAGAACCAGCCGACCACGACGAACACCCCCAAGCCGCCGCCCACCACGGTGACCATCAACCCGAACTGTCCGCCCTGGAACCCGAAGTACCCCAACTGCAACGGCGGTGGTGGCGGAGGCGGTGGTGGCCGCGGCCACGGTTAGCCAGCAGGGCCTCGTCCGGTCGGACGAGGCCCTGTTCGTTTCAGGCGCCGAGTTGGCGCTTGACTTCCGCGGAGACGGCGGCGCCGTCGGCCTTGCCCTTGGTCTTGGGTTGGAGGGCGCCCATGACCTTGCCGATGCCGCGCGGGCCGAGCTCGGCGGCGCCGGTCGCGGCGATGGTTTCGGTGACCAGGGCCTTGATCTCGTCCTCGGTCAGTTGCTCCGGCAGGTACTCGGCGAGGATGTCCGCCTCGGCCTGTTCCTTGTCGGCGAGTTCGGCGCGGCCCGCGTCGCGGTAGGCGACGACGGACTCCCGGCGCTTCTTGGCCTCGGAGCTGAGCACGTCGACGATCTCGGTGTCGCTGAGCTCGCGGGCCTCCTTGCCGGCCACCTCCGCCTTGGTGATCGCGGTGAGCGCCATCCGCAGCGTCGACTTGCGGATCTCGTCGCGCGCCTTGAGGGCGGCGGTCATGTCGTCGTGCAGGCGCTGCTTCATTCCGGAGTTGGACATACCAGAGATTGTGGCAGGCTGGACAGATGAGCTTCGCGAGGACCGCCCTGAAGACCACCGCGGCGGTCACCGCCGTCGGCGCCGCCTGCGTCGCGTACGCGGCCGGCATCGAGGTGCGCTGGTTCACCCTGCGCCGGTTCACCGTACCCGTGCTGCCGGAGGGCACGGCCCCGCTCCGGGTGCTGCACCTGTCCGACCTGCACCTGATGCCGGCGCAGGAGCGGAAGATCCGCTGGGTCAACGACCTCGCGGCGCTCGAGCCCGATCTCGTCGTCACCACCGGCGACAACATCTCGCACGAGGACTCGGTCCGCCCACTGCTCCGTGCGTACGGCGATCTGCTCGACCTGCCCGGCGTGTTCGTGTTCGGCTCCAACGACTACTGGAAGCCGCACTTCAAGAACCCCGGCAAGTACCTGCTGCCCGCGAACAAGCAGCGGCACAAGCCGCACGGCCCCGATCTTCCGTTCGAGGAGATGCGCCGCGCGTTCACGGGCGCCGGCTGGACGGACCTCAACAACGCGAAAGCCACCCTCAAGGTGAACGGCCTGCGGCTGGACTTCGCCGGTACCGACGACCCGCATATCAAGCGCGACCGGTACTACGAGGTCGCCGGGGAGGTCGACCCGGCGGCGGACCTGTCGATCGGCGTCACGCACGCGCCGTACCAGCGGGTACTGAACGGTTTCGTCGGCGACGGGTACCCGCTCGTCCTCGCCGGCCACACGCACGGCGGCCAGTTGGCGGTGCCGTTCTACGGCGCGCTGGTGACCAACTGCGACCTCGACGCGTCCCGCGTGAAGGGCCTGTCGACCTGGGGTTACGAGGGTCGCCAGGCCGCTCTGCACGTGTCCGCCGGCCTCGGTACGTCGCCGTACGCACCGGTCCGTTTCGCCTGCCGGCCGGAGGCGACGCTGCTGACTCTCGTCCCACGGATCAACCCGATTTCGTCCGGACGCTGAGCCCATGTAAGCTACTCGCGACTTCGGGCTGTGGCGCAGCTTGGTAGCGCGCTTCGTTCGGGACGAAGAGGTCGCAGGTTCAAATCCTGTCAGCCCGACCACCATCGAGGGTCAGTCACTGCGGTGACTGGCCCTCGATGCGTTTCGGACGGTTGGAGGGTGCGCGGTGAGCGGGGCCGATCACTACGAGGTGCTGAACGTCTCTCGTACGGCGACTCCGGCCGAGATCAAGTCGGCGTACCGCAAGCTCGCGCTCCAGGTGCATCCGGACCAGGGCGGCAACGCGGCGCTCTTCCGGCTCGTGCAGGAGGCCTGGGACACGCTGTCGGACCCGGCGAAGCGGGCGGCGTACGACCGCTCCCTCGACCGCCCCGGCGACAAGCAACCCTCACCGCGGGCCGCTCCTGAGCCGCAGCCCGCTCCCGAGCCACAGCCTGAGCCTGAGCCGCGGTGGACGTGGTCGACCGACCAGCCGTGGTCCAGCGAGCCCGAGGCTCCGATACAGGCAACCCCGGTCGGCCCGGTCCTCGCCTACCCGGCCTTCGGCCACTGGCGGATCCCCGCTCTGGTGGCGCTGCTCGCCTACACCGGCCTGATCGTCGCGATTCTCGCCTCGAGCAGCTACCACGGCTTCTGGGACTACGCGCTTGGCGTCGCCACCGCGGCGATGATCGTGGTCGCGCTCCCGCCGTACTGGAGCCGCCGGATCCCGCTGCACCGCCTCTTCAAGGCGATCGGCGTGCTGACAGCAGTCGGCTACCTGGCCACGCTGTTCATGAAATCGGACCTGAACGGGTCCGGCCGCGCGCTGGTCATCTCGGTCGTCGCCGGCCTGGTCGTCGTCCGCATTTTCACCAGCCTCTGGTCGAAGAACCACGCCCTGGACGTCGCGATCGACCGGGACGCGACGTTCGAGTTCAACCTCTGGGGCCGCCCCGGCGAACCGCTCGTCAACGACCTACTGTCCGCGCCGATCTCGTCGTACGACGTCCTGCTCCAGCGGCGGACAGCAAGCCTGCTCGACCCGGTGCTCAACGCGCTCCCCGCGGCCAAGCTCGTGCACGGCGCGCAACTCGGAGCGATGGTCGTCGACCACCTGCTGCTGAACGGTCACCGGGCCGCGGTCATCCTCTCGCAGGCCGGCCCGCCCGGGACGTACGCCGTCGACCCGTACGGCGGCCTTCAACTCGACGGTCAGCCCGTCGACAGCGCCGCGCCCGCGCTCCAGGGTGCCGTCGAGGCCTGGCGCGGCCGCCTCCGCCCGGTCGACGTCCGCGGGTTCCTGATCATCCACCCCGAGCCGAACGGTCGGATCTCGACGCAGCCGCGCGCCGACGCCGCCGTCACCTGCCTGTCGGCCCGCTTCGCGGCCCGCGACCTGACCACGTGGCTGCATCCCGAGGGCTGCAAGGTCGACCGCAAGGTCCTGTACGACATCCTGCACCGCGCACCGTACGGCCTACGCTGAACACCATGCAGCGGGTTGATCTCGGTGAGGTGGAGTACGACGTCGCGGCCAAGGACATGCGCGGCTGGGTCGAGGAACGGGTCGAGGGGAAGGCCGAGGACCGGCTGTTCCTGCTGAGTCATCCGCCCGTCATCACGTACGGCCCGCGGACGGTCCTCGACGACCTACCGGTCGAGGCGGCCGGGATTCCGGCGGTGCCGGTCGACCGCGGCGGGTTCGCGACGTACCACGGCCCCGGCCAGCTGGTCGGGTACCTCGTCATCGACCTGCACGAGCGCGGTCCGGTCGACATCGTCCGCTGGGTCGAGAACGGTCTGATCGACGCGCTCGGCTCGCTCGGCTTCCCGCTGATCCGCCGGGACACCCCGAAGGGCGCGAGCAGCCTGGTCGGGGTGTGGACCGAGGACGGCCGGAAGCTGTGCTCGATCGGGATGCGGATCCGGCGTGGTGTCACCAGCCACGGATTCTCGGTGAATGTCGATCCGGACATGACCGTGTTTCACACGTTCACGAGCTGCGGTCTGCACGACGTGACCATGGTCTCGCTCGCCGAACTCGCCGCCGAGCAGGGCAAGCCGGCACCGAGCGAAACCGACGTACGCGATGCCATCGCGAACTCCCTGGGAGCCCGATAACCTGCGGCAATGAGCCAGGAGGACGACGGTGACCGGATGCCGGACGATCTGGAAGCCGTGCTGGAGGCCGCCGACGAGGAGGCCGAGGAGGCCCGCCGGCCGGGGCGGTACGACGCCCCACCGTTGCCACCGGCCCTGATTCTCGCCGTGGTCGGGCTGCTCTGCGGGTTCGCGACCATCGCCGGTGTGTGGCTGAGCGAACGCGGCTGCGAGCGGTTCCGTGACACCACGAACTGCGGTGCGCTCGGGCTCCCACTGCTGATCCTGATCGTGGTCGTCACGATGGTGCTCGGCGGTCTCGCGCTGAGCCGGCTGGCGATGCCGCATCCGCAGCTGATCCCGTTCCTCGGCGTCGCGTTCATGGTGGCGCTGGTGGTCGCGTTCCTGACCGGTCACCTTGACTCGCCGTGGATCCTGGCCGTCGTACCGGTGCTGACCGCCATCACCTTCCTGCTCGCCAACCTCGTCACCCGACTGCTGGAGCGTGCCGATGCCTGACCTGCCCGTCTACGAGTGCCCGCGGACCGCGAGCACCCCGAGTCTCGACGGCACCCTGACCGACCCGGCCTGGAAGGCCGCGCCGTGGACCACCGACTTCGTGCCGATCCACGACGGCCCGGCGCCACGGTTCCGGACCCGCGCGAAGCTGATGTACGACGACCAGTACCTGTACGTCGGCGGTCAGCTCGAGGAGCCGCACGTCTGGTCGACGATGACCGAGCACAACAGCAAGCTGTTCCACGAGAACAACTTCGAGCTGTTCCTCGACCCGGACTGCGACGAGCAGAACTACTACGAGTTCGAGATCAACGCGCTCGGCACGATCTGGGAGCTGACGCTGCCCAAGCCGTACGTCGACGGCGGCGTCCCGATCGACCCGACGAACCTGCCCGGCCTGCGGACCGCGATCCACGTCGACGGCACGCTCAACGACCCGTCGGACACCGACATCGGCTGGACGGTGGAGCTCGCCCTTCCGTGGGCAGACCTGGCGTCGTATAACGAAGGTCGCGCCACGCCGCCGCGAGCGGGTGACGAGTGGCGGATGAACCTGATGCGCTGCGAGTGGCCGCACGAGGTGGTCGACGGAGCGTACGTGAAGGGCGAGGAGATCGAGTTCTGGGTCTGGTCACCGCAAGGCATCGAGGACATGCACCGTCCCGCCACTTGGGGCGTACTGCGTTTCTGACCCTGTGACACAGTGTTAACACGAGCGCGAGAGAATGAGGTACGTGAACTTGGGGGGCTCCGGCGAACCACATGAGCTGGAGGCGGACCAGGTCGTCAGCGCGATCGAGCGCGCGTGTGAGAGCGACCTGCGGACCGCCCTCCGGCTCGTTGCGCGTTACTCCGCGTACTGGTGGTCGCACGGCCTTCAGGACGAGGCTGCCGCGGCGGCCGAGCGCGTGCTCAGCATGCTCGGCCGGACGGTCCCCGTCGGACTCGACGAGGAGTACCTGCTCGCCGTCGTCCACGGCGCGGCCTCCGCAGAGCAGGAGCAGCTCGAGCTGGCCCAGCAGATCGTCCTCACCACCACAGGCCCCTTCCGGTACTCCGTGACCGTGCTGCTGTGGTCCCTCGTCTTCGGGCCCTTCGAGCCGGCCGCGGTCGTCGAAGAGGTGCTGGAGCGCAACGAGAGCGGCGACGCGTGGACACGGGCCGCCGTAGAGCTGTGCCGTGGCTACCCGGGTCTTACGGTGCCGTCAGCGCCTGGTGAGGCCGCACAGTCGTTGCGTACGGCACTGGGCCGCTTCCGGATGCTGGAGGACCGCTGGGGCATGTTCCTGGCCCTCAGCGGGCTCCGGCAGGTCGTGGACGAGCCCCTGGACGTAACGACCGAGGCTCTGGAGCTGGCTGAACAGCTGTACCTCGCCGAAGAGACCGCCCTGCTGCTGTGTGAGCGTGCTGACCTCTACCGAAGGCTGGGCAAGTTGGAGGACGCCCACGAGGACTACAGCCGGGCCCTGGCGATCGGAGAGAGCGCAGACCTGCCCGAGACGGTAGCGGCAGCCCGGATCGGTCTAGGGCGTGCTGCCCGCGGGTCCGGGAACCTTCTGGCGGCACGGGCGCACCTGGCCGCCGTACTGGCGATCCCCGAACTGGACGACGCGCACTTCGAGGCCCTGCACGAGCTGGCTGCACTGAACGCGTCCGAAGCCTCGGCGTAGGACCCGACCACATAGCAGGGTGGTACGCCACTCCATCTGTGGCACCGCCCACATCGCGAGACTGCGTGCGGCTGGTTAGAGTCGGGAGCGAATCGGGACCGACACCTGCAACGGAGCAGCTGATGGACAAGACGTACGGGTCGCCGCAGGAAGCGGTGGCCGACATCGGGGACGGCGCCAGCCTCGCGGTCGGTGGTTTCGGGTTGTGCGGTAACCCGATGCAGCTGATCAGTGCGCTGCACGACAAGGGGGTGTCCGGTCTCAGCGTCGTGTCGAACAACTGCGGTGTCGACGACTGGGGGCTCGGCATCCTGCTGGCCGACAAGCGGATTGCCAAGATGACCTCGTCGTATGTCGGGGAGAACAAGGAGTTCGCCCGGCAGTTCCTGTCCGGTGAGCTGGAGGTCGAGTTGACCCCGCAGGGCACGCTGGCCGAGAAGCTCCGTGCGGGTGGCTGCGGGATCGCGGCGTTCTACACGCTGGCCGGTGTCGGAACGCAGGTGGCCGACGGCGGCTTGCCGCAGAAGTACCACGCCGACGGGTCGGTCGCAAAGGCCTCCGAGCCGAAGGAGACCCGGGAGATCAACGGCACGACGTATGTGCTGGAGGAGTCGATCACCACCGACTTCGCCCTGGTGCACGCGCTGAAGGGCGACACCCACGGCAATCTGGTGTTCGACCGCAGCGCCCGCAACTTCAACCCGTTGGCCGCGATGGCCGGCCGGGTCACGATCGCTCAGGTCGAGGAGCTGGTCCAGCCTGGTGAGCTGGACCCGGACTCGATCCACCTGCCGGGCGTGTTCGTGCAGCGGGTCGTTGCGGTCGGCAAGGACATCGAGAAGCGGATCGAGAAGCGTACGGTCCAGCCGCGGGCAGCTTATGAGGCCGCACGCGAGAAGATGGAGGCCTGAGATGGCGCTGACCCGTGAGCAGATGGCGGCCCGCGCCGCCGCCGAGCTCGAGGACGGCTCGTACGTGAACCTGGGCATCGGGTTGCCGACCCTGGTCCCGAACTACATCCCCGACGGCGTGACCGTGGTGCTGCAGTCGGAGAACGGCATCCTCGGTGTCGGGCCGTACCCGGTCGAGGGCGACGAGGACCCCGACCTGATCAACGCCGGCAAGGAAACCGTCACCACGCTGCCCGGCGCCTCGTTCTTCGACTCCGCGCTGTCGTTCGGGATGATCCGCGGCGGCGCGATCGACGCCGCGATCCTCGGCGCGATGCAGGTCTCGGCGACCGGTGACCTGTCGAACTGGATGATCCCCGGCAAGATGGTCAAGGGCATGGGCGGCGCGATGGATCTCGTCCACGGCGCCAAGAAGGTCATCGTGCTGATGGAACACGTCGCCAAGGACGGCTCGCACAAGATCCTCCAGGAGTGCGACCTGCCCTACACGGGTCGCGGCGTGGTCAACCGGATCATCACCGATCTCGCCGTACTGGACGTCACCCCTGACGGTCTGCGGTTGGTCGAGCTCGCCGACGGCGTCACCTTCGACGAACTGCAGTCCAAGACCGGGGCACCGATCAAGCAGTAGTCACTCACGCCCCGGGCCGGAAGTCATCAGATCTGGGGACGTGCCGGACCACGGGGTGCGGCGACGCTCGAACTCGACCGAGTTCGAGGAGGCCGCACCCCATGCAGAACCAGATCGGATCCGAACCGCGCACCCGTCCGGCGGCGGGCAGCTGCTCGCCGCCGGTACTGACCGACGGGCCGTACGCCGAGAGCAAGGAGTACTGCCTCAGCTCGGCGAGCTTGTGGCATCGCGTGCTGCCTGACGGTGCGGTCCGGACGCCGGCGCAGGTGCTGGCCGAGGAACGCCGTCACGTGCGCCGGCCGAGCACGCAGTACCTCGCCCTCATCCGCCGTACCGCTGCTGTGGTCGACTGAGTGTGCACGAGTGTGGACTGTGCGTTCAGCTGCCGAAGAAACCTGTGATCCTTGGCGAAAGTCGGGTATGACGGGACCCGTGGAGTTGGACGTGGTGGTGGTCGGCGGCGTAGGCATCGACACGATCGTGCGGGTGCCGAACCTGCCGTTGGCGGATGTGGACACGGTTCCGGTGCAGCCGATCGAGACGTACGTGGCGCACACGGGGCACGGCGTCGCGCTCGGCTGCCATCTGCTCGGGCTGCACGCGGGCCTGGTGGACGTGATCGGCGACGACCTGGAGGGCGCGCGGATCCGGCGCGCGTACGACGAACTGGGTATCCCGCTGCGCGTCGTCCTGCACCCGAGCGGTACCCGCAGGTCGGTCAACCTGGTCGCCCCGGACGGCCGCCGGCTCTCGATGTACGACGGCCGGCACCCGGTCGGCCTGCGCGTCGACCCGAACCTCTGGCGCCCACTGATCCAGCGCGCGGAACACGTGCACGTCTCGATCATGGACTTCGCCCGGGACGCGCTCCGGGACGCGATCGCGGCGGACCGCTCGATCTCCACCGACCTGCACGACTGGGACGGCCGCAACGACCACCACAAGGACTTCGCGACCGCCTCCGACATCGTCTTCGTGTCGACCACCGCGCTACCGGCGGACGGCGTCGAGTGGATCCTCGCCAACGGCCGCGCCGACGTGGTCGTCGCGATGGCCGGTGCCGACGGCAGCTACCTGCACGTCCGCGGCGAGAAAGTACGGCACTTCCCCGCCGTCACCCTCCCCGACCGCCCGATCGTCGACACCAACGGCGCCGGTGACGCGTACGTCGCCGCCTTCCTGGCCCGCTACCTGGACGGCGCCACCTGGCCCGAATCCGCCCAAGCCGCCACCCTCGCCGCCTCCTGGGCCTGCACCACCCCCGGCACCCACACCAACCTCATCACCGCGGAGGAACTGGCTGTTCGAACCAGAGAGCTCGGGTGATCACATCCTGTATAGTGATACTCAGCTCAGGGCAGTAGCTCTCGGGAAGTGGACCCGGCAGTCATCCGGACGGTTGGCGAGCCGGGTTTCGCGCGTCTAGACCTGGATCAGGGTCGCGTACGGCGCTATCAGGTCCCGCCACTCGCCGCCCTTCACCCAGGACCAGGCAACGGCATCAGGTATCCACAACATCGGATCCGAATGCGCCGCCAGCAGCTCGTACCGCAGGCTCTCCGCGCAGTCGTACTCCCGCGCCGCCCGGAACAACACCTGCTTGTCCACCACAACCGTGGACTCGTCCCGCTCAATCACCATTCGCTCCGCGGAGCCGGCGATGTCACAGACCATCCTCGCCAAGCAAGCTCTCCGCGCGGCGATCGTGTCCTTGTCCGCCTGATATAGGCGGGCAGTGAGACCGAACTCGGCAATGGCTGCGAGGATTTTCCGCCGTCGCGCCGGCGACTCCTTGGTGAAATGAATCCGACGCTCCCGAGGCATCAGGAGACCGGCCATTATCCGGCGGTGGGTGTTTACGGCTTCGGCCGGGCACGCGATTGCCGCCATGAGCAGACCTCTGGCCTTGCTCTCGTCGACGAATACGTGCTCGGGCATGCGTGAACTCTAAGTGCCTACTCCGACAGCACAAAGTCACCGCCAGGCGCGCATCACGCGCGCGTCATTGGGGGGTGGAGGGTGGTGGCGGTGCCTCGGTGGAAGAGTTGGGCGGGGCGGCCGCCGTCTCGGGTTGTGGTGGTGCCTACGGGGGCGACGAAGTCGGGGGTTTTGGTGACCTTGCGATGGAAGTTGCGGGGGTCGAGGGGGGTGCCCCAGACGGCCTCGTAGACGCCGCGGAGTTCGGAGATGGTGAACTCCGGTGGGCAGAACGCGGTCGCCAGCGGGGAGTACTCGAGCTTCGCGCGGGCCCGTTCCACGCCGTCGGTGAGGATCCGGTCGTGGTCGAACGCGAGCCCGCGGACCTTCTGTACGTCGATCCAGCTGGCGGATGCGGCGTCCGAGCCCGCGACCGGCGCCGGCAGATCAGGCACCAGGGCGAGGTACGCCACGCTGACGACCCGGCCGCGCGGATCGCGGTCGGGGGCGCCGTACGTCGCGAGCTGCTCGAGGTGGATCCGTTCGGTGGTCAGACCCGTCTCCTCCGCGAGCTCGCGGCGCGCCGTCGTCTCCAGGTCCTCGTCCGGCCGGACGAATCCGCCGGGCAGCGCCCATTGGCCCTCGTACGGCGGGATGCCGCGGCGGATCAGCAACACCTGCAGGCGCCCGTCGCGGACGGTCAGGATGACCAGGTCGGCGGCCAGGCCGAGCGGTACGAAGTCCATATCCCGCATCTTAATCGTCACCTTGACGAGAAGTCATTCGACTCCTTATCGTCATAGTGACGACAAGGAGAGCGAAGAGATGGCAGACATCACCCGGTTCGGCTTCATCAGCCACCTACGGGCCAACCCGACCACCCATGTGCGGCATCTGCGGAACGGCAGGATCGCGCACGACGGCGCCGGTCAGGCGTTCTGGTTCCGGGCGCTGAACTCGTCGCTGAGCGAGATCCCGGTCGACGACCGCGAGCAGCCGCTGCTGTTCCACGGGCGGACCCAGGACTTCCAGGACGTCGCCGTCCAGGCCACCGTCACGTACCGCGTCATCGACCCGGCGCTGGCGTCGAGCCGGCTCGACTTCGGGATCGACCCGGACACCGGACTGTGGCGATCCACCCCGCTCGAGCAGCTGGGTGGATTGCTGACCGAGCTCGCCCAGCAGACCGCGCTCGACCTGCTCGCCCGGATGACGCTGACGGAGGCGCTGTCCGAGGGCATGAGCGCGCTCCGTGCGACGGTCGGCACCGGACTACGCGAGGACCAGCGGCTGACCGAGCTCGGGATCGGCGTCGAGGACGTCCGGGTCGTCGCCGTACGCGCGGAGCGCGACGTAGAGAAGGCGCTGCAGACCCCGACCCGCGAGCTGATGCAGCAGGCGGCGGACAAGGCGACGTACGAACGGCGCGCGCTCGCGGTCGAACGCGAACGGTCGATCGCCGAGAACGAACTGCAGAACCAGATCGAGCTCGCCCGCCGCGAGGAGCAGCTGGTCAACCAGCGCGGCCAGAACGAGCGCACCCGAGCCACCGAGGCGGCGGCAGCCGGTCAGATCGAAACGCAGGCCGCGGCCGCGCGGCAGCGCGCACTGGCCGAGGCCGAAGCGGACGCCAAGCGCGTGATCGGTGAGGCGGAGGCGGCGGCCGAGAAGGCGCTGCTGGACGCGTACGCCGAACTCGACCAGGGCACGATCCTCGCGATGGCGATCAAGCAGGGCGCGCTGCCCGAGATCGGCACGCTGAACCTGACGCCGGACCTGATCACCCCGCTGCTCACGAAGCTGGCCGAGTCCCGATGAGCAGTGAGTTCGCATGAGCCTGCCACCCAGGGCGGTGATCGTACACCGGGCGACCGAGCTGACCGAGCTCGTCGCTCGGCACGGGACGCGACAGCAGGCCGGCTTCTTCCTCGCCGGCCGCGGGCGGGACCTGGCGGAACTCGACGCCCGGCACCAGGCCCAGCAGGACGCGCTGGCGACCGTGTCGGCAGCGATACCGCTCGACTGGCGCCGTGCGGTTGCCGAGCGCAACGATCTGGACAGGTTCGGGTTCGGCCCGGAGGACGTGGTAATCGCGGTCGGGCAGGACGGCCTGGTCGCGAACGTGGCCAAGTACCTGGACGGCCAGCCGGTGATCGGGATCAATCCCGAGCCCTCACGGAATCCCGGCGTACTCGTCCCGCACGAACCGACCGCTCTTGCCGACCTGCTGCGGTCCTCGCAGGTCGCCGAACACACAATGGTTGCCGCGAGCACCGATGACGGCCAGCAACTCCTGGCGCTGAACGAGGTGTACGTCGGCCACCGGACACACCAGTCCGCGCGCTACCGGCTCGCGTCGCCGGACGGGCTACCCGAGCGGCAGTCGTCGTCCGGGATCCTGGTCGGTACCGGTACCGGCGCGACCGGCTGGTGCCGCTCCGCCTGGCAGGAACGACACAGTTCATTGGCCCTGCCAACACCAACGGATCCCGTCCTATGCTGGTTCGTTCGCGAGGCCTGGCCGTCGCCCGCGACCGGCACCGACCACACCGAAGGTTTGCTCAAGGCACCGGACTCGCTGACGATCACCGCCGAGTCGGACCTGGTCGTTTTCGGCGACGGCATGGAATCCGACACCTTGAGCATCACCTGGGGCCAGCGAGTCTCGGTCGCTGTCGCTTCGACCAAGTTGCACCTCGTGCTCTAGATCTCCTTCGACGGCTGGATGACCAGGTGCGGGAGGTTGACGTCGCGTGGGCGAGTGACGACGTACGCGATCAGGTCCGCCACCTCCGCGACGGGTACGGCGGGCAGGCCCGCGCGCAGGTCGTCGACCATGGACCGGAGTTCGGCCGGGAACGTGTCGGCGAGTTCGGTGGCGTCGATCATGCCGGGCTCGAGGTCGGTGACGCGGATGCCTTCGGGGGCGAGTTCGGCGCGGAGGGTGCGGGTCAGGTGGCTGACGGCGGCCTTGGAGGCGCCGTACACCGCCATTCCGGGGTTGATCCGCTCCCCGGCGAGGGACGACACGTTGATCAGGTCGGTCGTACGAGTCGCGGCCGAGCGCTTGAGCGCGGGCAGGAACGCGTGCGTGACGTTGACGACGCCGGTCAGGTTGACGTCGATGGCACGGCGCCAGTCGTCGAGCGGGCCGTCCGCGAAGGGTACGACCCGCATCAGGCCGGCGTTGTTCACCAGCAGATCGACGTCGCCGAACTCCTTGTGTACTACGGCTGCCGCCGCGGCGACGGACTCCGGCGCGGAGACATCGGCCGGTACGACGAGCGCCGTACCGCCGGACTCGGTGATCTGCGCGGCGACCTTCTCGAGGCGGTCACGGCGCCGGGCGAGCAGTGCCACGGACGCGCCGTCGGCGGCGAGACGGGTGGCGACGGCGGCGCCGATACCGCTGGCGGCGCCGGTGACGAGTGCGATGCGGTTGGTCATGGCTTCAGCCTGTCGGCGGGCCGGCGGGCCCAGAAGATCCGCTCTGACCGTAGGTCCGGCAGTCCTACCCAGGCCGCTGGGATACTGGGCGGGTGAAGGCGTTGGGACAGTTCCTGCAGAGCCGGCGGTCGAAGGTACGGCCCGACGACGTCGGGTTGCCGCCCGGCCGGGATCGCCGGGTCAGCGGGCTGCGCCGCGAGGAGGTCGCGCTGCTGGCGAATGTGAGCGTCGACTACTACGTCCGCCTCGAGCAGGGCCGCGCCGGGAACCCGTCGACCGCGGTACTCACGGCGGTCGCGGACGCACTCCGCCTGGACCGGACCGAGCGGGACCACCTGAGGCAGTTGGCCTGCTCGGCGCCGCCCGCGGTACCGCCGAAGACCGCCGTACGGCCGCAGCTCCGAGCGATGATCGAGGCGATGCACGAACTGCCCGCGCTTGTGGTGGACCGGCTGAGCAACGTACTGGCCTGGAACGCGGCCGCGCTGGAGGTCGTCGCGGACTTCGAGAACGGGGCGGAGCGCAACCTCGCCCGTCTGTACTTCCTGGATCCGAGCGCCCGCGAGTACTACGCCGACTGGCAGACCGTCGCGCGGGACGCGGTCGCGCTACTTCGCAGAGCGTCAGCTGAGTACGCCGACGACACGGAACTGAGCACCCTGGCCGCTGAGCTCCGCGCAGCAAGCCCGGACTTCGACGGGTTCTGGACGTCCAACGACGTCCAGAACCGGTCCCACTGCCCGAAAGCCCTCAACCATCCCACCGCGGGCCGGCTGACCTTCACTCTGGAGTCCCTACAACTCCCGGGCGACGACGGCCAGCACGTCATCACCTACACGCCCGCCGACGCAACCACTGAGGCTTGGCTGAACCGCGGTGAACGCGGTCAGTCGCCGTTGGCAGTGTCGTAGACGGGGATCGGGACCCAGCGGAAGCTCACCGGGTCGTTGAAGTCGGCTTTCACCTCGCCGCGGGACTGGATCACGGTCGACAGACCGTTGGCGTGACCAACGGCGTACAGGTACGACTTGTCGGTGTCCTTGTCGACGGCCAGCAGCAGGCTGCCGTAGTTGCCGCAGCCCATCGCGGACAGCGTCTCGAAGCCCTGCCAGGTGCGGGTGCGGACCTGCTTCACGATCGGCTTCATCGGGGAGGCCGACGGGATGCGGATCGTGTACAGCGCGCCACCGCGGGTGTTCGCGAGGAAGGTGTCGTACGTCGGGGTCTTGGCGATCAGCGTCATCGTCTTGACGGCCGAGAAGCCCTTGTACGACCCGGTGGACCGCCAGCCCTTCGCCCCCATGTCCCAGCGGAACAGTACGCCGTCGTTGCGCAGCGCGTACGACGTCGACCGGTAGATCTTCTTCGGCGCGTTGTCCGGGCTTTCGTACTCCGACGTCTCCAGGAACGTGAAGCTTCCCCAGCCGCCACCGACCCGCGACAACGACTGGTTGTCGATCGTGCCGTCGCCGTACACCTGGTAATAGCTGTAGTAGAGCGCGTCGCCGATCACGACGTACCCGTAGCGGTCGGTACCGGAGATGTCCGGCTCGATCGTCTGCCGCGCACTCAACCGGATCTGCCCCGGTTTGAAGACGCCTGCGTCGGTCCAGTCGTCCGGCACCGTCGGAGGTGTGGTTGCGGTTGGGTCCGAGAAGTGGTGGCCGCCGGCCGCGGTCACCCCGCCCTGCCAGACGAAGCAGGCGTTTGCCTGCGCGGCGGTGATCTTCCGATTGGTACCGGGCACCGTGGCTCCCGGCTTGGTCGGGTCCGGCTTGGCGGCACCCTCGGCGTGTGCGGCCGCCGGCAGCAGAGCAGTCAGCGCGAGTACGGCACTTCCGGTCAGGGCAGTCAGTCGTCGGTTCATGTCGTCGCCCCCTTTCACGCTCCT
This sequence comes from Kribbella jejuensis, assembly GCF_006715085.1. Classification (NCBI taxonomy): domain Bacteria; kingdom Bacillati; phylum Actinomycetota; class Actinomycetes; order Propionibacteriales; family Kribbellaceae; genus Kribbella; species Kribbella jejuensis. Next base: position 3,587,815 of record NZ_VFMM01000001.1, on the reverse strand, counting down.
TGATACCGGGCGACGACAGAAAGTTGCGGACGTTCAGAGATCGGCGTAAGCAGCCACCAGCGTGGCGGCGTCGTGTTCCCAGTTGAGTTCTGTGGCGGCTTTGCGGACGCCTTCGGTGTAGGTGGGGTAGTTGTCGATGACTGTGCGGACCGCGGTGGTCAGCGAGTCGGGGTTGCCGGGCTCGTACAGGGCACCGAGTTGGTACCTGGTGACGACAGCCCGGAGCTCCGGAAGATCCGCAGCAACCACCGGCACGCCTGCCCGTACGGCGTGGAAGAGTTTGTTGGGAAGCGCCAACCGGTGGTTCTCGCAGGTATTGGTGAGAGTGACCAGCGAGATGCCGTACGTCCGCAGCGTGTCGTCGACCTCGTCGATCGAGCGCTCGGGCACGGTCTCCACCGGCCCGAGATCCAAACGATAGTTGGGATCCACCGACCCCATCAGCACCGTACGGAACGGCGCCAATTGACGAGCCGCCGCGACGACAGTCGGCAGATCCCGCCCGGCCCCGACGCGCCCGGCGTACAGCAAGCCTTCAGGACGAGCAGGCGCAGCAGGTACGTCGTCCGCGCGCGGGAACGTGTTCCGCACGACCCGCACATCCGCCAACCCACGCGACCGCAGCCGAGCAGCGATCCCGTCCGAGACCGTGAACACCACCCGAGCCCGTGACGCCAGCGAGATCTCGTACCGACGCCCACGCGCACGCCACAACGGCGTAGGCCGCCCCGGCAACGCCCGGTCGAACCACAGCTCGTGGCTGTCGTAAACCAGAGCCGCCGACCAAGCAGCGGCGTACTCAGCCGCAAGCTCGAGCGTGTTGAAGTCATGCGCATGAACCACATCAACCGGCCCAGCCGCGGCCACCCGAGGAGCCGCGGCGAGCCGCCACTGCTTCTCGGTGCGCGACCGATGCTCCGGCAGCAGCAACCACCGCCCGAACCGCTTCGCCAGCACCTTCGGACCGGAATGCCCGTGCCCGACGGTCAGCCCGCCGTTCCCGGACCGCAGCCCGGAGGAGCGGGAGACGGACTCGACCGTGATCCCCGGGCCGATCTCGAAGTCTGCAGGAACATCCCGGCCGATCACATGCAGCGTGTGACCGGCCGCGGCGAGCGCTGTCGCCTCCCGCAGGATCCGCGAGTCCCCGGCGATCGGGGACTGCGCGATCATCAGAATCCGCACTTAGTCGCTCTCGTCCTCGTACGTCAGCTCGTTGTTGAGGAACGGCAGCAGCTCCGCGACCGACTTCCGCCCGTCGTGCAGATCGCGGACGTACGACGGTCCCGCGTCGGCGATCTTCCGGGCCGTGTCGCGCTCCGCGACCAGCCGCTCGATCACCTCCGCCAGGTTGTCCGGCGTCGCTTCGGCGATCGGCAGCTCGGCCGGCAGCAGGTCCCGGACCGGGTCGGCGATATGCCCGACGGTGACCCGCCCGGCCGCCATCGCCTCGCACGCGAAGACGCCGTACGAACCGAGCAGGAACTGGTCGACCACGATGTCGGCGCTCTTCACCATCTCGGCGAGCTCCGCATGCGGCAGACCCTGGACGCGGTTGTACTTGATCAGCCCGCGCGCATCCAGCTCGGTCAGCACCGGGTCGACGTACGCCGAACCCTTCAACGCCGACGCCGACGGCGCGTGCAGCACCACCGGAACCTCACGCTCGAGCACCGGCTGGGTCGACGCGAACTCCTCGACGTCGACAGCCAACGGCAACCAGATGCCGTTGTCGACGAACTGGAGCAGGTCGGGCGTGGTCACGAAGACCGGCCCGCGGTACCCCTCGAGGTGCTGGCGCATCAGGTTGTTCGCGGCCTGCAGACGCTTGGTCAGCTCGTCCTCGGGGTTGCGGAACGGCGAGTACTTGTACTGCGCCCGGTGCTGCGCGGGATCGCGGATCTCCGACCCGTGGAACACCAGCCCGTGCCGGATCCCGGCCGAGTCGAGCATCGGTACGTCGGTCGTCCACATCTGCCCGCGCTGCTGACCGAACATCGGCCGGCCCGCCTCGAACAGCACGTGCGTGACCTCGCGCAACGCGTACGCCGTCAGCTCCAACTGCCAGCGCAGGTCCGACCGGTACTGCCGGTACGTCCCCGTCCGGTGCACCCGGAAGTCGAACGCGCCGCTGCCCGTGGTCAGCGACTCCGCCTTCAGGTCCGGTACCTCGCGCTCGAGCGCGGTCGCCCACAGCCAGCCCTGGCCGGCAGTGTTCACCGGTCCGACCAGCAGGTGCCGCCCGGTCTTCTTGATCTTGCCGCCCGGCCGGACGACCTCGAGCTCGCGCCCCGTCAGCTCCCCGTACAGCTCACGCAGCTTGACCTTCTGCCCGGCCCAGGACACCTCTTGCTGGTACGCCGGATGCGCGACCCGCTCGCGGTAGCCGTCCAGGTCGCCGAGGACGGTACGGACCTTGGCCGCGAGCCCGTGCGCGTCCGCCGCGGTGAAGACCTCGCCGATCTTGGTGCGGTCGACGAACTCCTTCATGCTCGGCATGTCGCTGACGACCACCGGCAGCCCGGCGAAGGCGTACTCGAACAGCTTGTTCGGCAGCGCCATCTCGTGACTCGGGTAGCGCAGGATCGGGATCAGCCCGATGTCAGCAGTGCGCAGGAAAGCGACCACCTCGTCCGGCTTCACCGGGTCCAGGCAGTGCAGACGGTCCTGGACCTCCAGCTGTACGGCCTGCGCCTGCAGCTCGCGGACCGCGTCGGTCGCCACACCAGGCACGCACACGACGGCCAGGTGCACGTCCGGCAGGTCCACCAGCGCCTGTACGGCGGTGTGGATGCCCCGCGCCCGCGTGACCCCACCGCTGTACACGAGCAGCGGTACGTCGGACGCAAGCCCGAGCTGGCTGCGGATGTCGGACACCTCGACCGACACGTCAGCAGGGTTCGGCGTGTTCATCACCACGGTCGGCTCGTGGTCGAGGTTGTGCTCCGCGCGCAGCCGGGTCGCGATCGCCGGGCTGACGGTGATCACCCGGTCCGCTGCACCGATGTACTCGGCCTCGTGGTTGGCCCACGCCGCGATCGAACGCCGGGTACGGGCGCCGTACTGCGACAGCCCCGCGACGTACTCGTGCGCGTCGTAAATGACCTTCAGGTCCCGGCCGCGCAGCTTCGCCCGGCCGGCCGCGCGGGTCGCGACGCCGATCACGTGCATGTCGTGCGCGTGCACGACGTCCGGCTCGAGCCGGTCGATCAGGTCGCCGAACGCGATCTCCAGGTCCAGCGCCTCGGGGTGCAGCTTGCGCCAGGGCGCCGGCCACGGCAGCCGGTGCAGCACGCCGTCGTACGCGCGCCAGCCGAACTTGAACGGTACGTCGGCCTTGTTGCCGACGCCCTTGCGGACCCAGGTGGCACGCTGGGCGGCCTGCCAGCGGGCACGGCGGAGCAGACGGGTAGCCACGCCGGCCTTGAACTTGAGCGGATTCCCCTGACCCGCCTTGGCCCGTGCGATCGCGTGCCCGGAGTCGGCCTTGAGCTCCTTGAGCTCTGCCGCGATCCGCTGGCTCCGCGCCACATAGGTCCCGCGATGCCGATAACCGACCAGAGGCGGCCGCCAGTCGCGGCGCGCCTTGCGGCTTCGTTTCCGTTCCTCACGCAGTGCGAAGGGCACCGCCACCCGGACGATCAGCGCACCGTCGAGCATCTCCCTCGACGGGAGGCCGCTGGCCGAGACACCGAGCACAGTGACTTCTGCTCCGGTCTCGGCCAAGGCTGCGGCCTCTTTGCGGACCCGGCTGTCGTTGGTGACGTCGTTGGCGACCATCATCACGACCCGCAGGTCGGCATGCGTCACTGGCTGACCGACCTTCCGATCACGATCCGCCGCACGCCCGCCCACTTGGCCGGGTCGGTCCGGTCCCGACCGTCGACGAGCACCTGGACACCCGGCAGGTCCGCCGGGCCGAGCTGCGCGTACTCCGCGTGGTCGGCCTGCAGCACCGCCGCGTCCACCGGCGAGCCCAGCGTGTACGGCGTGAAGCCGAGCCCCTGGAGCTCCTCGTCGGTGTACATCGGGTCGTGCACGAAGACCTCGGCGCCGCGCGCCTTGAGCGCCTCGACGGCCGGGAACACGCCGGAGAAGGCGGTCTCCTTCACGCCACCACGGTACGACGCGCCGAGCACGACGACCTTGGCGCCCTTGAGCTCACCGAACGCGCCCTCGAGCAGGCCGATGGTGTAGTCCGGCATGCCGGCGTTCGCCTCGCGGGCGGCACGGACCACGGTCGCGTCCGGGTCGGTGTACAGGTACAGCCGCGGGTACACCGGGATGCAGTGCCCGCCGACCGCGATACCCGGCCGGTGGATGTGGCTGTACGGCTGCGAGTTCGACGCCTCGATGACGGCGTGGACGTCGATGCCGTTCTGGCCGGCGAACCGGGCGAACTGGTTCGCCAGGCCGATGTTCACGTCCCGGTAGGTCGTCTCGGCCAGCTTCGCCAGCTCCGCCGCCTCGGCCGAGCCCAGGTCCCAGACGCCGTTCGCGCGCTCCAGGTCCGGACGCTCGTCGAAGTCCAGCACGGCCTCGTAGAACGCGGTGGCGCGCTTCGCGCCCTCCTCGGACAGGCCGCCGACCAGCTTCGGGTACTTGCGCAGGTCCGCGAAGACGCGGCCGGTGAGCACCCGCTCGGGCGAGAACACCAGGTGGAAGTCGGTGCCCTCGGTGAGGCCGGAGATCTCCTCGATCATCGGCTTCCACCGGTTCCGGGTGGTGCCGACCGGCAGGGTGGTCTCGTAGCTGACCAGGGTGCCCGGGGTGAGGTGCTGGGCGAGCGAACGGGTCGCGTTCTCCATCCAGCCGAACTCGGGCTGACCGGTCTGCTCGTCCACGAACAGCGGCACGACCACGACGACCGCGTCGCTGTTCGGGATCGCGTCCGCGTAGTCCGTGGTCGCCCGCAGGCGGCCGTCGGCCACGGTCTCGGCGAGCAGCTCCTGCAGGTGGGCCTCACCCGGGAACGGCTCCTGGCCGGCGTTCACCAGCTCGACGAACTTCTCGTTGATGTCGACGCCGACGACCTGATGGCCCTTGGCCGCGAACTGGACCGCCAACGGCAGTCCGATCTTGCCTAAGGCAACAACACTGACACGCACAGGAACTCCACTAGGTAGTGATTCTTCATCGGGGGCCTCGGAGCAGCCGCTCCATCGGGTGCTCGACGAACTTGTAGAGCACCGCCGAGGCGAAGATCGAAAGGACGAGTACGCCGGCGTACCAGGTCAGGTTCGCCCAGCCGATCGGGCCGGCGATGCCGTGGTACTCCTTGATCGCGTACAGGATGGTCGCGTGGACCAGGTAGAACGCGTACGACCACTGGCCGAGTGCGACCAGCGGCTTGCTGCGCAGCAGTGACCGGCCGCCACGGATGTCGCGCGCGGCGACGGCGAAGATCAGGAAGCCGTACAGCAGCGTCAGGATTTCCTTCTGGCACAGGCCCATCGTGACCGCGCCCGGTACCTGGGTCGGGTGCGAGCCGGAGTACCAGAGCAGCCACAGGCCGCCGCCGGTGACCACGAACGCGAACCACACCGGGATCCGCGGCTTCCACCCGGACCGCAGCGCGATCGCCAGGCCGATACCGAACAGGAACGCGACCGAGTGCAGGACCGGCTGCGGCAACACCGGTATGTCGGCCTTGTAGTGGAACAGCGCCAACCGGTACGCGCCGCCGATCACGAGCACCGCGACGCACAGGATCAGCCCGCCGGCCACCTTCAGCTTCTGGGTGGCCCGCCAGACGAACGGGAAGTACGCGTAGAAGAACGCCTCGACCGACAGCGTCCAGCCCGCCGGGTTGCCGCCGTACAGGATGGTCGGGTTGTTCGACCAGCCGTGCAGCAGCAGCGCCGACAGCACCAGCACGCTGACCGAGACCGGCTTGATCCAGGACATCCCGGCCGGCGGATCGACCCGGTAGAAGACGAAGAACGCCGCCACCAGTGTGAGGATGTACAGCGGGAAGATCCGGGCGAACCGGCGCCGGTAGAAGGTCCGGATCTTGGTGCCCGGCTGCGCCGACCAGGTCAGCACGAAACCGGACAGCACGAAGAAGAACGTGACGCCGGAGGTGCCGTACTTCAGGAAGTCGAAGATCGGCAGCGGCGCCAGGTTCGTCATGTGGTGGCAGAACACGAAGAAGGCCGCCCACCAGCGCAGACCGGTGAGCGACTCGACTCGGGGCAATCTCTTGCTGGGGGAGCTCGGCGGTGCGCCGGACTCCCCCGGGAAGGCACTGACGGGCGCACCGGGGGGCGGGGTCGACGCATCCGCCGCCGGAACTGCCGGCGGCTGCGTCTGGTTCTCTTCGGCGGCCTTCGTCATAGGTGTGATCTACTCCGCGAGAGTGGCGACGACACGCTCGGCGGCGTGACCGTCCCCGTAGGGCATTGGGCGTTCCCCCGTGGGAGCCGGCCGTGCAGCCAACCCGGGCAGCTTACTCACGTCGGATGTCAACACGTTCCATCCGTCCGCCAGCGTCTCGACCCATTCGGTCTCGGTGCGCAGCGTGGTGCACACCCGGCCGAGCAGGAAGGCCTCCTTCTGGAGACCGCCGGAGTCCGTGACCACGCCGGCCGAACCGAGCACGGCCTGGACCATCTCCGGGTACGCCAGCGGCTCGCGGACGTGCAGCGAACCGTCCGGACGCTCCAGCTTGATGCCGTGCTCCGCGCACTTCGCGACCAGCCGCGGGTGCGCGAGCAGCAGGACCTGCGTCCCAGCGGCGGCGAGACCGTCGACGATCGCGGCCAGCCGCTCCGGGTCGTCGGTGTTCTCGGCCCGGTGGATCGTGGAGACGACGTACTCGCCCTGCTTGAACGGACCGTCCAGCGGCTTGCCCTGGACAGCGTCACGGACCCGGAAGCACACGTCGGTCATCACGTCACCGACGAGCCGCGACTTGTCCTTGAGACCCTCGTTGGCCAGGTGGTCCATCGCCACCTGGGTCGGAGCCAGCAGCAGGTCTGCCGCGTGGTCGGTGAGCACCCGGTTGTGCTCCTCCGGCATCAGCCGGTTGAACGAGCGCAGCCCGGCCTCGAGGTGCGCGACCGGCAGGTGCATCTTCACCGCGGACAGCGCACCGGCGAGCGTCGAGTTGGTGTCGCCGTACACGAGCACCCAATCCGGCTTGTGCTCGTCCAGTACGGCGTCCATCGCGGCCAGCATCGCGCCGGTCTGGACACCGTGGCTGCCGGACCCGACGCCCAGGTGGACGTCCGGGTCCGGGATCCGCAGGTCGGCGAAGAACACGTCGGACATGTTCTTGTCGTAGTGCTGCCCGGTGTGCACGATCACGTGCTGGTGGCCGTGTTCCTTTTGAGCCGCGGCGAACGCCTCCGCGACCGGTGCCAGCTTCACGAACTGCGGGCGCGCACCGACAACGCTCAGAACCTTCATGGTTACTGGGACTCCCCGGCGACGGCCACCGTGCGGTCCTCCGACGCCGACTGGAGCACGGCCTCGGCCACCTTCACGGTGGTCAGACCCTGCTGCAGCGTGACGATGTCGGCCTCCTTGCCGAGCACCGCGTCGCGGAACGCCTCGTGCTCGGTCTTCAGCGGCTCGGGCTTGCTGATCGCGTACCGGATCATGTCGCCCTCGCTGACACCACGGAAGTGCGCGACGTCGTCCCACGCGGTCTGGACGGTGCCGTTGGCGTGGAAGGACAGGTCGGCGGTCAGGGTGTCGGCGATGAACGCGCCCTTCTCACCGGTGACGACGGTGAGCCGCTCCTTCATCGGGGACAGCCAGTTGACCAGGTGGCTGGTCACGGTGCCGTTGGCCAGCTTGCCGGTCACCGCGATCAGGTCCTCGTACTGCCGGCCGGACTTGTGGGCGCTCTGCGCGGCCACGGAGACGAACGGCGACTGCGTCACCCACGCGGTCAGGTCGATGTCGTGGGTGGCCAGGTCCAGCACCACGCCGACGTCGGCGATCCGGGCCGGGAACGGGCCCTGGCGGCGGGTGGTGATCTGGTAGATGTCGCCCAGCTCACCGGCCTCCAGCCGCACCCGCAGCGCCTGCAGCGCCGGGTTGTACCGCTCGATGTGACCGACCGCGCCGACCAGGCCGGCCGCCTCGAACGCCTTCGCGATCTCGGTCGCCTCGGCCGACGAACCGGCCAGCGGCTTCTCGATCATCGCGTGCACGCCGGCCTCGGCCAGCGCCTTCGCGATCTCGGCGTGGTACTGGGTCGGGACCGCGACCATGCAGTAGTCGAGCTTCTCGGCGATCAGCTGCTCGATGTTCTCGTGTACCGGACGACCGCCGGCCACGCCGAACTTGTCACCGCCCGGGTCGGCCACCGCGACCAGGTCGACGCCCTCGAGCGACGCCAGGACGCGGGCGTGGTGCCGCCCCATCATGCCCAGGCCGATCAGGCCTGCCCGCAGGTTCGCCATCGTCACGCACCCGCCTTCGCCACGGTGTTCACCGCGGCCACGATCCGGTTCAGGTCTTCCTCGGACAGCGAGGGGTGGACCGGCAGCGAGAGCACCTCGGCCGCGGCCTTCTCGGTCTCCGGCAGGTCCAGGTCACGCTGGAACGAGGGCAGCCGGTGGTTCGGGATCGGGTAGTACACGCCGCAGCCGACGCCGTACTCGGTCCGCAGCGCGTTCGCGAAGCCGTCGCGGTCCTCGGTCACCCGGATCGTGTACTGGTGGTACACGTGCGACGCCTCGGGGGCGACCGCCGGGACGCCGACACCGGCGAGGTTCGCGTCCAGGAAGGCCGCGTTCTCCTGCCGCTGCTTGGTCCAGCCGCCGACCTTGGTCAGCTGCACCCGGCCGATGGCGGCGTGCAGATCGGTCATCCGGTTGTTCAGGCCGACGACCTCGTTCTCGTACTGCTTCAGCATGCCCTGGTTGCGGAACAGCCGCATCCGGCGCTCCAGGTCGGCGTTCGCGACCGAGTTCATGCCGCCCTCACCGGACGTCATGTTCTTGGTCGGGTACAGGCTGAACATCGCGAACTCGCCGAAGGTACCGACCGGGGCGCCGTTCCAGGTCGCGCCGTGCGCCTGCGCGGCGTCCTCGTAGATCTGGATGCCGTGCTTGTCGGCGATCGCCTGCAGCGCGGTCATGTTCGCCGGGTGACCGAACAGGTGCACCGGCATGACGGCCTTGGTCTTCTCGGTGATCGCGGCCTCGACCGCGGCCGGGTCCAGGCAGAAGTACGTCGGCTCGATGTCGGCGAACACCGGGGTGGCGCCGGTCAGCGCGACGCTGTTCGCGGTCGCGGCGAAGGTGAAGGACGGGACGATCACCTCGTCACCGGGGCCGACACCCGCGGCCAGCAGGCCCAGGTGCAGACCGGACGTTCCGGAGTTCGTCGCGACACACGCCCGGCCGGAGACCAGCGCTGCGCCGAACTCCTGCTCGAACGCCGCAACCTCGGGGCCCTGCGCCAGCATCCCGGACTGCATGACCCGGTCGACGGCTTCGCGCTCCTCCTTCCCGATGATCGGCTTCGCGGCCGGAATCGGCTGCACCATCAGTTCTCCTCCATGTTTTCGGCGTTTTCGTCGGCCGGCCGCAGCCGTCCGTCGGTTTCGATGTACATCTCGCCCGTGTTCGGGCACTTCCACTCGCCGTCCCCGACGGACAGCAGCGGAACGCCGGCCTTGCCGACCCACTTGAGCCGGCGCGCCGGAACCCCGGCGACCAGCGCGAAGTCTGGCACGTCCTTGGTCACGACCGCACCCGCGGCGACGGTCGCCCAGCGGCCGATGGTGACCGGGGCCACGCAGACGCTGCGCGCACCGAGCGAGCAGCCTTCCTTCAGCGTCACCCCGACCGGTTCCCAGTCGTGCCCGCTCTTCGGCGTACCGTCCGGGTTCACCGCGCGGGGGAAGTAGTCGTTGGTGAGCACCACCGCCGGACCGATGAACACGCCGTCCTCGAGGGACGCCGGCTCGTACACCAGCGCGTAGTTCTGGATCTTGCAGTTGTCGCCCATCCGGACCCCGGTCCCGACGTAGGCGCCGCGGCCGACGATGCAGTTCTTGCCGAGGACCGCGTTCTCGCGGATCTGGGCCAGGTGCCAGACCGACGAACCGTCGCCGATCTGGGCGCTGTCGTCGACGTCGGCGGAGGGCGCGATGCGGGACGTCACAGGATCTCCTTCTCGATGAGCCAACTTCTCAGTACTTCGGCCGAGCGGCGTCCGTCGTGCAACTCCGCCACGAATCCGGGGCCGGCGGACGCGTGCGCTGCGGCGGCCTCACGATCAGCGATCAGACCGGAGACGACATCACCCAGGGTGTCGGGATCCGCCTCCACGATCGGCACCTCTCGCCCGGCCAGACTACGCACCCGCCGGCGCACCGAATCACCGACGTACGAAACCACGATCCGCCCGGCCGCCAGGGCCTCCACGGCCGCCACGCCGTACAGGCCGATGTGCAATTGATCGACAACGATGTCCGCGGCACCGATCACGGCGGGCATCTGGTGGTTCGGCACGCCGGTGATCCGCCGGTACTCGATCAGGCCCCGCTCCTGCAGCCCGGTGAGCACCTCGTCGATCTCCTGCGTGCCCTTGAGCTTCGCGTTCGACGGGACGTGCGCGACGACCGGCTTGTCGAGCTCGAACAGCGGCCGCGCGGCCAGCTGCCACCGCTGCGGATCGATCGCGACCGGCAACCAGTGGGCGTTCGGTACGTCGTCCAGCAGGTCGACCGTGGAGACGAAGACCGGCAGGCCCAGCGCCTCGACGATCTCCGCGTGCCGGCGGGCCTGCGGCTCGAGCCGATCGGTCAGCTCGTCGCCCGGGGTGAACGGCGACCAGCGCTCGCGCTTCGCGTGCCGGCTGGGCAGCCGGATGTCGGAACCGTGGAACAGCAGCGCGACGTCGACGCCCTTGCCCAGCAGCGCCTCGATGTCCGGTACGGCGTCGGCGTGACCGCGGGCGCCGAACAACGGGCGCAGCGACTCCACCAGCACGTGCGTGTACTGCTCGACGTACTGCTGCTGGGCGCGTTGCCAGCGCGGCTGGCCGAACCAGGCCAGCGGTACGCCGTAGTCATTGGGGAATTCGAACTGGCCCTTGCGTTGCAGGGCGAACGAGACGGCGTCGACGTCCGGCAGGGTCTTCGCGGCCTGTGCCCAGGCGTGACCCTGCCCGGCGGAGTTGGTCGGGCCGACCAGCATCCGCACGGGCGTCGTCGCTACCGGCGGGAACGCCGGCAGGGCCGCGTACGAGTACCGCAAGCCGCGCAGGCGCCGCCGGACCGCTCCCGCGGTCCGGGCCAACGGCGCCGGCAGGTGCTCGCGGATCGCACGCGTCACCGTCACTGTGTCACCCATTACGTCGTAGGTACCTTCATCATGTCGAGCTCGCGGCGCGCGGCGGGCAGACCGAGCACCACCGGGGTGCTGGCCTTGCGCTGACCGAGGTTCCAGCCGGCCCAGATCGCGCCCGCGTCCAGCGCGATCACGACGTCGGCCTGGTCGATCGTGGTCAGCACGTCCCGACGGCTCAGCACGCGCTCCCAGTACGTCTTCCCGAGATCACTGGTGGCCCGCTGCCCGCGCAGGAACTTGACCGGCTTCGACCCCTTAATTGCCGGAGGCAACATCTTCCCGGCAACCTTCCGGGCCTTCCGCGCCCGCCACTCGACCGCCTTGACAACCCGCTTCGCGCCGGTAGGCCGCGGCTTCGCCGCGGCGGGCGGGGTGGATGAAGTGGGGGCAGCGCCCGCGCCGGCGGTACCGGCGTCGGCGGTGCTTGCACCGCTCGCGGTGCCGGCCGATGCTTCGCTGCCGGCGGCAGCTACCTGGGCGGCGGCGGGGGCTACCTTCGCCTCGTCCTCGACGACGGATTCCGGGTCGGCGACGGCTTCCGGTGCGATGACAGCGTCGGGCGCCTCGTCCGTCGGCTCGGTGGTCGGCTCCGGCTCGGCCGGGGCGGCCGGCATCCGGCCGGGGCCGATCAGCGTGAACGAGTTGACCTTGTCGGCAACCCAGTCCGACGGAGCGACCCAGCCGACGACATCGATGGTGATGTCCTGGTCACCGAGGTCCTCACGAACCTGGTCGAAGTACGTCGGCGGAAGCCGCCGCGTCGACAGCAACACAACCTTGCTCATGCCGCGACCCCCTGCACGCTTGCAGCCAGCGCTTCGATCCGCGGATCCAGCTGCAGATCACGCCGGTACGACGCACCGAACTCGCGCGCCTTCGCCCGGATCCCCTCGTCCGCGGTGCGTGCCGCGTGCGCCGCCTCGATCAGCGCGGCCGCGATCGCCTCCGGCGTCACGTCCGACACCGGGAACCACAGCGGATGCCCACGCAGCACATCGGACGCGGCGTTCTCCGGGTCGTGCACCGACACCACCGGCAACCCGGTCGCCAGGTACTCGAACACCTTGCCGCTGGTCACGTACCGTCCCTTGCCCAGCATCAGCAGCTGCGCGTCGAACTCGTCGTACGCCTTCGCGATCTCGGCCTTGCCGACCGGACCCTCGTAGCTGACCCCGGCGTCCGCGGCCGCGTTGATCGTCGCGAGCATGTCTGCCCGCGGCTGCGCGTAGTACCCCAGGTAGCCGTAGATCTTGGCCTTCGCGCCCGCGAGCTCGGACGACTGCTCCTTCGCGAGCTGCCAGCCCTCGACGAACTCCTTGAGCGGCACCTTCGGCGACACGGTGCCGACGTACCCGAAGACCAGCGGGCGGTCGGTGACCGCGCCCCGGTCCTGCGTGTCCGGCACCAGGTCCGGGTCGAACCCGTTCGCGACCGTGTGCATCTTCGACGCCTGCGCCGGGTAGAGCTTCTCGTGCCAGTCCTTGATCGGGTCGTTCACGAACCAGACCTCGCGCGCGGACTCCACCAGCTTCTTCTCCCAGCGGGCGGCGCGGCTGTTCGGCTCGTGCAGCCGGTCGCCGGTGAAGACGTCCAGCAGCCACGCGTCCCGGTAGTCCATCACGTACGGCACCTGGAACTTCTTGTGCAGGTGGTACGCCGCCGTGAACGCGACGTGCGGGTTGGCGGTGGCGACCGTCAGGTCGACCTTGTGCGCCTTGTGGATCCGCTCCGCGGCCTTCTCGATCACCGAGCGCCAGGGACCGTACCCGCTCTCCGGGAACGGGATCTGGTCCTGCTTGGTGCGCCACTTGGCCCAGAGCTTGGGGTTCGCCGCGCGACGCTTGGACCAGCGGCGCAGGTCGGCCTCCAGGATCGGCCACTCGAACGGGACCCGGACGACCTCGACGGACGGGTCCACCCGCTCCTCGAGGGTCAGGTCCGCACCGGTGAACCGGAAGAACGTGTCGCGGTCGGCCGTCAGCACGGTCACCTTCCAGCCGAGCGCGGCGAACCGGTTGGCCGTGGCCAGTGCCCGGTAGACACCGCCGCCCCGGCAGGGCGGGAAGCCCCAGGCGACGTACAACAGGTGTGGGCGGTCGGTCATGCAGGTCCTTTTAAGAGATCGATAATTGCGTCGGCCAGTTCGTCGTACGGCGTGGTCGTGGACAGGTGGTCCGCCGCCCACTGCAGTGCGTGATCACGCAGCTTCTCCAGCTCACCGGGATCCGCGGACCAACGCCGCAAGGTCTCGGACGCTTCCGCCACCGAGTCCACCAGGACTCCGCCACCGGACTCCTCGATCACCTTCGACTGCCGGGGCAGCCGGGTGGAGAGAACGGGAAGACCGCTGGCGAGGTACTCGTAGATCTTCGACGGCATCGCTTCGATGAACGCCGGCGTCGGCTGCAGCATGGCCAGGCTCGCCCAGGCGCCGTGCGCGATCCGCCAGGCGTCGGCGGGTGGCTGGCGCCCGTGCAGCCGGACCCGGCCACCGACGTCGGGCTGCGCGATCCGGGCTTCGATCTGCTCCCGGTCCGAGGGTGCGACCGGGCCGACCAGGTCGAGGGACCACTCCGGCGCCGCGGCGACGGTCTCGACCATGTCGAACAGACCACGGCTGGTGCGCAGGTCCCCGACGTACACCGCGCGCGGTGCGCCGGTCGGCGGGGACGGCGCCAGGAAACCGTGGTCGGGCAGGTTCTGCACCACTAGGCGGTGTTTGGCCTGGTGCGGCGCGAGATGCGAGTCGGCGACCACGGTGAGATCGGCACCCGCGGCCAGCTTCGACCCCGCGCGAACGATCAACCGGGCCGGCAGGCCGGCAGGCCCCTGCGCCCAGGCCCGGTCGGCCAGCAGCCGCTCGTAGTCCTCGTGTACGTCGACGACGAGCTTCCGCCGCCGCAGCGTAGTGACGAGCCGGGTGACCGGAATCATGTCCGGGTCGACCGTCATCACCACCTTGGCCTTGGTCCGCCAGGGCAGTACGGCGGTGCGGGCCAGCCGCTGCACCAGGTTGCCGCGCGGCCCGGCGTGCACCATGGCGCCGGCCGGACCACCCTCGGCATCACCGAGGCCCCACAGCTCGACACTCAGGTCGCGGTGCTGCAGGGCCGCGGTGATCTTGTGCAGGCGCGCATCGGCCACGTCGTGGCCGGTCGTGATGATCCCCACGTCCGGCGCCGTGCTGCGAGACATCGCTCAGAGGTCCTCGAGTGAGACAGCTTCTTCTTCCCCGACCTGCAGGAACTTGGTGTAGGCCTGGATGACCTCGTTGGGTTCGCCGCGCATCATCAGCTTGCCCTTGTGCAGCCAGATGCAGTCGTTGCACATCTCGCGGACACTGCTCATCGCGTGGCTGACCAGGAACATCGTGCGGCTGTTCGAGACCAGCTCGGACATCTTCGCCGCGGCCTTGGTCTTGAACGACGCGTCACCGGCCGACAGCGCCTCGTCGATCATCAGGATGTCGGGGTCCATGTGCACCGCGACCGAGAACGCCAGCCGGCTGAACATGCCGGACGAGTACGTCCGCATCGGCATCTCCATGAAGTCACCGAGCTCGGCGAACTCGGCGATCTCCTCGTACCGCGCCTCGATCTCCTTGCGGCTCAGACCGGCCGCCAGCCCACCGAGGACCACGTTTTCCTTGCCGGACAGGGCGGCGTTGAAGCCGACACCCAGCGACAGCAGCGTCGAGACCCGGCCGTGCACCTCGATCCGGCCCGAAGTCGGCGGCAGGATGCCGGCGATCGACCGCATCAGCGTCGACTTGCCGGCGCCGTTCGCGCCGATGATGCCGATCGTCGTGCCGTGGTTCACGTCGAACGACACGTTCTGGACGGCCTTGACCTCGCGGACCGCACGCTCGCCGCGGCCCAGCCGGACGATCGCGCTCTTGAAGGTCGGCACCCGCTCGAACGTGGTCCGGTAGGTGATCGACACGTCCTGCACCTTGACGGCCGGCATGTTCGACGTGCTCTTCTGCATCGGCTTCTTCTCGGTCTCAGAGACGGACAACGAAATCACGCTCCCTCGACATGAAGAACAACGAGCCCACGACGAAGGCCAGCACCGCCCAGAAGCCGCCGCCGATCCACATCTTGACGACCGGGACGTGACCCTTGACGAGCAGGTCGGTCCAACCGCCGAGCAGTGGGTAGAGCGGGTTGTACTGGATGAAGCCCTTGAACTTCGCGGGTGCCTGCTCGGCGAACCACAACACCGGGGACATGTAGAGCCAGATCCGCACGAAGTACGGCAGGAAGCTCGCGGTGTCGCGGAAGTACACCTGCAGTGCGGCGAAGATCATTCCCATCCCGGCGGCGAAGACCGTCAGCATGATCAGGAAGGCCGGGGCCAGCAGCATCTGCCAGCGCAGCTTCTGTCCCATCAGGACGTGGATGGCGATGTACACAACCAGGGTCGGCAGGAACCGGAAGAACGCGGTCCGGAC
Organism: Kribbella jejuensis; assembly: GCF_006715085.1. Taxonomy (NCBI): domain Bacteria; kingdom Bacillati; phylum Actinomycetota; class Actinomycetes; order Propionibacteriales; family Kribbellaceae; genus Kribbella; species Kribbella jejuensis. The sequence goes on along the minus strand of NZ_VFMM01000001.1, from coordinate 3,572,047 downwards.
CGCCGACAACGGCAGCAGCATCCGCGGGAACGACTGGTTCAGCAGCAGCTTGCCGCCGCCGACGACGCTGGCCGCGCCGGCCGTCATCGCACCCGAGAAGTAGTAGAAGGCGAACAGGCCGCCGCACATGTGAGCGAACCGCAGTCCGGCATCCACGCGGGCGCCACCGCCCGCGATGATGTCGGTGAGCAGGTAGTACACCAGGGCGAGGAGCAGCGGGTTCAGCACCAGCCACACCTGTCCGAAGAAGGTGTTCGTGTGCGCACCCCGGATGTTCGTCCGGGACATCTCCGCCGCGAACTCCCGCCGCTGCCAGAGCGCCTTGAAGTACGGGCGCAGAGCCGGCAGACCGACCTTGTGCGGTTCGTACACGTGCACCGACGGGTTGAACTCCTCGTCGACGCTAGTCGCGTTCATTCAGGCGATGCCTCTCTCTGCCGGAAGTTGGATCCACGATGGGCCGATCACCTGGGTTTCGGCGGTTGCCGCCCGGGGTACGGCGGTGTGCCACGCGGACCGGGAAGCAGAGTAGCGGATCCGCTCGGACGCCGACGACACAGCGGTCCTCCTTAGTGAGCAACGACGTACGGACGGCAACCAAACGTCGTTCCCCGCTGCATCCACAACACCTGCGTCGTCCTTCGCCGATCGTTATCCGGAATATACATTTGACAGCCAGCGACGGCCAAAACGCGTTGCAGGCAAGTCAAATCGCGGTCAATTCATCGGTACGACGCTACGCCTGTGCCGGAAGTTGACGTGACCCGGCACACCAGGTGCTAGCAGTGGTACCCCGGGAGCTGCGGACGTGGGCCGGACGTGACACGCAACAGCACGTCCGGACTCCCCATGGACAGCCTCACCATCCACGGAGCACCCGCCGGCACCTCCCGGGGTTCCACCGTCGGCGCGAGGACCAGGGCGGCGGTCATCGGCCGGCGGAGACCGGTACTGGAGGACAGCGCTACGCGGGATCCCTGCAAAGATGCCTTCGCGCTGGGGACGGCACACCGGACACGACGGGCGGCGGCACTGGGCGGAACCGGTCGCATCGGGCACTCCTCCTGATCGGCCTCACGATGGGAGATGCCACAGTTTGTACACCCTCCGGCACAGCCGGTGATGGCACGGAAGTGCGAGGGCACCGATGCGCCGGGATCGAGACCCAACCGAAACAGGCTCCGCTGACGAGACAGCCAACTGGGGCCAGAATTGGAACAGCAGCCCGGCGGCGCTCAGGTGGTCCGTCGCCGGGCTGCTGGACCTCAATTCTCGCTCACGACTGCGCAGAAGTGGTGGCCAGATGGTGACACGGCACAACAATGCTGACGGGACAACAAATATCGCTGCGTGCATGTGCGCCGACACGGACAGTGGCTTCGGGACTGGATCGGCCCCTCTAACCTGGAGGGGCGGTAGCGGGCGGTGACAGCAATCGGTAGGGAGGGGAGGGTCGTGAGCACAACGGACACGGAGCGTGCCGACCATTTGCGGGTGCTCGGACTCAACGACGACGAGATCAAGGTCTACCAGCACCTGCTGCGGACCGGGCCGTCGTCGATCACCGAACTGGACGACGCCGTCCCCGATCGGCAGGCGCCGATCGACAGCACGCTCGGCGGGCTGGTGCAGGCCGGGCTGGCCCGGCGCTCCGGCTCGGACCACTCCCGGTACCTCCCGGTGCCGCCGGACGCCGGCCTGGAGGCGATGACGCTGCGCCGCGAGTCCGAGCTGAAGCAGGCCCGGATCGAGGTGCTGAACGCGTACGACGAGTTCCGCCGGACCGTGCACAACGAGTCGACCACGCACCTGATCGAGGTCGTCACCGGGAGCGCGATCGTCGAGCGGATCCATCAGATCAAGGGCAGCGCGCAGCGCGAGATCCTCGCGATCGACTCCCCGCCGTACTACATCGGCGGTCCGAACCAGGAGGAGATCGACCACCTCAAGCGCGGCGTCGCCTACCGGGTCGTGTACTCGCCGGAGTCCGTCGAGGTGCCCGGGTACCTGACCGAGAACATCCTGCCGTGCGTGGAGGCGGGTGAGCAGGCGCGCGTACTGCCCGACGTACCGGCGAAGCTGACGATCATCGACTCCTCGATCGCGTACGTGTCGATGTCGGTGCGCGACACCGAGGTGAACCGTTCGCTGCTCATCATCCGCCCGAGCAGCCTGCTGACCGCGCTGGTCGGCATGTTCGAGCTGTGCTGGCGCAACGCACTCCCGCTGCACGCGTCGGTAGGCACCGAGGACGACCGCCTGGAACCCATCGAACGCCGCCTGCTGGCCCTCCTGGCCACCGGCGCCGCCGACGACACCATCGCCCGCACGCTAGGCATCAGCCGCCGCACATTCTTCCGCTACCTCGAACGCCTGATGAACCGCACCGGCGCCAGCACCCGCTTCCAACTAGCCCTCCACGCCGCCCGCGAAAACTGGCTGTAGATAGGTGTAGGAGGAGCCTGGAGAGGCCCCTCCTGCACCGTCACGCTTCGGCGGGGATGAACTCCTTGGCGACTACCTCGGCGATCTGGGCGGTGTTGAGCGCCGCGCCCTTCCGCAGGTTGTCGCCGCAGACGAAGAGCTCCAGCGCGTACGGATCGTCGAGGGACTTGCGGATCCGGCCCACCCACGTGGGATCGGTGCCCACCACGTCCGCCGGCGTCGGGAACTCGCCCTCGGCCGGGTTGTCGAACAGCAGCACGCCCGGCGCGTCCCGCAGTACCTCTCGGGCCCCGTCGGCGTCCACCTCCTGCACGAACCGCGCATGCACCGACAACGAATGCGTCGTCACCACCGGCACCCGCACACAGGTCGCGGACACCTTCAGATCCGGCAGCCCGAGGATCTTGCGCGACTCGTTCCGGACCTTCAGTTCCTCCGACGACCACCCGTCGTCCTTCAGCGACCCCGCCCAAGGTACGACGTTCAGCGCCAGCGGGGCCGGGAACGGACCGAGATCGTTCCCGATCATCCGCCGCACATCGCCCGGCGACGAACCGAGCTCACGATTACCCGCGACCTTCGCCAGCTGGTCGTACAGCGCGTCGATCCCGGACTGCCCGGCCCCCGACGCCGCCTGGTACGACGCGACCACCAACTGCTCGAGCTCGTAGCGGTGATGCAACGCACCCATCGCCACGATCATCGACAGCGTCGTGCAGTTCGGGTTCGAGATGATGCCCTTCGGCCGGTTCCGCGCGGCCTCGGCGTTCACCTCCGGAACCACCAGCGGTACGTCGGGATCCATTCGGAACGCGCCGGAGTTGTCCACCACGACCGCACCCTTGGCCGCCGCGATCGGCGCCCAGTGCGCGGACACCTCGTCCGGTACGTCGAACATCGCCACGTCGATGCCGTCGAAGGCTTCCTCGCTGAGCGCGATCACCTCCACGGTCTCGCCGCGGACCACGAGCTGTTTACCCGCCGAGCGCTCGGAGGCGATCAGCCGGATCTCGCCCCAGACGTTCTGCCTGGTCGAGAGCAGGGTCAGCATCACCGTGCCGACGGCGCCGGTCGCACCGACCACCGCCAGCGAGGGCAGACCCGTCCGGTCCTCGATCGTGTTCTCCACAGCGCTCACAGGGGTCACCGTCCCGTTCCTCCGTACACGACAGCCTGGGTGTGCTCGTCGTCCAGATCGAATGCGGTGTGCGCCGCGGTCACGGCGGCGTCCACCAGGTTCTCGTCCACCACCACCGAGATCCGGATCTCCGAGGTGGAGATCATCTCGATGTTCACGCCGGCGTCGGCGAGGGCGGAGAAGAATTTCGCGGAAACGCCCGGGTGCGAGCGCATTCCGACCCCGACCACCGACACCTTGCCGATCTGGTCGTCGTACAGCAACTGCTCGTAGCCGACTTCGTCCTTCATCCGGGCCAGCGCGGACATCGCCCGGGCGCCGTCCGCACGCGGCAGCGTGAACGAGATGTCGGTCCGGTTGGTGGCCACCGCGGACACGTTCTGCACGATCATGTCGATGTTGGTGTCGGCACCGGCGACCGTCTCGAAGATCCGGGCCGCCTCGCCCGGCTTGTCGGGTACGCCGACCACCGTGATCTTGGCCTCACCGCGGTCCTGGACCACGCCGGAGATGATCGCCTGTTCCATCTGATCCAGTTCCTTCGCATCGACGACCCAGGTGCCTTCCTTCTGCGAGAAGGAGGAACGCACGTGGACGGGGACGTTGTAGCGCCGCGCGTACTCGACGCAGCGTAGGTGCAGCACCTTGGCGCCGCACGCGGCCATCTCGAGCATCTCCTCGTAGGAGATCTTCGGGATCTGCTTCGCGGCCGGCACGATCCGCGGGTCCGCGGTGAAGATGCCGTCCACGTCGGTGTAGATCTCGCAGTACTGCGCCTCCAGTGCGGCAGCCAGTGCGACCGCGGTCGTGTCGGAGGCACCGCGGCCCATCGTGGTGATGTCCTTGGTGTCCTGGGCGACGCCCTGGAACCCGGCCACGATCGCGATGTGGCCCTCGGTGAGCGCTTCCTCGATCCGGCCCGGCGTGATGTCGATGATCCGCGCGTTGCCGTGTGCGGACGTGGTGATCACGCCGGCCTGCGAGCCGGTGAAACTGCGTGCTTCGTAGCCCAGGTTGGCGATCGCCATCGCCAGCAGCGCGGCCGAGATCCGCTCACCCGAGGTGAGCAGCATGTCGAGCTCGCGCGGCGGCGGCAGCGGAGAGACCTGCTGGGCCAGGTCCATCAGTTCGTCGGTGGTGTCGCCCATCGCGGAGATGACGACCACCACGTCGTTCCCGGCCTTCTTCGTCGCGACGATCCGTTGGGCCACGCGCTTGATGCAATCGGCGTCGGCGACCGAAGAACCGCCGTACTTGTGTACGACGCGTCCCACAGCGTTGTCTCCTCAAACCACTGGTTGCGGTACGCCGTGCGGCGTTGCACCAGGCGTAGTCTCACCGGTCATTCTAGCCGTGACCGGACCGTTGCCTACCGGCTGACCAGCACCCGGTCCGGCAGATCTCCGTCCGGACCGAACGTTCCCCGACCGTGCGCGCCGCACACCGGAAATGGTCCTTGTTCATATAAGCCATCGCTGAAATAATTGCCGGATGCACGCGTTCGACATCCTCGGCGACCCGGTCCGGCGCCGGATCCTGGAGCTGCTCGCCGAGGGCGAGCTGCCGGCCGGCAGCATCGCCGGCACGATCGGCGCGGAGTTCGGGATCAGCCAGCCGGCCGTCTCCCAGCACCTGAAGGTGCTCCGGGACAACGGCTTCGCGACCGTGACGGTCGACGGCACCCGCCGGCTGTACGCGGTCGACCCCGAGCCGTTGCGGGAGATCGATACCTGGCTGGACCGGTACCGGAAGTTCTGGATGAACCGCCTGGACGCCTTGGAGACCGAGCTGCACCGTGGGCACCGCCAATAACCTTTGCGGCATTGCCTGCATCTGGGTTGGTATGCGGAACATAGTTGCCAGGCTGTGCATGTCCGAGGACGGCATCGTGGAGCGGCCGGAACAGTGGCTGCCGCGGCCCGCCCTCGGCCAGCTGATGCCCGGCGGCGGGACAGTGCTGTTCGGACGGCGGACGTTCGAGCGGTACGCCGGTTCGCTCGGCGGGCTCGAGAACACCCGGAACCTCGTCGTGGCCTCCCGGCCCGTCGTCGCGCACCCGGGTACGGAGATGCTCCAGGGCGAAGTCCGCCGGGTACTGACCGCACTGAAATCGGTACCGGGTGAGGACCTGCAGGTGATCGGCAGCCTCACGCTGGTCCGCTCGCTGCTCAAGTGGCGCCTGATCGACGAGGTATCGCTGCTGATCCACCCGGTGGCGGCCGGCCGCGGTACGTTGCTGGACCGCAGGCAGCTCCGGCTGATCTCGATGTGCGCCCGCGACGGCGGAGTACTCGAAGCGAACTACCGCGTGCGCTACGCGGCGACCGCCGTACCATCGACGACGCTCATGTCCAACGGCCGGTGGGGCGGGACGCGCAGCAGGGACAGGGTCGCGAGTACGGCGAGACCTGCCGCCAGGACCCACGCGTAGCGCACGCCGAACGCCTCCACCACCGCACCGGCGACGGCTGAGCCGACGGCGGAACCGACCATGCCGCCGCTCTGCGCCCACCCGAAGATCTCGGTGTGCGCGGCCTGCGGCGTGAGCTCACCGATCCGCTCGTAGACGGCCGCGATCGTCGGAGCAATCAGGCAGCCGGCCGCGAACATCATGACCGCAAGAGCGGCCACAGACTGAGTCACGAAGATGCAGCCGGCGATCAGTGCGGCGAGGGCAAGCATCCGCCGCCAGACGTAAGAGCTGTGCCTGCCAGGCAGGGCACCGTTGACCACACCACCGCTCACGCTGCCGATCGCGGCGACCATCTCGAGTACACCGGCAATCAGCCGGTTCCCGTGCAGGTCTGCGACGGCGACCATGCCCAGGGACATCGCGGCGAACCCCATGACGAGGCACGCCCACGCGACGAGTAGCGGCGTACGGTACTGATCAAACAGGAGTTCACGGGCCGTCAGCCGCGGCGCTGAGTGATCGCCGTGCGCGGTGCCTGGCTTCTGGAGGATGCCGAACCACCAGATGGTCGCCGCTGCAGTTACGGCGCAGGCCAGGAGTCCTGCGCGGGGGCTGGCGAAGCTGACGATCACCGCGCCGGACATGGGGCCGATGACGAACAGCAGCTCTTGGGCGGTCGCGTCCAGCGAGTACACCGCGCGCAACCGGGAGCCGTGAACGATCCGCGGCCAGTTGGCACGCAGGGCCGACGTCACCGGTGCCACACAGACTCCTGCGATGGCAGCAGCCACGGGCAGGAGGCGGTACCAGCTGTACGGCAGGAGCGCGACCACAGCCATCGACGCACCCCAGGCCATGCCCGTGCCGATCACGACTTTGCGGGCGCCCTTGCGGTCGGCCATGCGCGACCAGACGACGCTGGCGACCGCCGTACCCACGGAGTAGGCGCCGGCGACCACACCGGCCCACCCGAAGTTGCCGGCCGCGTCCTTGGCCAGGAACGACAACGGGACCATCGTCGCCAGCACCGGCAGGCGCGCGACCAACGACGAGCCGAGCAGCGCCATCACGCCACGGGTCTTCCAGAGGTCGCGGTACGACGACAGGTCCATGGCAAGCATTGTGTCCTGACATCGATGTCTCGCGCGTCGGGAATTCTCCCTATCTCGTTTTGTCCGCCGTCTATGCGAACATATGTTCGTGCCATCGGTAGGTGCGGCGACGATCCTGCATGCCGATCTGGACGCGTTCTACGCGTCGGTCGAGCAGCGCGACGACCCGCGCCTGCGCGGCCGGCCGGTGATCGTCGGCGCCGGCGTCGTGCTCGCCTGCAGCTACGAGGCCAAGGCCTACGGCGTCCGGACCGCGATGAACGGCAGACAGGCGCTCCAACGGTGCCCTGGCGCGATCGTCGTCGAGCCACGGATGTCGGCGTACACGGAGGCTTCGCGGGCGGTCTTCCAGGTGTTCGAGGACACCACGCCGCTGGTCGAGGGGATCTCGATCGACGAGGCGTTCCTCGACGTCGGCGGTCTGCGGAAGATCCGCGGTACGCCGGTGGAGATCGCGACTCGGCTACGGGCCGAGGTGCTGTCCAGGGTCGGGCTGCCGATCACCGTCGGAGTGGCGCGCACCAAGTTCCTGGCGAAGGTGGCGAGCGGAGTCGCGAAGCCGAACGGCCTGCTCGAGGTGGCGCCCGACCGCGAGCTGGATTTCCTGCATCCGTTGGACGTTTCGCGGTTGTGGGGCGTCGGCGAGGTCACCGCGGAGAAGCTGCGCAGCCGCGGCCTGACGAAGGTCGGCGACGTCGCGATGCTTCCCGAGGCCGCCCTGGTCGCGATGCTCGGCCGCGCGTCCGGCCGGCACCTGCACGCGCTCGCCCACAACCGCGACCCACGCCCGATCGAGGTCGGCCGCCGACGCCGCTCGATCGGCTCGCAACGCGCACTCGGCCGCTCCCCGAAGTCACCGGCCACCTTGGACGCGATTCTCGCCGGGCTGGTCGACCGGGTCACCCGCCGGATGCGCTCCGCCGGACGCTCCGGGCGGACCGTCACCCTCCGCCTCCGCTTCGACGACTTCACCCGCGCGACCCGCTCCCACACGTTGCCCCAAGCAACAGACCAGACGCGCGCGATCCTGGTCACCGCCCGAGCCCTGCTGCGCGCGGCCCAGCCGCTGATCAGCACCCAGGGCCTGACCATGATCGGTATCTCGGTCGGCAACCTGGCAAACGAGGCCGCCCTGCAACTCGCCCTCCCCTTCGACAAGGCAGCAAACAACGAACTGGACACCGCTCTCGACCTGGTCAAGGACAAGTTCGGCACCAACGCCATCACCCGCGGCGCCCTCCTCGGCAAGAGCCCAGGCCTGGAGATGCCGATGCTGCCGGACTAGCTGATCAGCAGCTCGAGCTCCAGCTCATCGTGCAGCGGAATGCCGTAGTCGCCGGTCCGAGGGATCGATCGCTTGATCTCCCGGGCCGCGTCGACCGCACCCGGCGCGACCGCGACCAGCCGCATTCCTCGCCGCTGGTAGAACCGGAGAGCGTCGAGGTTGTCGTTCGTCGTGATCAGCCACAGCCGCCGCGCCCCCGCCTGTCGAGCCACTGCGGCCGCGGCGTCGAGCAGAGCGGTGCCGGCACCGCGTCGCTGGTCGACAGCGTGGAGGCTGACGACCTCCAGTTCGCCGTCCACCAGGTTGTAGGTCAGTACGCCGATGATTCGGCCGTCGTGCTCTGCCACCAGGGCGGGCAGCGTGGCAGCGTCGTACGTCGTACCGTGGACGACGATCGTGCGCGCGCCGACGTTCGTCAGGATCCCGTAGACCGCGTCGCTGTCCGCGGTCCCCGCCGCTCGTACTCTCATGGCCGCACGGTAGCCGTTAGGACCGCGGGTAGCCGATCTCTGCGATGGCGTCCTTCAGGTCGGACAGGCGGCGCTCACGGTTCAGGGACGTCACGACGTACTCGGTCAGTGGCATCAGCGCGTACACGTACCGGATCGGCTCGAGGTCCAGGGCGACCTGGTAGTAGTCCTCGGCGAACGTCAGGTACGCCTCGGGCCGGCCGTCCGCGATCAGCTCGAACAGCTCGTCCGCGCCGTCGGCCTGGACGTTTTCCACCGGACCGCAGCGCCAGGCGTCGTCGTCCGTCGTACGCCAGAAGCACACGGTCGCGCGGGGCGTACCGTCTTCGGCGAAGGCCTTCTCGTCCCGCTGCTCGTAAAACACCTCGGGAATGTCGTCGAGCAGTCCGGGCCACGGCTTCATCTCGTTGACGTACGGCGACATCGGCGACTCGTGGTCGAACCCGTACCCGAACACACCGTCCGGCGAGAACACGATCGAGTACTCGCCGCCGGATCCGTCCCGCATCAACGCAGCTTCCTCGGTCGCGGACCACCGCGCGTCGAACTCGAAGTACCGCGTCCCCGGATCCTCGTTCAGCACCAGATCGAGCACCGCCAGCGCGCGACTCACCCGCCGCACCACATCAGGCTCCGGCAACCGTTTGACGAGTTCGAGAACAGACATCTCGCCATTCAATCCCAAGACACATCGATGTAGCGCCCTGCATACCCCATGATCTCGCTGCGGAAGGTGGCGGCCTGCTTCATCCGCCGCCGCACAGACCGCCCACGCCCGATCGGCAGCACCCGGTAGCTCCCGTCCCGCTCCGCGCGAACCGGCACCCGGTCCGACGGCACCGCCTCGGCCAACCACACCACGACCCACGGAACCTTCGACTTCCAGCTGATCCGCACCAGCGAGACATCGGCCCACGGCAGCGTCAGCTCACGACGACCGCGCCGCATGGTCAAGCCGTCCGCCGCCAACCGCAGATGGACCGGGCCGCGGATGACGACAATCCAGGTCCGCACCGCGACGTACAGGAAAAGCACGAACAGGACATCGAGGATCACGGTGGTCGCTGGATACTCGCTGAGGTCGAAGAAATCGCGAGGCAGCAGGGCCAACGCCAGCAGCGTCGCGATCGGTGCCGTGATCACCGAACGCACCCGGGACGCGCTGAACTTCGCGTACGTCTGTTCCTCCACAGCGGGCCTCCTGACCGTCGTCGAGCCCTCACCCTATGGGCGCCGGACCCCCGCGTGGGGCGGTCAGGAGCAAGCTGTGGATAACTCCGTCAGCGGCGCTGGACGGCCTCTTCCGCGACCTCGACCAGTTCGCGGTCGGTGGCCTCGGTCTCGGCGTCGTGCGCCGGCTCGAGCCGGTCATGTGCGATCAGCGACTGAATGGCCCGCAGTACGGCGCTCGCGGCCGCCCCCCACGTGGAGACGTACGAGAACTGCCACCACCACAGCGCCTCGACGACCCGGCCCTCCTCGTAGTGCGCGAGGCCGTGCACCAGGTCGGTCGCGATCGCGGTCAGGTCGTCGGAGAGCCGGTTCACGGTGATCTCCGGCGGCGCGGCGTACGGATCGAACACCTCGGCGTACTCGTCCAGGCCCTCGAACAGCACCGCGAGCCGGTCCCGCATCGCGTCCAGGTCCGGATCCGGGCCGGCGTCGCTCTCGAAGCGCTCCTCCGGTACGAAGTCCTCGAACGCACCGAGCCGGCCGCCGGCCAGCAGCAGCTGGCTGACCTCGAGCAGCAGGTACGGCAGCGAGGCGAGGCCCTCGTCGACCCCGTCCTCGTCCGGTTGCGCGGCGATGTCGCGCACCGAGATCAGGAAGCTCCGGACCTGGTCGGCGATCTGCTCAGCGAACTCCGTCAGGTCCTCGCTGTCGGTAGCCAACGCGCGTTCCGCAATATCTGTTGGTTCAGTCATCGATCGATCGTCGCCCTTCAAACGCCCGTCCGAGTGTGACCTCGTCCGCGTACTCGAGATCACCGCCTACAGGAAGTCCACTAGCCAATCGGGTCACGCGCAAGCCCATGGGCCGCAGCAGGCGGCTCAGGTACGTCGCGGTCGCCTCGCCCTCGAGGTTCGGGTCGGTGGCCAGGATGATCTCGGTCACCTCACCGCTGGCCAGCCGCTGCATCAGCTCCTTGATCCGCAGTTCGTCGGGCCCGACGCCCTCGATCGGCGAGATCGCCCCGCCGAGCACGTGGTACCGGCCACGGAACTCGCGGGTGCGCTCGATCGCCACCACGTCCTTGGCCTCTTCGACCACACAGATCAGGCTCAGGTCGCGGCGCGGGTCCCGGCAGATCCGGCACTGCGCCTCCTCCGCGACGTTGCCGCAGATCTCGCAGAACTTGACCTTCTCCTTGACCTGCACGAGCACATGCGCCAACCGCCGTACGTCGGTCTCGTCCGCCGCGAGCAGATGAAACGCAATCCGCTGCGCCGACTTCGGCCCCACCCCCGGCAGCCGCCCCAACTCGTCGATCAAATCCTGAACGGCACCCTCGTACACGTCAGCCCGGGTTCTGACCGACGCCGCCGGCCGAGCTCCCCGGGTTAACAAACCCGACACCCCGCCTACCCTCACCCGGGCCACCCGCACTCGGGTCACTCGCGCCTGCGTTGCCCGCGCTCGGGTTACCCGCGCCTGCGTTGCCCGTACTCGCGTCGCCCGCGCCCGCACCGCCCGCGCCCGCATTGCCCGTACTCGCGTCGCCTGCGCCCGCGCTCGCGTTGCCCGTGCTCGTGTCGCCCGTGCCGGGGTTGCGGCCCTCGCCCGTGCCGGTCTCGCCTGTGGCCGGGGTCGTCGGCTCGTCCTCACCGGCCGCGACAGCGGGACGAGTTGCGCTCGGCAGTCCGAACCCGGCCGGCGCCGACGGCGCGCCGCCACCGAACCCCGGGAAGCCGCCCTCACCGAACGCGCCGCCCAGCCCACCGGCGAGCGGACCCATCGCCGCGGCTGCGGCCTGCTTGGCATTCTCCGAGGCGTCCCGAACCGCGGCGACGATGAGATCGGCTAGCGTCTCGGTGTCGTCCGGATCGACGGCTTCCTTCTTGATGTCCAGGCTGAGCAGCTCACCCGTGCCCGACACCAGCGCGGTCACCAGACCACCGCCCGCCGATCCCTCGATCTCCTGCTCCTCGAGGTCGGCCTGAGCCTCCATCAACTGGTTCTGCATCGCCTGCGCCTGCGCGAGCAGGTTGGACATGTCGAAGCCCCCAGCACCGCCACCGTCGAACACTGCGATCTCCTCGTCCGAACCGCTTCCCTGACGCCGGCATCAAACCAACCCAAAGCCGGAGCCTCAACACTAGCCTGTCCCCCCGACAACCCCACCCACCCCCGGAAACCGCCCAGTCTCCCCAAACTTATCCACAACCCTGTGCACAATTCCATCCACACCCCCGTAAACCTGTGGACACCCACCGTCACGCTCCCACCCACCCTGTGGAAGCCCTGTGAACCACCACCAACCCACCGGGCCTCCCGCACGACTGGAGCATCGTCGAGACCCGAGGGCAAGCCGGCCGTCACTCCACAGTCCGCAACGTCATCACCGTCCCGCACCCCGCTTCACGTCCCCGAGCACACCCATCCGGCACCCCCGCCAGCCCACCTTGGCCAGCCTCCTCAACAACACACCACCGACCCCCACGATCAACCGACCCGACAGCCAGGCCGGCTCCGGGCGGCGCCGGCCGACTCGGGTAGCTCGGCCGGTTCCGGTCAGCTCGGGCGGCTCCGGTCAGTTCGGGCGGCTCCGGTCAGCTCGGGCGGCTCCGGTCAGCTCCGGCGGTTCCGGTCAACTCCGGCGCCGGTCAGCTCCGGCGGCATCGGGCGGCTCGGGTAGCCCGGACGGCTCGGGTAACCCGGACGGCTCCGGGATTCCGGGCGGCAGCCGGGCGGTTCGGGCAGCTCCAGACTCTCCGGCGGCTCCGGTCCGCTCCGATGGCTCGGCGGCTCGGTGGGTCGGGCGGCTCGGTGGGTCGGGCGGCTCGGTGGGTCGGGCGGCTCGGCAGCTCGCTCGGCCGGGCAGCTCCGGGCAGCTCCGGGCAGCTCCGGGTGCGTCGGGTGGCGTCGGGTGGCGTCGCGTGGCGCCGGGTGGCGTCGGGTGGCGCCGGTCAGCTTCGGCGGCTCGGCCAGCTCCGGCGGCTCGGTGGGCCGGGCGGGCTCAGGGGACACCGGCTGGCTCCGGCCGAGTCCGGGGAGGCGCGGCCGGGTTATGGGGTGGGATGGGAGATCAGTTGGGCTCTTCCAGGATGATCTGGGCGCCGAGTGTCTCGCGTAGGAGATCCGTGTGTGAGCGCGAGTCGTCTTCGAGGACCATGTCGTCCTCACCGATCGCGTCCGCCTCCTCTTCGGGCGTCAGGCGTACCTCAGGCACCGCCGAAGCCGCGGCCGCCGCCAGCCGAGCCTGCTCAGCAGCCACCGCCGCCTCAGCCGCGCGCCGCTTACTAGCCGCCTGCTCCCGCCGGTCCACCTGCTGTTGCCCGCCCTGCTGGCCGGTGCGCGGGCCGCCCTGGAGTCCCGCCTGCTGCGCGGCCTGCCGGGCTGCTTGCTGGGCGGAATGCCCGATCGGGCCGTCCTCCCACGGTTCCTCCGGCGGCACATCGTCGTACTCGGAATCCGGCGGCTCCCGCAGCTCAACCGCAGCCCCGTTCCCCCACTCCCCAGTCCGAGCCGCAGCTCCAGCGACCGACCCGGCCCCCGCGGCGCCAACCCCGGCACCGGCTGCCCCACCAGCGCCGGCTCCGGTACCTGCAGCTCCGGCACCGGCCGCCGCCCCAGCAGCTCCAGCCCGAACAGGCCGCACGCCTGCGGCCGACGAAGCAGAACCCGCGGACCCGCCAGAGCCCGCGGTGCCCGACTGAGCGCCGCCGGGGGCAACCCCACCACCGAGCGCCCCGTACCCCGAATCTCCCGAGCCAGCCGGATCTCCCGAGCCAGCCGACCCTGCACCACCAGGTCCCGAACCCACACCACCTACTGCAGCTCCGGCACCCCCCGGACTCCCAGCGAACGCTCCGCCAACTCCAGGCCCGCCAGCGCCGGCAGCAGTGTCTGCATCAGGTCGACCGGAACCGCGTCCGGCCGTGCCGTAACCGTCTGCGTCAGTACCGCTGGCCTCAGGATCGACGCCTGGTGCGCCGCCGGCAGGGCCACCAGCAACCGGACCGCCGGCGCCGGGCGCTCCAGCAGCACCTGTCCCAGGAGTGCCTTGGGCTGTTGGTGAGCCGGTGTGGCTTGCTCCTCCCGGGCCACCTGCTTGGGGGCCGGTCGACTGCGGGCCGGGCCGACCGCTGGGGCCTCCGGTCGACCCACCTCCGGCGCCTGGGTCGGTGGACGGGTCGACGACTGCTTCGACGCGACGGTTGACGCCGATGGTGTCGATCATCGCCTGACGCAAGATCTCATCACTTCCAGAACGCGCGAAGCTCTCCCGAGCCCCCGCATTCACCAGACCGAGAGTCAGCGTCTGCTCGTCGATCGCGATGACCTGAGCATTCTGGCTCAACATGATCCAGGCAAACCGCCGCTTGGCCTTGACTGCCTCCAAGACCTCAGGCCACAACCGCCGAATATCCGCCAGCCCAACAGTCCCCGACGCCGCACCGGCCGCAGGCCCACCAGCGGCCGGAGCATTAGTAGGGGACGTGGTGGTTACCTGAGCATTGGGCGCTCCAGAAGCCGAACTCCCACGGCCGTCGCCGGTCTCGGAGTCCGCAGGCTCATCACCCCAAGCACCCGTACGAGCGCCACCCGCGGCCCCCGCACCGCTACCGGGACCGCCCCTCTGCGCCCCACCGGCAGCTGTGCTGCCTACACCGGTTGCTCCAACGGAAGAGGCCTCAGCTCCCGAGCCAACTCCAGTTCCTTCGCCGCCCGCCGCGCCGCCCGCGGCCCGACCCGATGAGTCCGCCTGAGCGACCGGCACAGCAGCCGCCGTCCCGGCTTCACCTGGGACAGGCGTGCCCCCGCGGGCGCCACCGCTCGCAGGGGCGTCGGCGTCAGCTGCCGCGCTCGCAGAGACGTCGGCGTCGGCCGGCCCGATCGCGGGCATGCCGGCGCTGGAAGATCCATCGGCGGTCGCGTCGCCTCCGCCGGCATTAGTACGTGTGCTGGGACCAGGGGCGTCGGTCGGCGCGGCTCCGCTCGGAGCTGAGCGAGGGCCCGCGCCGGCGGCGGCCCGCGCCGCGGCACGGCTCGTGGCGGCGGCGGTAGGGGCGGCGGCAGGGGCGGCGGCAGGGGCGGATGCGACCGGCTGCGGGTATGACGTCGTACCGGCTGCCTCCGACGTACCTGTCGCGGCTTCGATCGTCAGCCGGCGTTCGATGCGGTCGAGGCGGGCCTGGATGCCGTTGGTCGAGTCGTCGGCTCCGGGCAGGAGGACCTTGGCGCAGATCAGCTCGAGCTGCAGCCGAGGCGCCGTAGCGCCGCGCATCTCCAGCAGGCCGGCCGCGACGATGTCCGCCGCGCGGGTCAGCTCAGCTGGGCCGATCCCGGCGGCCTGGGTCTGCAGGCGCTCGCCCTGGTCCTCGGCCGCGTCGATCAGGCCGGACATCACAGCGGTCGGTACGGCGGACAGGATGACGAGGTCCCGCAGCCGCCGCAGCAGGTCCTCGGCGAACCGCTTCGGGTCCTGCCCGGTCTCGATGACCTTCTCGACCGTCTCGAACACCGCGGCGCTGTCATGCGCCGCGAACCCGTCCACGCACGCGTCGAGCAGCGAGTCCGGCGTGAACCCGAGCAGCGCGACGGCCAACTCGTACGTCACGCCCTCCGGCCCCGCCCCGCCGATCAGCTGGTCGAGCACGCTCAGCGAGTCACGCACCGAACCAGCACCCGCCCGCACGACGAGCGGAAGCGCGGCAGGCGCGATCGCGACACCTTCCGCCTCGCACAGCGTCGCCATGTAGTCGGCGAGCACCTTCGGCGGCACCAGCCGGAACGGGTAGTGGTGCGTCCGCGACCGGATCGTCCCGATGACCTTGTCGGGCTCGGTGGTGGCGAAGATGAACTTGAGGTGTGGCGGCGGCTCTTCGACCAGTTTGAGCAGGGCGTTGAAGCCCTGCGTGGTCACCATGTGCGCCTCGTCGATGATGTAGATCTTGTAGCGGCTCTCGACCGGCGCGAAGAACGCCCGCTCCCGCAGGTCGCGGGCGTCGTCGACACCACCGTGCGATGCCGCGTCGATCTCGATCACGTCGATGCTGCCCGGCCCGCCGCGAGCGAGGTCGGTGCAGGACTTGCACACCCCGCACGGCTCGGCGATCGGGCCTTTCTCGCAGTTGATCGCCCGGGCGAGGATCCGCGCACTTGTGGTCTTTCCACAGCCACGCGGGCCGGAGAACAGGTAGGCGTGATTGACCCGGTTGTTGCTCAACGCGTTCCGCAGCGGCGCGGTGACATGTTCCTGCCCGATCACCTCCGCGAAGGTTTCCGGGCGATACCGGCGATACAAGGCAAGGGGCGCTTCCACGCCGCAACCCTAGCGCTGCCCGGCGACAGTTCCCGTCCACGCCCGCCGAGCCTCGGCTCGGCGGCGACCTACGCTGGCCCGATGACCACTGGGGACGATCGGCAACGGGAAGTCATCGTGCGCGCCCGGGACCTGCTGCCCGCAGACGAGCGGATCCTCGCGGTGTACCTGATCGGCAGCTACGGCACCGGTCAGGCGGACCGCTTCAGCGACGTCGACGTACACCTGGTCGTCACGGACCACAGCATCGACTGGTTCGAGCAGCACTGGGACGACGTACTGCGCAAGCTCACCGGGCCTACCGTGCACGCGGATCGGGTGCCCGGGCTGATCGGCGGGCTGGGGATCACCGCCGACTGGCTGCACGTCGATCTCGTCGCGCACCCGCTCGCGGCGTTCGACCGGTTCCAGTACGACGGGGTGCGGGTGCTGTTCGACCGGGACGGGACGCTCTTCCCAGACGGCGACATCCCACCTCTGGGCGGCCGGCCGGGCGAACCGTACTGGCCCGCGGTCAACGTGAGGCTGTTCTTCTACTTCCTCGGCAATCTCGTCACGGTGCTCGGGCGTGACGAGCGGATCGTCGGCAACCAGGGCGTCGGCGTCGTACGCGACCAGCTCATCGCACTGATGCTCGCCGAACGCGGCGTACGCCGGACCGGCGGAGCCAAACGCCTGAACGCGCTGCTGTCCGACGAGCAGCGCGCCGCACTCGAGGCTATCCCCGCAGCCGGGACCGACCCGTCCGACATCATCACGGCGAACCAGTACATCTGCCGCCAGTTCATCACCCGCGGCACCGCACTGGCCAAGCTCACCGGCAACGCCTGGCCGAACGAGTTCGTCGACGCGACCCTGCTACACCTCCGCAATCATTTCGGCGTCGACTTCTCCTGACCAGCAGGATGCCGACGGCAACAAACCTAGCTCAGGTGGTAGTTGGCGAACCGGGTGCGCAGGTCCTTTTTGGAGAACTTCCCGACCGAGGTCTTGGGGACCTCTTCGATGAACTCGACCGCGTCTGGCAGCCACCACTTCGCGACCTGCGGCCGTAGGTAGTCAAGGATCTCCTCGCCAGTCACGGTCGAGCCCTCCTGAAGGACGACGCACGCCAGCGGGCGCTCGTCCCACTTCGGGTGCGGTACCCCGATGACGGCCGCCTCCTTCACCGCAGGGTGAGCCATCAATAGGTTCTCCAGCTCGACGGAGCTGATCCACTCGCCACCTGACTTCACCAGATCCTTGGTGCGGTCAACGATCCGGACCGAGCCGTACCGGTCGATCGCGGCGACGTCGCCCGTGCGCATCCAGCCGTCCTCAGTGTTCAACTGCGCACCGTCGTCCGGTTGGTAGTACTCCGCGGCGATCCACGGGCCCCGGACCTGCAGCTCGCCCGTCGCCTCGTCGTCCCACGGCAGCGGTGTGATCGAGCCGGGCTCGACGATCCGGACCTCCACGCCCGGCAACGGCAGACCGGCCCGCGCTCGGAGATGCGCTTGCTCCTCCTCCGGAAGGTTCCTGTTGCGCGCGGGGACATGCGACGCGGTCGCCACCGGACTGGTCTCGGTCATCCCCCACGCCTGCAGGATCGGCCGGCCGAGCTTCTTCCGGAACGCCTCCGACAGCGCCTCCGGTACAGCGGAACCACCGCACGGGATCCGCCGCAGCTTCGGCAACTCGACCCCGTCGAGCAGCGGCAACAATCCCTGCCAGATCGTCGGTACGCCGGCCGACAGCGTCACCTCCTGCTCCACGAGGAGCTTCAGGATCCCCTGCGGGCTCATGTCCGGACCCGGGAAGACCAGCGACGCGCCGGCCATCGGTGCGGCATGCGCCAGGCCCCACGCATTCGCATGGAACATCGGCACGACCGGCATCACGGTGTCGGTCTCGTCCAGTCCGATGCCGGCGTTGGTCAGCACCCCGATCGAGTGCAGCCAGGTGGACCGATGGGAATAGACGACACCCTTCGGGTTGCCCGTCGTACCGCTCGTGTAGCACATCGCGGCGGCCTGGTTCTCGTCCGCGACGTGGAACTCCACCGGTGACGCGGCCGCCACCAGCTCCTCGTAGTCGTGGAACCGCGGGTCGTCCGGGACGTCGACCCCCGGAGCGCCCGGCGGCAAGTCATTCATCACCACGACATGCCGCACCTGCGGCATCCGCTCGAGCAACGGCAGGAACAGACCGAGCAGCGATCGGTCGACGAACACGACCTCGTCCTCGGCATGGTTCGCGATGTACACAACCTGGTCGGGGAAGAGTCTGATGTTGAGCGTGTGCAGCACCCGGCCGGTGCACGGCGCGGCGAAATACAGCTCGAGGTGGCGGCCGGAGTTCCACGCGAAGGTCGCGACCCGGCCGTCGGAGCTGATCCCGAGTGTGTCCAGCACCCCGCCCAGGCGTCTGGTCCGATCGGCCCACTCGGCGTACGTCAGCGTGGTCGGCGCCGGACCGCCGGTATGGACGGTCTTGTCCGGGTAGAACTGCTCGGCCCGGCGGAAGATCGTGTCCAGCGACAGTTGGTAGTTCTGCATCAGACCCTTCATGAAGCCACTGTGCCAGCCGCGCTGCACCTTGACCATGACCTTGACCGGACTTTCTCCGGAACTCGTCCGGAACTGGAGCCGCAGGCAACAACAACCGGAAGACACTCACGCCAGATAGATGACACGACATGTGTGTCGTGTAATATATCTGCCATGAAGGTTGTCGAGGAGTTTCGCTATCTCGTGCTGGCGATCCAGCGCGAGGGCAATCGGCTGCTCGCCGCCGAGTTGCGCCCGCTGGGCATCACGCCTTCGCAGGCAGAGGTTCTGCGCGTCCTTCGCGACCACGGCCCGATGACACTGAACGCGCTCGGCGGTCTGCTCGTCTGCGAGACCGGCAACAGCCCGAGCCGTCTCGTCGATCGCCTGGTCGCCCAGGGCTTGGTGAAACGCGATATCGACAAGGTCGACCGGCGCTACCTGACACTCCGCCTGACCCCAGAAGGGCGGGCATTGCACCGCCGCATCGTCACCGCGGAGAACCGGTTGCATCGCACGCTGCACGACAATCTCGCCGGCCACGCGCTCGACGAGACCATCAGCACCCTCCGCTCGCTCGCCGACGCCTTCCCGACGGGCGCCGCGTTGGCCCGGCGCCGGGATCCAGCACTCGCCCATCAGGAGAACTAGTCATGGAACAGGCCACCGAGACCATCCACGCAGGCCAGGCAGCGATCCGGCAGGTGCTGCTCGACGCCCTAGGTCTGCCGGAGTGGAACGAGGCGTTCCTCGCCATCGACGGCCCGCGCGAGACGAACCCGGGGACTCGCTATGCGCTCCGCGTGCGCCTGGGCTTCTCGGGCGAGCTCCAGTACACGGTCGTCGAGACGGACCGCGTCGAGATCGTCTGGCAGGTCCCAGGCTTCCGTGAGGTCGGCACGTGGACCATCGGTGCGGACAGCCGGGTCACCCACACGTTCGAGCAGTCCGGGCCGCTGGCGACGGTCCTGCGTCCGGCGTACCGGAACATCGCGACCATCCGGCTGGCCCGGCTCGCGAACCGCGTGCGCCAGGTGCAGCTGGCGCACACCGCCTAGGCTCGGCCCATGCTGATGGAGATCCGCGACACCAGGCTGTACGTCGACCAGCGTGGCGCCGCGGACGCTCCGCCGGTGCTCTTCATCCACGGTGGTCCCGGTGCGGGCTCGTACGACTTCATGACGTTCCAGGGCGAGCGCCTCGGCCGAAGCTTCCACCTGATCGGTGTCGATCAGCGCGGCGTGCAGCAGTCCGACCCGCTCACCGGAGCGGTCAATGAGCTCGACCTGATCGCCGACTACGAGGCCCTGCGCGAGAAGCTCGGCATTGCGCAGTGGTCGGTCATCGGCCATTCGTACGGCGGCCGCATCGCGCTCAGGTACGCCGCTACGCATCCACAGGCGATCACCAAGATCGTCTTCGAGAACCCGGGCTGGGACATGGTGCTCGCCACGGAGACCCTGGTCCGCGCGGCACTCCCCTTGCTTCCAGGCGCCGAGCTGCCACCACACACCGGCCCGGCAACGAGGGCCATGTGGGACGAGCGGGTCGCACTGCTCGCCCAGCTCGGTGAACGCCGCATGGAGATCTACACCGGCCCAGGCGCTCACGACCTCAAGCTCCCGGCGGACACTGAGCTCGCAGCCGAGTTCCACGAGCGGTCCGGTCGCTTCTCCGACCAGATCACTCGGTCAGCGAGCTTCGGTGACGACGTACTGCAGTACCTCGGTCAGCTCACACAGCCGGCCCTGCTCATCAAGGGCGAGTACGACCCGGCCACCAGTGCGCAGGAGATCCAGCTGTTCCGCTCCGACGTACCGCAGGGCACCTACTACTATGCGGCCGGCGTCGGACACTTCCTGCATGCGGAACAGCCGGACTTGTTCGCTCGGCTGGTGACCGAGTTCCTCAGCTGAAGGCGAGCGGGACCGCCCGCTTGTGCGCGGTGCGGCGGTGGGTCGCGATGATCGTGCCGGCAGCCTTCTCGTCGACCTCGTGCCCCTCGAGGAAGCTGTCGATCTCGTCGTACGTCACGCCGAGCACGGTCTCGTCCGGGACGCCCGGGTTGTTCGTCTCGAGGTCCGCGGTCGGGACCTTCCCGGTGATCTCCGGTCCGGCGCCGAGCCGCTCGCCGACCGCACGGACGCGCCGCTTGGTCAGCCCGGACAAGGGGGTCAGGTCGCACGCGCCGTCGCCGTACTTGGTGAAGAAGCCCATCACGGCCTCGGCCGCGTGGTCCGTGCCGACGACCAGACCGCCGCGGGCACCGGCCACGAGGTACTGGGCGACCATCCGCTGGCGGGCTTTGATGTTGCCGACGTGGAAGTCCTCGCGGTCACCGAGGCCGGAGTGCCGTACGGACTCGACCATGGCGTCCGTGGCCGGCTTGACATCGACGACGAGCGTCTCGTCCGGCTTGATGAACTCGAGCGCGCGCTGGGCGTCCGCCTCGTCGGCCTGCACGCCGTACGGCAGCCGCATCGCGACGAACGTCGCCTGACCGCCCTCCGACCGCACCCGCTCCACGGCGAGCTGGCAGAGCCGCCCGGCGGTGGAGGAGTCGACGCCGCCGCTGATCCCGAGCACGTACGCCGTCGCGCGCGTCCGCCGGAGGCGCTCCGCCAGGAACTCCACCCGCTGCTCGATCTCACTGTCCACGTCGAATGTCGCAGGCACACCGAGCTCGGCGATGATCAGTTCCTGCAGGTAACGGCTCTCGGGATTCATCAGGCTCCTCATTGATCTGGGGAGCACCAGCCTAGACATGAGGATTCCCCGCGCACCCGGAAGAGCTCACTTACCCTTGCTGCCTTCCGGCCCTGGGGGGATTGGGCGAGATACCGCCACGCGGGGAACCAGCACAGAGTGTACGGGATGGGCCGCGCCAACCGGGAATCGGAGTCGGGGCCGGCCGGGATACGACGTACCGCGCTCGCTCTGAGCGAACACTGATGCGGATCTGTCGGCGACGGTCCAAGCTGATTGGGTGACGGATCATCAATTTGGGCGGTTTGGGATCACCACGGGGCTGACCAGCAGCGCGGATTCGCTCGCCGCCGCGCGGGCGGCCGAGGAGCTCGGATGGCCGGTGATCTGGCTGTCCGGCGGGCCGCTGCCCGGGCTAGAGACGATCACCGATCTTGTCGGCGCTACGTCGACGATCAAGTTCGTGAGCGGGATCTTGGCGGTGGTGAAGTACAGCGCGGCCGAGGTGAGCACGACGTACGCCGCTCTGGAGGAGGCTGCGCCGGGTCGGTTCACCGTCGGTCTGGGCGGTGCTCATGGCGCTAATCCCATTGCGAGGCTCAAGAGCTACCTGGACGAGCTCGACGTACCTGTAGAACGCCGGGTGCTCGCCGCACTCGGCCCGCGGATGCTGGCGCTTGCCGCAGAGCGCTCCGCCGGCGCGTACCCGTTCTTGACGAGTGCGGCGTACTCCGCCGAAGCCCGGAAGGTTCTTGGCCCGGACAAGCTCCTCGCCGTCAGTCACCTAGTAGTACTCGAGACAGACGCAGACAGAGCCCGTGCGATCGCCAGGGACACCATCAGCTTCTTCACCACAATCCCTGGGTACGTCGCTTCGCTGCAGCGCCAAGGCTTCAACCAGAGCGACCTGACCGAGCTACCGGACCACATGATCGACGCACTGGCCGCGTGGGGCACCCCCGCCAACATCAAAGCCAAGCTGACGGAACACCTGGACGCCGGCGCCCACCACGTCGCAGTAAACGTCATCACCGGCGAGACGGGGCCACAGCCGATCGAGCAGTGGCGAGCGCTGTCGCCAGTACTACTCGACTAGCTGCTCCACCGACCTGACGCCCGGCCCCCGATTTCGGATTCCCAGCCACCGCCCGGTATCCTCTCCGCTTGGAGGATTCGCCTAGAGGCCTAGGGCGCACGCTTGGAAAGCGTGTTGGGGGCAACCCCTCACGAGTTCGAATCTCGTATCCTCCGCCAGTTGTTGACTGCGGGCGGCTCCCATTCTGCGGGTCGCCCGTTGTCGTTAGCGCAGGTGGTTGAGGGCGTCGCGGAGGAAGGTGTCTCGGCGGGTGGTGGCTTGTGGGGAGTAGAGGGTCGTGGTGGTGTTGAGGGCGGCTACTGCGTCCCAGTAGGCGGTGTGGGGGAAGTCTTGGGGCCAGTTGGTCAGGGCCTGGGGACCGAAGGTGATGGCTACCTGCTTGCGGAGTTCGGAGAGGTCTACTCCGGGGGCACCTAGGCCGGCTGTTTTCCAGTCGATGAGGGCAGCCAGCCTGTTGTGGGACCAGAGGAGGTTGCCGGGCCACACGTCACCGTGGAGGAAGACGGTGGGTTCTGCGGGACGGCCGTGGGCGCGGATCAGGTCGTCTGCCTCTCGTAGGAGTGGGGTGGTGGGCATGCGGCCTGTCCGGCGGTCCCTGGCGAAGTCGTCTACGGCTATGGGGCGTGGGCGGAACGGGAGGTGTTCCTGCGGGTCCATCGCGATGCTGTGGACGCGGGTCAGGGCGTCCGCTGCGGCTTGAAGGGTCTCGGGGGTGGCGGCGGGCCACGTGGTGGTACCGGGGACGTCAGTCTCCAGCGACGCGGATACGCCGGCGTGCGAGCCGGACAGGTCTACGTTGAGCAGGCGGGGTGCCGGTAGGTGGTGGCGCTCGGCCAACTGCAGGGCTGTGGCGCCGGTGGCGATCATTGCGGGGCCTACACGCAGTGTTGGGGCGCGCAGTACGGCGGACGTATTGCGCGTGATGAGGCGCCAGGGGCCTTGGTTGTCGTGGAGCGGGTGGACTTCGAGGATCGGGCCGACCGTGGTGGCGGCCCAGGCGAGCAGGTCTTCCCTCATGCGACAGGCTATCTCCCCTCGCCTGGGGTCAGGAGGCCCGTTTCGTAGGCGAGGACTACGGCTTGGGAGCGGTCTCGTAGGTTTAGTTTGGCGAAGATTCGGGCGGCGTGGGTTTTGACGGTGGCTTCGCTCAGGGTCAGGGTGGTGGCTATTTCGGCGTTGGAGAGGCCTTGGCCCATCAGGGTGAGGACTTCCAGTTCTCTGGGGGTGAGGGTGGAGAGGTCTCGGTGCAGGGCCGGTTGAGGGGTGGCGAAGCGTTCCACCAGGCGGCGGGTGATGGAGGGGGACAGTAGGGCGTCGCCGGTGGTTACCAGGCGTACGGCGGCTGCCAGGTGTTCAGGCGTGACGTCCTTCAGCAGGAAGCCGCTCGCGCCGGCGGCCAGGGCGGCGTACACGTACTGGTCCAGGTCGAAGGTCGTGAGGATCAGGACGCGGCACTCGCTCGGTATGGCGGCTATGCGGCGGGTGGCTTCCAGTCCGTCCATCGTGGGCATGCGGATGTCCATCAGTACGACGTCCGGGTGCAGGCGCCGTACCGCGTCCACTGCTTCGGCACCGTCCGCGGCCTCGCCCACTACCTCGATACCGCGGGCGGTGAGGATCATGCGGAAGCCGGTGCGTACCAGGGCCTGGTCGTCTGCGATCACTACGCGAGTCACGGGCGCTCCAGCGGAAGCTTGGCGCGGACACGGAACCCTCCGCCAAGGCGGCGTCGCGCGTCGAACTGCCCGCCGTACACGGCTACTCGTTGCTTGAGGCCCAGGAGTCCACGCCCATCCCCCTCCGGAGCGGGAGCCCGGCCACCCGTCAGAACGCTAGGGCCTGTGTTGAGTACCTCCACCCGCAGCGCGTGCTGCGCATAGCGGACCGTGACTTCGGCCTTGACCCCGTCCCCGTGGCGCAGCGCATTGGTGAGTGCCTCTTGGATGATGCGGTACGCCGTGACGTCCACACCGGTCGGCAGCGGGCACGGGTCGCCTGAGATCCGTACGTCGACCGCCAGGCCGGCGAACGCCATCCGGTCGATCAGCTCGCTCAACCGCGTCAGACTCGGCTGTGGAGAGAGCACGTCGCTGTCGCCCTTGGGAGCGAGTACTCCGAGAAGGTGCCGCAGCTCAGCCATGGTGTCGCGACCTGCTGCCTCTACGGCGAGCAGTGCAGCCTCTGCATCTTCAACAGACGTAGTCAGCACCTGCCGGGCCGCACCGGTCTGGATGACCATCACGCTGACGTTGTGGCTGACGATGTCGTGCAGGTCGTGGGCGATGCGGGCCCGTTCCGCGTCGACAGCGCTCTGCGCGGCGGTCTCGCGTTCGCGCTCCAGGAGCCACCCGCGCTCCTCCAGAGCGCGCGCGTGCGCACGCCGCGCCCGGACGTACGCGTACGCAAGCCCAACGGCGACCAGAGTCGGCAGTGCGACAAGGAACCACATCACGAGATCCACTGTCCCAAACGGATCCCGGAGACCGCATCATCCGGCAGTCGCACGCCGTACATCTCCAGGATGACAGCCGGAAGACATTAGCCCCGCAGGCTGACGCGACCGAGCCGCCCACAGCCCTAGCGTGAGCAGCATGACGGAACAGGCAGTCGTACAGCTCACCGCAGTACGCAAGGAGTACGGCGAATCGGTGGCACTCGACGGTGTGTCGATGGAGATCCAAGCCGGCGAGGCGGTCGCCGTCATGGGACCGTCCGGCAGCGGCAAGTCCACGCTGCTCAGCATGGTCGCTGGACTCGACCGGCCCACAGCGGGCTCCGTCGTAGTCCACGGCGACGACCTGGGCACGCTGGACGAGAAGGGACTCGCCCTGTTCCGGCGGCGGCGGATCGGGATGATCTTTCAGTTCTTCAACCTGCTGGACGATCTGTCCGCCCTCGACAACGTCGCCCTGGCGGCACAGCTCACCGGTACGTCGGCCGCACCCGCGCGCAAACGTGCGCTCGAGCTGTTCGAGGAGCTGGGCATTGCCGGCCGCCGCAACACGTACCCGGCGCAGCTGAGCGGTGGTGAGCGTCAACGCGTCGCGGTCGCCCGGGCGCTGATGAACCGGCCGGCCATCCTGCTGGCGGACGAACCCACGGGCGCACTCGACTCGCGCGCCGGCGAGCAGGTGATGGACCTGTTGCTGGACCTCAACCAGATCGGGCAGACGCTCCTGCTGGTGACCCACGACCAGCAGCTCGCGACCCGCTGCGCCAGCCGGGTCATCGACTTCGTCGACGGGCAGATCGCCGACGAGCGCAGCTTGGAGCGTACGTCGTGAGCGCCGTCTGGCCGGTGGCGCGTGCCGCGGTACGGCGGCGGCGCGTGCAGACCGTGGTAATCGGTGTCGTCGTACTGCTCTCCACAACGATGATCGTGGTCGCGCTGGCGCTGCTGGCTGCGTCGAGCGGTCCGTTCGACCATGCGTACGCTCAACAGCGCGGCGCGCACCTGGTGGCGACGTACGACCGGAGCAAAGTCAGCGACATCCAACTGACAGCCAAAGCATCAGGTGCTGAGGCATTTGCCGGGCCGTTCGCGATGACGACGATCGACCTCGGTTCGAGTCCGAAGGGCGATTCGGATTCCCTGTTCACGGTGGGGCGGGCGAACCCGGACGGACCGGTCGACCGGCTCAACGTCTGGAAGGGCCACTGGGCAGCCAAGCCAGGCGAGATCGTGCTGAACCGGAACCCCACCGACACCGGCGCACGTGGAGAGACGACGCTGGGCTCGACCATCTCCGTACCGGGCGGCCCGACGCTGACTGTGGTGGGATTCGCGTTCAGCGTCAGCCAGTCGGCCGACGCGTGGGTGACGCCTGAGCAGATGGCCTCCCTGAAACCGACCTCGACACAGATGCTCTACCGCTTCGCTCAGGCCGCTACGAACGCACAGGTGTCGGCCGGCCAGCACATGGTGACTGCTGGGCTGCCGTCCGGCGCTGTGGTCGGCACTCAGTCCTACCTGGGATTGCGGGCCCTCGCCGCTGGACAGCCGAACACCTTCGTGCCGTTCCTGATGGTGTTCGGCTGGCTGGGTCTGGCGGTCGCAGTGCTGATCGTGGCCAACGTGATCAGTGGCGCCGTCGTGGCCGGCTTCAAGCACATCGGCATCATGAAGTCGCTGGGTTTCACACCGACGCAGGTGCTGATGGTCTACCTCGCGATGGTCTCGATCCCTGCGGTCGCCGGGTGCGCGATCGGCATCGTGCTGGGCAACGTACTCGCGGACTCCTTGCTGACAAGGGCATTCGAGAACTACGGCGCGCAGGGTACGTCGGTATCGGTCTGGGTGGACGTCGCCACAGCGGTCGGCGTACCGGCGCTGGTGGCACTGGCGGCACTGCTGCCGGCATTGCGAGCTCGGAGCCTCTCGGCAGCTCAGGCGATCAGCGCGGGCAGTGCACCGCGGGCCGGGCGTGGACTGCGGGCGCAGCGTTGGCTCAGCGGGACTCGGCTGCCGCGGTCGGTCAGCCTCGGGCTGGGCCTGCCGTTCGCACGGCCTGGGCGTACGGCGTTGACGCTGGCAGCTGTCGTACTCGGGGTGACCAGCGTGACGCTGGCGGTCGGGCTCGGCAAGTCGCTGACGACGTACCAGACCGCGGCCAGCCGGGTCGGTGCCGTCGACCTGGCGATGTTCGCGCCGACCCAGTTCGGCGGTTCACCTCCTCCCGGTGCTGAGGCCCCACCGGCGGCCAAGCTGAACGATGCCGGCGACGAGGCACTGCTGCGGTCGATTCCCGGCGCGGTGTCGGTGACGCCGAGCACCGACCTCGGGATGCGGTTGGCCGGTACGCAGACGGATCTCCGTGTCTCCTTCTACCGCGGGAACGTCGAGCAGGTGGGCTTCCGGCTCCTCGACGGTCACTGGTTCGACGGAGCCGGGCAGGTGGTCGTGTCCGAGCGATTCCTGCGCCAGCGTGGACTTGCCGTCGGCGACACCGTCACGCTGCAGTCGAAGGGCAAGAACGTCCCGGTACGGATCGTCGGCAAGGCGCTCTACAACTCCGGCGACGAGGTGCTGTCGAACTGGGACACTCTCAAGCTGATCGCTCCCACGCAGCGGGCCAATCTGTACGAGATCAACGTGAAGCCCGGCACGGACCTGGATGCCTTCGTCAAGGCTGCGCAGGCGAAGGATCCGGGACTGGTCGAGACCGGCGGACAGGAATCGGGCTCGTTCGTGGCGATCGTCATCGCGACCGTAGTACTGCTCACGCTGATGCTCGGGACTGTTGCGGGGCTCGGGGTGTTCAATACCGTCATACTCAACACCCGTGAACGCCGCCGTGACCTCGGGATGCTCAAGTCGATCGGTATGACGCCTGCGCAGGTCACCGCGATGGTCGTGGTGTCGATGACCGCACTGGGCGCCGCCGGAAGTGTGCTGGGCATCCCGCTCGGGATCGTCGCGCACCGCCTCGTCGTACCCGCGATGGCCAACGGCGCCCAGGTCGAACTCCCCGACTTCATGCTCCACGTCTACCCGGCGACCCTTCTCGCCCTCCTCATCCTTGCCGGCATCGTCATCGCCGCCGCCGGCGCCTACTTCCCCGCGCGCACCGCGGCCCGCACCACCATCGCCCAAGTCCTCCACAACGAGTGATAAGCGGTTGCTTGAAACGCTGGGGTCCGGCTGACTTGGGGTATGGATGAGGTGGTTGCGGGTAATCGGGTGGTTTGGGAGCAGGCTTCTACCAAGCATGTTCATGAATATGAGGACTTGCTCGCGGAGGCTCGGGGGGACGAACAACTGTTTCCGCGGGAGCGGGAGTTGTTGGAGGCTGTGTTGGCGGACGCACCGGTTGTGGTGCATCTGCAGAGTGGGCACGGGCTCGACGATGTCGGGTTGGTGAAGGCTGGGGCTCGGCGGGTGATCGGGGTGGACTACAGCTCGGTCGCGGCCGGCGCGGCGCAGCGGCGAGCGCGGGATGTGGGGCTTGATTGCCGGTACGTCGTGGCGGAAGTGCCTGGCGTACCGGTGAAGGATGCGTCGGCGGATCTGGTGTACACGGGTAAAGGCGCGCTGATCTGGATGCGCGACATCGACGCGTGGGCGCGGGACGTGGTGCGCGTCGCTCGGCCGGGTGGGCATCTGTTCGTGTACGAGGCCCACCCGGCCGTACCGCTGTGGACGTGGGACACGGACGAACCACGGATCCGCCCTGATCGGAGCTACTTCGCCGCGTCGCACATCAACGACACGTTCCCTGGCAACGGTGCGCAGGAGTGGCAGTGGACGCTCGGGCAGATCGTCACTGCGATCGCCGCGGCCGGCCTGCGCCTCAAGGTCCTCGAGGAGTACGCCGAACCGTTCTGGCGACCGCAGGACGACCACCGCGCGGCCGCCTGGGAAGGCCGTCTACCCAACTCCTACGCCCTGTTGGCCCAGAAGCCGTTATAGATAAGGCAGAAGTTCCGCCTCCTCGCGGTCCAGGTGGGCGTTGAGCTGAGCGATCAGCTCGTCCACCTGGGCCAGTGAGACTTCCTGCTTGAGTTGGTCGAGCAGTACTGCGATCTGCTCGTGCTCGTGCTGCAGTACGGCGATCGCGTCGGCCAACTCCGGGTGCCGCTCGAGCAACCCCGGGAACAGCATGGTCGACTCGCCGGTGTGGTGGTAGTGCAGGCCCTGGCAGAGCGTGAGGCAGTTGATGCGGAGCTGAGCGCCGAGCCCGGCGACGCCCGACGTCGCGATCTCGTGCCGGATCAGGGCCAGCTCCCGGCGGAACGCGGCGTGGATGTTCTTCAGGGCCTCGGCAAGCGAACCCCTGCCCCCGCCAGGTGGTCCGCCCGGGACCAGTGCGACGACCGGGATGGTCCGGGTGACGGCGGCCTGGTACTGGCCCCACCCGGCGTCGGCCTCGACCAGCCGGGCGAAGACCTCGTCGCGCTCGGCGCCCCGCAGTACAAGTGCTGTCGCGGGATAGCTGAACAGGCCGACATCGACGCTGACCTGGGGATCGGCGAGCAGGTTGTGGTACCACGCCGGGTGGTTCGGGCTGCCGCCGGCCGAGCCGACGACCAGGACCCGGCCGCCGTCCGGGTAGTAACCGAGGATCGCGGTCCGGGGCCGGCCGGTACGTGCACCGGTGGTTGTCAGGAGCAACAAGCGGGCGTGCTCGAAGGGCGGGCCGACCTGGCCGGCGTTCGCCTTGAACTCCTCGATGAGACGTGCGGTGAAATCGTTCAGGATTCGCTTCTTTCTCTGGTGCCGTCTGGGAATGAAAGACATCAGAGAAAGCGGGCGGCGCCCGCGCGGCGCTCAGAACGCAGCCGGGGACCCAACTCGGTAATGGCTCGAAGCCGACCCGGCAGTCACATCGGCGATCCTACCTGCTCACCCACGGTCGCCGGATGCATGCGGAAAGTCGTATCTCTCGGAAACCGCGAAAAAGCCTCACGAAGTTTGTAACGGGAGGCGGACTGCAGCGATAAGACGGGTGAGCGACCCAGCGGGGGGCCGAGGGGACGCTCCGGTGCTTCTTCGGGACCACCGCATGTAGTGGGGGGCCTCGCAGGTGCTCACCCGGGGCGGGGTGAGCACCTGTTCGAGGATCAGGCCAGGTCTACGAAGAGGGTCGGCATCAGCCCTTGATCCCGACGTTTGCCATGCCCTCGACGAAGCGTTTCTGGGCGAACACGAACAGCACGATCATCGGGAGGGTCGCCAGCGCCGTGCCCGCCATCAGGTACGGCCATTGGATTTCGGCCGGGTTCTGGGAGAAGATCGCCAGCCCGAGCTGGAGCGGGCGCATCTCGTCCGACGTGGTGATCATCAGCGGCCAGAGGAAACCGTTCCACGCGGCTTCGATCTGGAAGACGGCGATCGTGATCAGCGCCGGCTTGATCAGCGGCGTCATGATCCGCCAGAAGATGCCGAACTCGCCCAGCCCATCCACCCGGGCGGCCTGTGCCAACTGGTCCGGCAGTGAGACGTAGAACTGCCGCGCCAGGAACGTGAACAGCGGCGCCGCGCCGAGCGGGATAATCAGGCCCCACCACGAGTTCAGCCAGCCGATGCCGCCCTGGCCGAGGATGTTGTTGCCGCCGAACAGCGGGATCGACTTCACGATCAGGAACAGCGGCACCAGGATGATCTGGAACGGCACCAGCAGCAGCACGATGAAGTAGTTCAGCAACACCTTGCCGCCGCGGATCGGCAGTTTCGCCAGCGCGTAGCCGGCCGTCGTACAGACCGCCAGCGTGAACGCCGTCTCGCCGACCGCGATGAACAGGCTGTTGCGGAAGTACCGCAGGAACGGAGCGGTCTGCATCGCGTCGACGAAGTTCCGCCAGCGCAGCTCCTGCGGCAGCCAGTTGAACTTCGCGATCTCCAGGTTGCTCTTGAACGCGGTCAGCAGCATCCACACGAACGGCACGATCATCAGCAGCGCGCCGACCGTGAGTACGACGTACAGCACGATCCGGCCGGCCCGTACGGCCGGCGGCTTAGCGGCACCGACCGCCGGCAACGAAACGCTAGTCATTGGTATCCGCCTTCTGGAGCAGGCGTCCGGCGGCGATGAAGATCGCGATCACGATCATCATGATCACCGTCTCGGCGGACGCGTAGCCGAGTTTCAGGTTCTGGAACGCGTTCTGGTAGATGTCCATCACCAGCACCCGGGTCGACGAACCGGGGCCGCCCTGCGTCATCACGTACACCAGGTCGAACACCTGGAAGGTACCGACGATCGACGTGATCAGGACGAAGAACTGCACCGGCCCGATCGCCGGCCAGGTGACGTTGGCGAACCGCTGCCAGCGGCCGGCGCCGTCGAGCTGTGCGGACTCGATCAGGTCGCGGGACACGCCCTGGAGCGCGGCCAGGTAGATGATGATCTTGGTACCGAGGCCCTGCCAGATACCGACCACCATCAGCGACGGCAGCGCGGTCCCCGGGTCGGCCAGCCAGCGGTTCGGCGCGAACCCGAACAGGCTGAGGAACCCGTTCGCCAGACCGGAGCCCGGGTTGTAGATCCACAGCCAGATCGTCGCCACCGCAACCGTCGCGGTCACGGTCGGGATGTAGAACGCGGTCCGGAAGAAGCCGAGGCCGCGGATCTTCTGGTTCAGGCCGATCGCGACCGCGAGTGAGATCGCCATCGAGATCGGGATCACCACGATCGCGTACAGCACCGTGTGCCACAGCGAGGCGCCGAAGTTCGGGTCCCGGAACAGGTCGGCGTAGTTGCCGAAGCCGACCCAGTCGAAGGAGTCACCGAAGCTGTAGTCGGTCAGGCTCAGCACGAGTACGGCGATCACCGGGATCACGATGAAGATGCCGGAGTGCAGCAGCGCCGGCGTCAGCAGCGCCCAGCCGGCCCAGACCTGGTTGCGGACCAGCGCGCGGCTGTCCTTGGACGGCGCCGTCTTGCCGGCGGTCGCGAGCGCGGGACGTTCGAGAGTTGTGCTCATCTGGACTGTCCTGCCAGGTTGTGCAGCACCTTGGCGGGATCCTTCTGTCCGAGGACCGCCTGGGTGAGCTGGATGTCGAAGTTGCCGCGCATCTCGAGCCAGTTGCCCGGTACTTCGTTCTCGTTGACCGCGTACACCAGGCCGTCGGCGACGAACTGGCTGAGCGGGTTGGACTTGGCCTGCGGCGAGTTGCTTGCGTCCTTGTAGGCCGGGATCTTCTTGTTCAGCTTCGCGACGATGTCCAGGCTGGACGGCTTCGTCAGCGACTGGATGAACGCCCAGGCCGCGTCCTTGTGCCGGCTGCGGGACCCGATCGACGCCAGGTCGCCGCCGACGTACTCGATCTCCTTGCCGCTGTTGAAGCGGAAGAACTTCAGGTCGTCGCAGTTCTTCTGGCCGATGCCGTCGGCGGAGCAGTCGACGCCGCCGTTCACGATGCCCATCGCGGCCTCGCCGGTCAGGACCAGCGGCTGCTGCGCCGCGTTCGTCTGCCCGTACGGCTGGACGTTGTTGATCATCGACTTGATCCAGAGCAGCGTGTCGAGGCCGGCCTTGTTGTCGAAGTTCGGCTCGCCCTTGACGTAGAGCGGCGTACCGGTCGAGGCCAGGAAGGTGGTGAACGACTGCCGGAAGCCGGACGCGGACGCGAGGTCGAAACCGCTGCGGGTGATGTTGCCGTTCTTATCCCGCTTGGTCAGCTTCTCGGCGTCGGCCTTGATCTCGGCCAGCGACGTCGGCGGTTTGTTCGGGTCCAGCCCCGCCTCGATGAACGCGCTCTTGCGGAGCGCGACGGCGCGGGCATCGGCGACCAGCGGGTAGGCGTACAGCTTGCCGTCGTACGTCACCGCCGGGATCAGCGCCGGGGTGCTCTTCTCCTTGATGAAGTCCGGCGTCACGCCGTAGTTGCCGAGGTCCTCGAAGATCCGCTTGGACGCGAACGGCTGCACCCAGCCGACACCGGTCACCATCACGTCGTAGGGGATGCCGGCCGCGATCGAGGTGGACATCTTCTCGTTCAGGTTCTTGTACGTCGCGAAGTCCGGCTCGACCCGCATCTTCGGATAGGTCCGGTGGAAGTCGTCGACGACCTTCTGGAACGCCTCGCGCCCCTTCGTACTCGGTGGGAACGACGGGATCAGCACCCGCAACGTCCCGGTCGCCTCGGCCGGCGGCACACCGTCCGTGCTCTTGTCGATCACCCCGTTGCCACAACTGCTGACTACGACGCTGAGCGCCGCCGCCAGCAGTGTCAGTCCCACTCCACGTCTCACCGGGCAACTCCTTCGCTGATGTTCTTCAGCCGGGCCTCAGTGCGGCCCCAAGTGCAGCGAAAGTATGGGAAAGGGCTTTCCCCGTCAATACCTCAGCGCTCGAACGATCACATTCGATCAAGAGTGGAACGCGGAGAGGTTCTGCTCGGCTCCGCAGGAGCTGCGGATGTTGAGGGTGGGGAGCAGGCTCAGGTGCTGGATCGGGGTGTTCGAAGACTGGATCTTGCGAAGGAGGAGGTCGCAGGCGGTTTCGCCCAAGGCTCGGCGGGGCGGGCAGACGGCGGTGAGAGGTACGACGGCCAGTGAGGCGGTGACGTCGTTGTACGCGATCACCGCGAGGTCCTCGGGGACGCGCAGGCCGAGGTCCATCGCGCGTTCGACCAGGCCGGCGCCGTGCTCGTCGGAGTGCACGAGGACGGCGCGGCTGCCGAACGACTCGCACTCGGCCAGGAACGCGTCCAGCTGGGCGACCGCGCCCGGGTCGTCGCCGCGGGCCGGCAGGTCGACGGGCGAGAGGAACACCTCGATGCCGAGCGTCTTCGCGGCCGCCTCGATGCCGAGCCGGAGCCAGTACGCCGTGACCGTGGACTGCAGGTTGATCGCGATCCGCCGGTGGCCGAGCGCCACGAAGTGCCGCAGCGCCAGCATCGCGCCGTACGCGTGGTCGGTCCGGACGTGGTCGTACTCGCGGCGCATCTGTGGGAAGCCGAACGCGCGCTCCATCAGCACCACGGGTACGTCGATGTCGTCCAGCCGGGTGTCCATCCGGTCCGCCGCGCCGTCGCCGAGCGCGGTGCTGAGCAGCAGCCCGGCGACGCCGATCCCGAGCACCTTGTCGAGCCGCTCGCGCTCGGTGGCCACGTCGTACGACGAGACGCCCAGCACCAGGCGGGCGCCGTACCGGTCGGCCATCGCCTCGGCGCCGCGGATCACGTCGGAGTAGTACGACGTCGCGCTCGGCACCACGATGCCGATCGTCAGCCGGCTGCCGGCGCCGGACTGGTCGGCCGCGGCGGTCCCGATCGCACCGCCGTGCACTCGGCGGAGCAGGCCTGCGGAGTCCAGTTCGGCCAGGTCCCGGCGTACTGTGATCGCGGAAACGCCCAGCTCGGCGACCAGGTCGGCGACCCGGAGCCGGCCGTGACGGCGCAGGCTGCGCAGGATCAGCTCGTGGCGCTCCTGTGCAAGCATGCGGCCCCCTGATCTGGTTTCTGATTGTTCGTGATCATACGATCAGGACCCGCCCGTACGGAACGAGGAGACGATCGGTGCAGAAGGCCAACCGGACGAACACCGTGCTGACCAAGCTGGCGGTCGTCGGCGACCTGCTGATGCTGCAGCTGGCGTTCCTGGTGATCAGCCTCGGCATCCTGACCCTGTTCCCGGCCGCGTTCGCGCTGCAGCGGGTGCTGCCGGACGCGATCAGCCAGGAGCGGCCGAAGCTGCTGCGGCGGTTCCTGGGCGAATTCCGGCAGACGATGAAGCAGTACTGGCTGCCCGGCTTCGGCCTGTGGACGGGCGGGCTGATGCTCGCGTTCGGCATCTCCTTCTGGGCGTACGCGTCCGGGCCGGTACGGATCTTCGCGCTCGCGATCCTGATCCCGCTCACCGGCATGATCCTGGGGCTCTACCTGAGCGGTCTGGCGATCCTTCCGCAGGCGGAGCCGACCGCGACGATGAAGGAGCTGTTCCGGTCGGCCAACCTGTTCCTGCTGCGCCGGCCGCTGCCCGTGGCCGGTGGTGTTGTCCTGCTACTCACCTGGTTCGCCCTGGCGTCGCAGGTGCCGACACTGTTCGTCGTGGGCAGCGGTCTGGTGCCGGCGCTCACCGCGTACTGGCTATCTCGGCCGCCGCGCGAAAAAACTTCTGAAGACGTGTCAATCTGAGCCCTCCCAGTTCGACGTAGAGGTGTAAGGCCACTACGACGAACTGCAAGGAGAACCGGAATGTACGCGACGACCGACACCCTGGCGACGACGCCGGCCGCGCAGGGCGGCCGCTCGCGCTGGCTGGCCCTCTACACCCTCTGCGCGGGCATGTTGATGATCGTGCTCGACGTGACCGTGGTGAACGTGGCACTGCCGGCCATTCAGGACGACCTCGGCTTCACCAGCTCTTCACTCGCGTGGGTCGTGAACGCGTACCTGATCGCGTTCGGCGGCCTCCTGCTGCTGGCCGGTCGCCTGGGTGACCTCCTCGGCCGGCGGAACGTCTTCACAGCCGGACTGATCGTTTTCACCGCCGCCTCTGTGTTCTGCGGCCTGGCTCGCTCCGAGGAGGTGCTCGTCATCGCCCGCTTCCTGCAGGGTGTTGGTGGCGCACTCACCTCCGCAGTGATCCTGGGCATGATCGTGACGCTGTTCCCGGAGCCGCGGGAGCAGGCGAAGGCGATCGGGATGTTCGCATTCGTCGCCTCCGCCGGCGGGTCGATCGGTCTGCTGGCCGGCGGCGTACTGACGCAGGCGATCAGCTGGCACTGGATCTTCTTCGTGAACCTGCCGATCGGTGCGCTGACGACCGTTCTGGCGTTCAGGTTCATCGAGAAGGACAAGGGCCTCGGGCTGGGGCGCGGTACCGACGTACCGGGTGCTGTGCTGATCACCGCGGCGCTGATGGTCGGCGTGTTCACGATCGTGAAGCCGGCCGCCGAGCTGGGCTGGACCGCTCCGCGGACGCTGCTGCTGACCGGGGTGACGCTGGTGCTGCTGGCCGCGTTCATCGTCCGCGAGGCGACCGCCGCGAACCCGCTGGTACCGCTGCGGATCTTCCGCTCCCGGACGCTGACCGGCGCGAACCTGATCCAGGCACTGTCGAGCTCCGGGATGTTCGGCATCTTCTTCCTGGGTTCGCTCTACCTGCAGCGGGTCCTGGGGTACGACGCTCTGGAGATCGGGCTGGCCTTCCTGCCGACCACCGTGGTGATGGGGCTGCTGTCGGTGAAGTACTCCGAGAAGCTCGTGATGCGGTTCGGACCGCGCCGTCCGCTGATCGTGGGGCTGTCGCTGATCGTCGTCGGACTGGCCCTGTTCACGCAGGCTCCCGTCGGCGGCAACTACTTCATCCACGTGCTGCCCGTACTGATCCTGCTGGGCCTGGGCGGCGGCGTCTGCTTCCCGGCACTGATGGGCCTGTCGATGGCGGACGTGAAGCCCGAAGACGCCGGCCTGGCCTCCGGCCTGATCGGCACCATGGGCGAGGTTGGCGCCGCCCTCGGCCTGGCCATCCTGGCAACCCTCTCCGCCACCCGCACCGCCACAAGCACCAAGTCCCCACTGGAGGCCCTGACCGACGGCTACCATTTCTCCTTCGCCATCGCGGCGGTAATCGTCGCCGCCTCAGTAGCCATCGCCCTGACCGTAATGCGCCCCACCAAGCAGCAGACCGCTCCCGCCCCCGACCAGGACGACCTCCTCTGCGAAGCAGCCTGACACTCAGCACAACGAACTCCCCGCGACCCGGTGTGGTCGCGGGGAGTTCCCCGTTCAGGCGTCGAACTCACGAACTTCACCTACCGGAGTAATGCGAGCGACCGAGTGAACGGGGTCTTTTACAGGCGGCGAATCGCTGCCTGGACCGCGGTCAGACAGGCGAAGCCGATCACCAGGGCCAACCCGAACTTCCAGTCCTCGGCAATCCCGGAGATCGCGAGGAATCCGAGACGCCTGTCAGCTGCTGACGCCAACCCTGCGCCTCTGTCAGGCCGTACAGAAGCTCCGGCCGTCGCAACACCCACCGCGAGCGCCAGAGTCCAGCTCACGCAGTTCAGCGCCCCAGCGCCTCACGACGTCCATAGGTTGCTCTCTCCCACTTACAGCCGATGCCGACCGGGCGCCTCGGCGTACCACTGCCACCACGCGAGACCCCGACGACGAGCTCCCACGGTGAGCAGGACCATTGCCACCAGGACGAGCGAACCACCTCCCGCAATCAGCCCGATGTAGATGCGGGGCGTCGCCTTGTCTGCAGTCCACTCCTCTGCGTCGACGACGGCCAGCACGACGGACGGGTCGATACTGCGGTACGCCAGCTGCAACGGCAGCGCGTAGCGGGTGCCGGGCGCGGGCGGGTGCACACCCTCCGGCATGCCTTGGCGATCGTCCTCCTCGTTGTCGAGAACGGCTTGAATTCGCCGACCTTCAGGGGTGAGGAACTCGACCTGTACGTCGTCGATGAACGGGCTGCTCTTGCCCGGTACGACATCGACCTGCACCGACGTCGCGGTTGTCCGCACGCCGGAATTCAGCAGCTCGCGACCAAGCCTCTCGCGGGACGAGAACTCGGCCAGACCAAGCACTCCGACCAGCGCGAGCACGAGAGCCGGCACACCCAGCCAGGTCGGCCCCCGACCAGGCCAGTCGACGTTCCCGCTCACTCGGCGGACCGGAGGCGCTTACTGTGCAGGACGGCCCCCACAGCTGTGAGGACGAGTGCCGCTGTCACTGCGACGTACAGGCTGACGGAACGGCTCAGAAATTCCGTCAGAAGCACGAACAGACTGCACAGCAAAACGATGAACATCAAGATCGTGCTGGGAACCAGATGCTTGTCGAGAGCCGCCAGGCGAGACCGGTACGCCGTCGGCGCGATGGCCGGTGGGAGGAGCA
The DNA here is from genome assembly GCF_006715085.1 of Kribbella jejuensis. Classification (NCBI taxonomy): domain Bacteria; kingdom Bacillati; phylum Actinomycetota; class Actinomycetes; order Propionibacteriales; family Kribbellaceae; genus Kribbella; species Kribbella jejuensis. The sequence goes on along the minus strand of NZ_VFMM01000001.1, from coordinate 3,534,070 downwards.
CGACGACGAAGAAGATCGCAGTCAGGATGTCTTCCAAGCGGCGGCTGCCGACCGCCTGGACAATCATCAGCACAGGCGCAACGACACCGAACACCCGTATCGGTTTCGACGGCGGACGATTCGTGGCATCGATGAATCTGTCCACCCCTGCCCGGATTGATGGCGGCACGGTCACTGCCTGATCGCGGGGCGGTGCCGGCGGTTGCGGCGGACGACGTGGCGGATGAGGACGGGCAGCAGGGTGAGTGGTACTGCGAGCAGCGCACTCGTGATCGGCGGCAGGATCCAGGTGAGCACCGCGAAACCGCCGATGCTGAACAAGAGAAAATGCAGCAGATTCGAGAGTGGCCGGTGGGCTTCCGACCAGCCGTCGAGACGGCCGCTGGCGGCGTACGGCCTGAGCAGGACGAATCCCAAGAAGATGCCGTAGATCGCCCGCGCGATCGTCGGCGCCGAGGGGTGCAGGATCGCATCCACGAGCGTCCCGCCCACGATTGCGAGCGCGAACATCCACGTGACACCAAGCGGCGGGTCTGCGTGCCGGTCGACGTACTTGTCGAACTGTCCCATCTGATTCCCTCCCCAGAGGATGATCGCACGGGTTGTGCACAGGTGGGTGGGACGGGTTTCGGGGTGGGGGGTGGGATGGGGAAGGATATGGGGTCTGGACGGGGCAGAATGCTCGGTGGTTGTTGGGCGTAGAGGGGAACGGACACAGTGGTGGTGCAGTCGATCGAGCAGCGGATTGCCGGCGAGTTGGAGGTCGGGGAGAACCAGGTGCGGGCAGCGGTGGCGTTGCTGGACGAGGGCTCGACGGTCCCGTTCATCGCGCGGTACCGCAAAGAGGTCACCGGGATGCTGGACGATGCCCAGCTGCGGACCCTCGAGGAGCGCCTGCGGTATCTGCGCGAACTGGAGGAACGCCGGCAGACCGTGCTGGAGTCGATCGACAGCCAGGGCAAGCTGGACGACGCGCTGAAGGAGCAGATCCTCGCCGCGGACACGAAGTCCCGGCTCGAGGACATCTACCTGCCGTTCAAGCCGAAGCGCCGGACCAAGGCGATGATCGCCCGGGAGAACGGTCTCGAGCCGCTCGCCGACGGCCTGATGGCCGACCCGGACGTGGAGCCGTTCGCGGCCGCCGCGGTGTTCGTGAACGCCGAGGTCCCGGACCCGCAGGCCGCGCTCGACGGCGCCCGGGCGATCCTGGTCGAGCGGTTCGCCGAGGACGCCGACCTGATCGGTGAGCTGCGCGAGCGGCTCTGGGAGCAGGGCCGGCTGGCGTCGGCGGTGCGTGAGGGCAAGGAGGTCGACGGCGCGAAGTTCTCGGACTACTTCGAGTTCGACGAGCCGTTCACGAAGATGCCGTCGCACCGGATCCTGGCGCTGTTCCGCGGCGAGAAGGAGGACGTCCTGACGCTCACCGTCGAGCCGCTGCCGGCGGGCGTCGAGGCCGACGGACCGACGGAGTACGAGACGACTATCGCCCGCAAGGTCGGCATCGAGAACAGGGGCCGCGCGGCCGACAAGTGGCTGGTGGAGACCGTCCGCTGGGCCTGGCGGACGAAGATCCTGGTACACCTCGGCATCGACCTGCGGATGCGGCTGCGGCAGGTCGCCGAGGACGAGGCGATCCGGGTGTTCGCGGCCAACCTGCGCGACCTGCTGCTGGCCGCTCCGGCCGGCACCCGCGCGACGATGGGCCTGGACCCGGGCTTCCGGACCGGTGTGAAGGTCGCGGTCGTGGACGCGACCGGCAAGGTCGTGAACACCGGCGTCATCTACCCACACGTCCCGCAGAACCAGTGGGACAGGTCGATCGCCACGCTGGCCGCGCTCGCCGCCGCGCACAATGTCGAGCTGATTGCCATCGGCAACGGTACGGCGTCGCGCGAGACCGACAAGCTGGCCGCCGAGCTGATCGCCAAGCACCCCGAGCTCAAGCTCACCAAGGCTGTCGTGTCCGAGGCAGGCGCGTCGGTGTACTCGGCGTCCGCGTTCGCGTCCCAGGAGCTGCCCGGGATGGACGTGTCGCTGCGCGGCGCGGTCTCGATCGCGCGCCGGCTTCAGGACCCGCTGGCCGAGCTGGTGAAGATCGACCCCAAGTCGATCGGCGTCGGGCAGTACCAGCACGACCTCCCCGAGAACTCGCTGTCCCGTTCGCTCGACGCGGTCGTCGAGGACTGTGTGAACGCGGTCGGCGTCGACCTGAACACCGCGTCCGCGCCGCTCCTCACCCGGGTCTCGGGCATCACCCCGGGCCTGGCCGACAACATCGTCCAGCACCGCGACGTCAACGGCCCCTTCAAGTCCCGTACGGCGTTGCGCGAAGTGCCACGGCTCGGTCCGAAGGCATTCGAGCAGGCGGCCGGCTTCCTCCGGATCCCCGACGGCGACGACCCGCTCGACGCGTCCAGCGTGCACCCCGAGGCGTACCCGGTGGTACGGCGGATCCTCGACGCGACCGGGTCGGACGTGAAGTCGCTGATCGGTTCGGCCGAGCTGAAGCGGCTGAACGCGGCGGATTTCGTCGACGACATGTTCGGTCTGCCGACGGTGACCGACATCCTGGCCGAGCTGGAGAAACCCGGGCGGGACCCGCGGCCGGCGTTCAAGACCGCGGTGTTCGCGGAGGGTGTCGACAAGATCGCGGACCTCAAGCCGGGGATGCGGCTGGAGGGTCAGGTCACGAACGTGGCCGCGTTCGGAGCCTTCATCGACATCGGCGTGCACCAGGACGGGCTCGCGCACGTGTCCGCCCTGTCGAAGAACTTCGTGAAGGACCCGAGCGAGGTCGTCAAGGTCGGCGACATCGTCACGGTCAAGGTCCTGGAGGTCGACATCCCGCGGCAGCGGATCTCGCTCACGCTCCGCCTCGACGACGAGGTCGGCGCCGGCGGCCCGGGTGGTCGCGGCGGCCAGAACCGCGGAAACCAAGCCGGGGGTCAAGGCGGCGGCCGCGGCGGTCAAGGGCAGGGTCGTGGCCCGGGCGGTCGCGGACCGGGCGGCCAGGGCCGTGGCCCGGGCGGCCAAGGCGGCGGACAAGCGCGCGGCGGTCAAGGCGGGGGTCAAGGCGGCGGTCAAGGCGGGGGTCAAGGCGGGGGTCAAGGTCGCGGCGGTCAAGGCGCGGGCCAGGGTCGGGGCGGTCAGCCCGACCGGGGCGGCAAGCAGGCCGAGACCTCGATGGACGAGACCTCGCTCGCAGACGCCTTCCGCAAAGCCGGTTTCACCGTCCGCTGATGTCGACGGGTGGCGGCCAACTCCGACGTACCGGGTAAATCCAGCGAGGAGGATCCGATGCGCGACCTGGTCGTCACCCAGAACATCACCGTCGACGGGGTGATCGAAGCCGGCGACTGGTTCGGTCCGGCCGACGGCGGACCGGAGCTGCTCGAGGCGCTCCGCAAGCAGATGGCGCGAGCGGACGGGTTGCTGACCGGCCGGGTGACGTTCGAGCAACTGCGCGGCTACTGGCCCACGCAGACGGACGATCCGAGCGGCATCGCGTCGTACCTCAACAAGGTCCAGAAGGACGTCGTGAGCTCGACGCTGCAGGATCCGGGCTGGACCCCGACGACGATCCTTCGCGGTGTGGACGACGTACGCGGCCTGAAAGACACCGCCGGCGGAGCGATCGTCTGCACCGGCAGCATCGACCTGACCCATCAGCTGATCACCGCCGGGCTCGTCGACGAGTACCGCCTGTTCGTCTACCCGACGGTGGTCGCCACCGGCCGCCGGCTGTTCCCGGACGGCTCACCCCAGTCGTTGCGCCTGCATACCTCGACCTCATTCCCGAGCGGCGTCACCCTACTGATCTACCGTCACCGCTAACCTTGACAAGGTGTCAGAGAACGAGCCGGTACGGCGGCGGCGCCGGGCGGACGCCGATCGCAGTCGGGCGGCGATCCTCGCCGCGGCCGTCGAGCTGCTCGACGAGGACCCGGACGCGAGCCTGGAACGGATCGCCGAAGCCGCGGAGGTCACCCGGCAGACGGTGTACGCGCACTTCTCGTCGCGCGATGCGCTGGTCAATGCGGTACTCGACGAGTTGACCGCTGAGCTGATGAACGCGATCGACGACCTGGATCTCGATCACGGCTCGGCGCTGCGCAATGCGCTCGGTCTGATCGACCTGGGGTGGCGGACGTTCGAGCAGCATCCGATCCTGCTGCATGCCGACCGGACGGGCCCGGCGGACGCGCGCCACAATCCGCTGACGGACCGCCTCGAGCCGCTGATTCGGCGTGGTCAGCGGACCGGCGAGATCACCCGTGAGCTCTCGGTCCACTGGCTGGTCACAACGCTGATCTCGCTAGGTCACGCTGCAGGCGAGTCCGTCGCCGCCGGTCGCCTCACTCCACGGACCGCCTACAAGTCGCTGCACACCACTCTCACCCGCATCCTGCAGCCGTAAACCTCAGCGCAGGTCCGCCAGATGGCCACCGGGATCGCCCAGGTGCACCGCCGTGGCCTTCGGTGTGTACCCGAGCCGGCGATAGACCCGGTCCGCTCCGTCGTCACCCGGCGTCAGCCACGCAAGCGTCGCACCCGCCAGTTCGAAGGCCGTCCGAGTCGCGTACGCCGTGGCGATCGCGCCGTACCCGCGGCGGCGGTGAGCGTGCAGCGTACCGACGCCCGCAATCTCGGTGACCGCATCCGCCACAGCGGTCCACGCCGCGGTCGCCACCGGTACGTCGTCGGCGTACACCAGGACCGCTCCGCCGTCGACCGGGTCCGGCTTGAAGGCGAACCCGGCGCCGGGCATCTCGTACGCCTCGGAGGACACCGAGTCCGCGACCTTCTGCTCGTCCTCCGACTCGACGACCTTGACGGTGACACCCGCCGGGAGCTCAGGGACGACCAGGTCGGCCGGCTCGACGACCAGCAGCGGTAGGCGGGAGACGATCGTCATCCCGTTCGACTCGAGCACCTCGGCCAGGCCGGGATTGGCTTCCTCGACGAGTTCCGCGCTCAGCCAGCGTCCTTCGGCGCCGAAGGCTTGTCGGATGATCGCGAGTGATCCGGCGATCTCGTCGGGGTCGAACGGTTCGCCGGGCTCGGCGGCGACCATCCCGGACAGGTACCAGTCGTCGCGGTCGTGCAGCATGCCCGACAACGCCCCCGCGACGATCTGCCGCCGCGACCTCGACAGCCCGTCCACCTGCGCCCGCGCGATCCGCGCCCCGATCTCCATGCCGCGGACCTTACGCGACGAACCACCCACCAGTCAGGCGAGTTCCAGGAGGCCCAGCCTCGGGTGACCTAGGGGACCTCGGCGAGCTGGAGGAGGTCCAGGAGGCGGTTCAGATCGGCGGCGTTCGGTGGGCGGCCGATGACCAGGGCGAGCGCATCCACGGCCTCGACGAGCCGGCGGCGGGTCGCCGCTCGGGAGCGGCCTTGGGCGAGACCGGCGATGATCCGATCCGCCCGGTCCGAGCCTGCCAGCAGCTCCGCGCCGACGGACGCGGACGGTTCGGGCTCCTCGTCGCCGATGCGTACTGCGAGGCGGGCGCCGAGCGCGGTGGCGAGCCGGTCGAGCGCGGACAGCGTCGGGTTGCCGCGGCCGTTCTCGAGGTTCGCGATGTACGGCACCGACAGGCCGGCGTCGATAGCCACGGACGCAATGGTCCGGCCGGCTGCCTTGCGGCGGTCACGGAGTACCTCACCAAGCTCCACGCGGCATATTCTGACAGAACAATCTTGCAGATGTCTATCTTGTCGAGATAGATTCACCGGCCGTGAGGAACCGTGACTTCCGCAGGCTCTGGCTGAGCGGCGCTGTGTCAGGGCTGGGCTCATGGCTGCTCGTAGTGGCGATCCCGGTCTACGTCTTCACGCTGACCGGTTCGACTGTCGCCACCGGGCTGACGCTTGCCCTCGAGGCCCTTCCGGCGCTGCTGCTCGGTCCGTGGGCCGGCGTACTGCTGGATCGCTGGGACCTCGCCCGCGCGATGTGGATCGCCGACCTCGCCAGTGCGGCTGCCGTAGGGCTGATCCTGTTCGCGGATCGCAAGCACGTCTGGCTGATCTACGCGGCGATCCTGCTCGAGAACACCGCGACCACCGTGTTCCGCCCGGCCTCTCGCGCCCTCCTGCCCGCAGTCGTCGGCACCGGGGACGAACTCGCCGCGGCCAACGCCCTGAACGCCGTCACCGGAAGCGTCCTGCGCCTGGCCGCGCCACCGCTCGGTGCGCTCCTCCTGGCCGGCCCCGGCATCACGTTCGTGCTCGCCGTCGACATCATCAGCTACTTGTTGTCGGCGGCAACCATCGCCACGGTCCGCACCCGCCGGCACGCGACCACCGCCGAACCACCCCACGCCCTCGAAGGCCTCCGCGCGGCCGTCGAGCACCGGGCTCTCCGCGGCGTACTCGTCGGCCAAACCGTCTTCCTCACCGCGAACGCCGGCCTCACCGCACTGCTGGTCCCATTCACCGTCGACCGCCTGCACGCCCCCGGGTACGTCGTGGGCTACCTGATCTCCGGCCTCGGCGCCGGGTATCTCGTCGGCGCGGCACTGAGTACGTACGCAGCTCGCCGTCTGAGCACCCGCGAACTCCTCACGGTCACCCAGCTCGCCAGCGCCGCGGCGTACTTCGCCCTCTTCAACGCGCCGAACGCCCCACTCGCAGTCGGCGCCGCCACCCTGATCGGCTTCCCGGGCAGCATCCTGCTGATCACCGCCGGGACCACGATCCAGCGCGCGGCCCCACCGGAGGTACTGGCGAGCGTCGGCGCGATCTTCTTCGCCGCCGACTCGCTCGCCCTGCTGGCCGGAGGGCTCAGCGCGCCCGCGGCGACGGTCGTCCTCGGCCTACCCGTGACGTTGAACCTCTTGTCGGCAGCCGCCGTACTCGCGGCACTCCTGACGTTCGTCGTCGTACCGGCTCACCCAGCCGCCTTCACGAGGACGCCGCGTCGTACCGAGCGCGAGCCACGGCAATCTCGGTCTGGTGGGACTCGGTCCAGGTGACGAGGGACTGAATGGTGGCGTGCAGGGTCACTCCGAGCGGGGTGAGCGCGTAGTCGACACGCGGCGGCACGACCGGGTGCACCGTACGACTGACCAGCCCGTCCCGCTCCAACTGGCGCAGCGTCACGGTCAGCATCCGCTGACTGATCCCGTCGATCGTCTTCTTCAGCTCCGTGAACCGCATCGAACGGTTGTCGAGCAGCGCGATCACCAGCAGCGACCACTTGTCGCCGATCCGGTCCAGGATCTGCCGGACGTCGCAGTCCTCGCGGGTGTCCCACTGGAACGCGTCCTCGGTGCAGCAGGAGTGACTCGGTTCCTTTGAAGTGCCTTCTTCCACAAATCCCGATGGTTCCTGATGATGAGGTCAGTTACAAGAGGTAACCATCACTTCGAAGGAGACATCCGTGTCGTCAACCGTCACTCCGCAGCGGCTGACCGGCCGCGAGTGGGCCGTACTGTTCGTGCTCTGCGGCGCGATCTTCCTGGAGGGCATCGACGTCTCGATGATGGGCGTCGCGATGCCCTCCATCCGTGCCGAACTCGGCCTCAGCACGGGCGAACTGCAGTGGATCGTCAGCGGCTACGCGCTCAGCTACGGCGGGTTCGTGTTGCTCGGCGGCCGAGCCGCGGACCTGCTCGGACGGCGCCGGATGTTCGTCGGCTGGCTGATGGTGTTCCTGGTCTTCAGCGGCCTGGGCGGCTTCGCCACCGAGGGCTGGGTACTGATCCTGGCCCGCTTCGCCACCGGCGTCGCTGCCGCCTTCATGACGCCGGCCGGCCTGTCCATCATCACCACCTCCTACCCGGAGGGACCGCAACGCAACAAGGCACTGCTTGTCTACGCCGGAACGGCCGCCGGAGGTTTCTCGCTGGGCATGGTCACCGGCGGACTGCTGACGGCGATCGACTGGCGCTGGGTCTTCTTCGCACCGGTGATCGTCGCGGTGCTGGTCCTCGCCGGCGCGCTCGCGCTGATCCCCCGCGACGAGCCGGCGTCCACGGAGCGGCCTGGATTCGACGTGGCCGGTGCACTGGCGCTGACCGGCGCGATGCTGTTGCTGGTGGCGACCGTTGTCCGTGCGCCCGACGTCTCCCCCGGACCGACCGTGCTGACCGCAGTGGCGGGCGTCGTACTACTGGCGATCTTCGTCCGGATCGAACGTCGGGCCTCCGCACCGCTGATCCGGCTCGGCCTGCTCCGCAACACCGCGTTGCTCCGGGCGAACGTCGGGGCGATCCTGCTGGTCGGGTCGTTCGTCGGGTTCCAGTTCGTCGCGGTGCTGTACCTGCGGGAACTGCGCGGCTGGTCCGAACTCGAAACCGGACTGGCCCTGATGGTCATCGGTATCGACGCGGTCCTGGCGCCGACGCTGACTCCGTGGCTGGTCTCCCGCTTCGGCAACGGCCGGGTGGTCTTCGGCGGGTTCGTCGTCGCGGTGCTCGCGTACGCCGCCTTCCTGCCACTGGGCGTCGGCTGGAAGTACGCCGCGATGCTGCCGGCGTTCCTGCTGCTCGGGCTCGCGTTCGCGCTGGCGTACGGACCGTTGACGATCGCCGCGACCGAGCGCGTTGCCGACGACGAGCAGGGGTTGGCGAGCGGCGTACTCACGACGTCGTTCCAGTTCGGGTCGGCGCTCGGCCTCGCGGTGGTCGCCGCGACACTGACGGCGGCCGGCCAGCTGACGATCGGTGCCTTCCGCAACGGTTTGCTGGTGCCGTTCGGCGCCGCCGCACTCGGGGTACTGGTGGCGGTCGCGGGGCTGCGGATACCGGATCGTGAGCGGTTGCACGCAAAGGGTTAGCAGGACGTCATAGATTTCTGCGCGAAACCAATAGCCCCGGCGTCGCCGAATCGTTATTTGCGAATAACGGCAACCATTCTTGACACCGATTCCTGAGGGTCCGGCTGCGCTGCGGAGACGGGCTTGACCTGCACATTCGAAGGTTTCCCTACTCTGCGTCAAGGCTCTGTAAAGGTCCCTACCAAACTGTTCCGGAGGGGCCTGGCGTTTGGTGTTCTTTATCTCAGCGCCGGACAAAGCCGTCCGGGGACTGTCCCGACACTGCCGAAGGAACCGCGATGACCGAGACGCTCGAAGCCCCCGCAACGCACCGCCGGGTGCGGGTCTGGTTCGGAGCGCACCCGATCGCGGACCACACCGCCGACGCGGAGCAGGCAGTGCAGTACGAGGAAGCCATGCGGCGCCGCTTCGCCTCCCTCCGGGTGACGAGCGAGCCGGTGGCGGTGGACGCACAGCGATGACCACCCGGCCGACGCTGCTCGGGTACGTACGGGCCGACGCGCTGAGTTGCGCGGAGGAGCTGGCCGCGGCGACGGATTCTCTCGCCGCTTTCGCCAGCGCCGAGGGATTCACCCTCGGCACCGTGTACACCGAGCGCGACTCGGCCGAGTCCGCGGCCTTCCACGCACTGCTCGACGAGGTGAAGCGCTCGGACGTCCGGGCGGTCGTCGTACCGACGATGAACCACCTCGGCCTCGGGAACCCCGGCGGCTCTCCGGCCGCACTGCAGCACCTCGAGTTCCACCACGCGCACGTGTGGGCGGTGGAACGAGACAACGCCGGATAACTCCACAGACAAGCGGAGCTGACGTCTTGACCCCTGCATCGGCGTCGGTTCCGCTCTCCACCTCCACAGCTGCACCGGGGATGCCCGGGCGGTAGTGGACCACCAAGGCCCCACCGGCTGCTACCGGTGGGGCCTTGTCGTTGGTCCGGTGAAGGGAAAGAAAAGAAGAAAGGAGAGATGATCGAGCCCACCGGCTGCTACCGGTGGGGCCTTGTCGTGTTGTTGGTTCAGGCGACTCGTTGGTTCAGGCGACGATCTTGTGTTTCTTCGGCGGATGCGCCTTCAGGTACAGCTCCCAGGTCATGCCGTAGTACCCGGCCGGACCGTCGTCCTTGCCATGGTTCGCGAGCCCGTTGAGCTTGCGGTGGTACTCCGCGACCTGCACCGCCGCACCCCGGGACAGGTCCTTGTCCCCGACCGCGATCGCGTGCACGTGGTACGGCCAGGTGCCCTGCGCCGGCGTCCGCAGCCACGCCGCGAACCCGACCTCACGCAGCGCCTTCACCACCGCAACCCGCTGCGCGGCGCTCTTGGTCCGTACGTCGACGTCGACTGCGCCGCCGCCGTCATGGGTACCGGCGGAGGCCTCGACCCCGCCGGCGTTGTACGACCCCTGCAGGATCGCGAACTTCGAGTGGTACAGCTGCTCCGCGGCCTCGACCATCGCCACGGTCCGCCTGTTCATCGTGAAGCCGCGCCAGGAAATCCTTGCCTCAGGCATCTTTCTCCCCGAGGATCAGCTCAGCCATTGCCAGTCCTCCCCCTTGGTGTTCACACACCACCCCCCGGCGCGCAAATCGCGCACCAGCCTAGGCCGCTCCCAGGCCGGCTACTACCGGTAAAGGTTTGAGGAACGTGAAGTTTTCCGAGGACTTCGCGTGCCGGGGTGTGTACCCGGCGCCGATCTGGGGTACCTGTAGGTAGTCCCGCGGTTCGGTCAGTGCCATTCGGGCATGGGTGGTGTTCACCGAGCCGCGAGTTCTCCCACTGAGGGGCGGGAGGACGACCGGCCCGGCGGGTGTGTCACTCCCAGGACACACCCGCCGAGACCGGAAATTTTCAGCGCCGCGATCAGCTCGCCTGCGCTTCGGGTTCGCGCCGGTAGCGGTAAGAGTTGTGTTCGGCGACGGTGCCGTCGGGGTTGATCACGATGTGGTCGACGCCGTACCACTGCGCCACGGTCGCGCCTTGGCTTATCTGCTGATGCTTGTTGCGGCCGGCCGAGAACGGTTCGGTGCTGTTGCGCCAGCGGGTCTTCCAGATCCCGTTGTCGCAGTACGTCTGGACATCGTCAAGAGCCATCGGGACTCCTCCTCCACTCGGGTCTGGACCGCAACGGTTCCCAACGCACCGGTCCGACCCGGATCGCCGGGCCCCGTACCGGATCCGGTACGGCCGGTTTGGGCGCGGCGACGACCCGGGCGCGGTCGTAGGCGGCACGGCGGACGGGGTCGCGCAAGGTGGCGTAGGCGTTGAGAAGTTCTTGCAGACGCCGATCGGCGTCGTCGTCGGACTCGACCGACGCGGACGGAATCGCTGCCGTGGCCGATCCGCGGGTGTCCGGGTGGAGCCGGCGGACGAGTCCTCGGAAAGCGTGGTCGAGATCGTCGTCGGACGCCTCGGTGGCCACCCCGAGAATCGCGTACGCGTCCCTGCGCGCGGTCATGGCTACGTTCTCCTGGATGCGTCGGTGTCGATCGGGTGAACCGGGGTGATGCGGCGGCCCGCTCTGAGTGCTGTCGTCCTACGAAGGACAGCCGGCTGAATCGGGGGCGCCGGGTCGAGGGGTGTGTCCATGGCGGGCGGCCGCATCACCGGGTCAGGAACTTGGTTGATCTACCTCGGTTGTCGGGACTCCTTCTCACCTCCTCCTGGGTCGGGCTCAGATGCGAATCCGGCTGCAGAGGCGCGGAGGGCCGCGCCCGCGCCCGCCCGGCCGTCGTACCGGACCTCGCCGGATCCGCCGGAGCTGCGGTGGGCGCGGCCACCACGGCTGTGGCCGCACCCAGCCTCCGGCCGGTGGACCGGCCTTACCGAGCGGGGGTTCGCACGGCGACTCCCAGCACGCCGCGATCAGTGCGTCGAACTCTGCCCGCACCAGCTCGTCGTCGCTGAGCGCGAGATCGACGAAGATGTCGGTCTCGGCGCGTTGCTGTTCGGTCGTTGGCACCGGTCTCACCCCCTCCGGCAACTCACGGACACGGTGTGACAGTCAGGCGTCGATCTGTTTGCGGTCGCCCTCGGAGTTCGAGATCGCGATCTTGCGCGGCTTGGCCTGCTCGGCGATCGGGATCCGCAGCGTCAGCACGCCGGCCTCGTAGGAAGCCTCGATGCGGTCCGCGTCCAGGGTGTCGCCGAGGAACAGCTGCCGGGAGAAGGCCCCGAGCGGTCGCTCGGAGACCTGCATCTCGGCGCCTTCGGAGAGCTCGACCGGCCTGCGTTCGGCCTTCACGGTGAGGACGTTGCGCTCGACGTCGAGCTCGATCGCGTCGGGCGAGATCCCGGGGAGGTCGAACGCGACCACGTACTGGTCGCCCTCGCGGTACGCGTCCATCGGCATCGCGGTCGGGCGTGACCACGTGCCGGGCGTCTGGCTGCCGAAGAACTGCTGCGCCAGGCGATCGAAGTCGCGGAACGGGTCTGTGCGTATCAACATCTTCCCTGCACCTCCTCGCTTCCTCGTCTCTGCGGGTGGTGTCAACACGCACTTCCGATATAGCATGTCATCGAGACGATGACAAGAGATATCGTCGTCGAATTGATGACTTTCGCTCGACAACCCAGGGAGGTGACGGATGGCACCCGACGAAGGAACAAGCCCCGAGTCGCACGACGGGGAGCCACGCGACGAGGCACAGACGGCCGTGCGGGCCGCGTTCGCGGCCGTGGAGCAGGCCGTCCGGCAACTCGCGGGCGGCAACCAGGCCGGCGAAGAACGGCCGGATGCGCTCGGCTCGGGGGATGCGTCCAGCTCGGGCCATGCGTCCCGTTCGGGGCATGCGGTCGGGTCGAGGGATGCGGTCGGGTCGAGGGATGCGGTCGGGTCGGGGGATGCGGGTGGGTCGGGGGATGGGCTTTCATCCGCGGATGCGCTCAGGGCGTTGGCGGAGTTGCGGGTGTTGCAGGAGCAGTTGGCGGCCTGGGAACCGCTGCTGATCGGGGCTGCGCGCGAGCGCGGGGTGAGCTGGGCCGCGATCGCTCCTGCGCTTGGCGTGGCGAGTCGCCAGGCTGCCGAGCGCCGTTATCTGCGACTGAACCCGCACACCACCGGCCCCGACGGGATGACCGGCGAGCAACGCGTCCAGGCTGCCCGCGACCGGCGAGCGGGCGACCGTGCCGTCACCCGGTGGGCCCGGGACAACGCAGCTGATCTGCGGCGACTCGCGGCGCAGATCACCGCCCTGGAAGACCTCGAACCAGGCACACAGGAGTCCGCCGACCGGCTCCTGGAAGCCCTCGGCGACAGCGACTCGGCGGCCCTGCTGGCACCACTGGCCGAGGCCGGCGCAAAGCTCGAGGACAGCCACCCGCAACTGGCCGGCCAGGTCTCCGACATCACCGTGACGACCGACCAACTCCGAACCTCACACATCACCCGGACGGAATGACGTACGCGACAAATCGGATGAAGGCAGCACGTAGGCCCCGTTAGGTTGGCGCGGTGATCAACTTGCCGGAGTCGTTCCTGCGGATGCCGCGGTGGTGGACCGAAGGCGCCGAGTGGCTGCAGGATCTGCCGGCAGCGGTCGAGCGGCAGTGCGAGCGGTGGAGTCTCAGCGTAGTGGGAGCGGTCTCGCACGGCTCTAACGCAGTGGTCGTACCGGTCGCGCGGGCCGGCGAGGAGTTCGTCCTGCGGATGTCACCGCCGGGCGCCGAGGTCTCCGATCAGGTCTGGGCACTCCGCTGGTGGGCCGGTCGAGGCATGGCCTATCTGTACGACGCCGACGTCGAAGTCGGCGCGATGCTGCTGGAGCGGCTGTCCACGCCGTTGACGAGCCGCCCGATCGACGAAGCGGTCGCCGTACTCGGGCAGTTGATGCGCCGGCTCGCCGTACCCGCGCCGGACGACGCCCGCTCGACCGCCGACATCGTGACGACCCGGACCGCCGAACTGGAACCGCAGTGGGAGCGGCTCGGCCGTCCGTTCGACGTCGCGATCCTGCGCGAGGCGCTCGCCATCGCGCCGACCGAAACCACCTCGACGCTGGCGGTGAACGGCGACTTCCACGCGGGCCAAGTGCTTGCGGGTCAACGTGAGGCGTGGCTGATGGTCGACCCGGTGCTGTTCCGCGGCGACATCGAGTACGACCTCGGCCGGGTCCTGTGGTGGGATCTCGACAGGATGGACGACATCGTCCGGTACTTCGATCTCGCGGTCCGCGAAGCCGGACTGGATCGGGACCGGGCCCGCGACTGGGTGATCTGGCGGACGGTGGACTACTGGCTGTACGGGCTGGGCGTCGGGCTGACCGAGGACCCGGTCCGTTGTGCGCGGCTGATCAGCGCGCTTTCCAGATGAACCGGCTGCGCATCATCCGCGGTACGTCGGCCGCGTTCGGTGCGATCGAGTGCAGGATCCACGGATGCGTCAGGTACACGTCGCCCGGCTCACCGGTGAGCTCGACGACCCGAACCGGCAGCCCGTGCACCTCGGCCGGCTCCATCGGGTCGACCGTCCGTTCCGATGGAGCCGAGGTCAGGTTGCGGAACCACGGGTCGGACCGCAGCAACTGATCGCGGACCTCCTTGAAGTCCCGTTCCTCGGTCGTCGTCAGGAACCGCTCGAAGACCCGATGCGAGCCCGCGACCTGCGGCGTACCACCGCCGCCCGGACGGACCGAGTCGTAGAACGCCCAGATCTTCACCGCGCCGACCGGCTGTTCCTCGAAGCCCACGTCGGTGTGCCATTGCCGATGCGGCACCGCCCACGGCACACCTTCCGGCATGGTGACGAGCACCTGCCCTTGATGCTTCGGCTCGAGCCAGTCGCCCAGCAGCCCGTCCAGCGCCGAACGCACCCGCGGTCCGAGGATCGCTTGCGCCCGCCGGTCGAACTTGGTGGTCTTCAGCCCGGTCGGCCGCAACACCGTCCACGTCGTCGGGTCGTCACGATCCATCCCGTGCCGCTCGGACAGCTCGCGCCACAGCACCTCACGCATCCCGGCGGCCTCGTCGGCGGAGAACGCGGACGGGATCTTCACGATCCCGTCCCGCTCGAAGACATCCAGCTCTTCGGCAGTGAGCATGCGCCCCATCCTGCGCGCGCTGCCGACACCGCGCGACCCAATTACCAGCGGTCCTCAGTGTGCCGGTGCGAAGTCGTGGAAGCCGATCAGCTTCTGGATCTTGCCGTCGGCATCCAGTACGACGATGTCGGTACCGCCGGCCACCGGCTCCTGGCCCTCGGCCTGCAGGTGCCACGTCCAGCGGAGGTAGTTGTGGTGCTCGTCGATGTCGCCGATCCGGACGAACGACAGCCCCGGGAACATCTGCTGCGCGGCGCCGACCAGCTTGTTCAGCTCGTCGTGGCCGGTGGTCTCGAAGCTCGGGTCCTGGAAGGTCCCGTCCGCGGTCCAGGACCCCTCGATCAGCTCGGCGCGGCGGTCGGCGTCGGCGGCGTTCCACATCGCGAAGTACTGGTCGGCGAGAGCGTTGGCGTTCATGGTGTTTCCTCCTGGTTGGAGCGAGTCGGTTGCGATGACCAGAACCTTGCCGCGCACCCGGCGTACCGTCGATGACGTCAGAGGTAATGGCCTTGTCTACGCGACCCGATACCGTCGGCATATGGCAGCGACGATCGAGGAGACCTTCCAGCGCCCGGTGGGTGAGCTTCTACGCGGCTGGCGCGAGCGCCGGCGGCTCAGCCAGCTCGAGCTGGCGAACCGCGTCGAGGTGTCCACCCGGCACGTGAGCTTCGTGGAGACCGGGCGGTCCAAGCCCAGCCGGGAAATGGTGCTGCGGCTGGCCGAGCACCTCGACGTACCGCTCCGGGACCGGAACCAGCTGCTGCTCGCGGGTGGATACGCGCCGATTTACAGCGAGGCGTCGCTGCACTCGCCGGCGATGCTCGCGATCCGTACGACGCTACGCCGGTTGCTGAAGGCCCACGAACCGTACCCGGCGCTCGTCGTCGACCGCTGGTGGAACATCGTCGAGGCGAACGCCGGGATCGCCTTGTTCTCCGAGGGTGTGGACGAGAAGTTGCTACAGGCACCTATCAACGCACTCCGGCTGACCCTGCACCCGGACGGCCTGGCCCGGCGGATCGGCAACATCGCCGAGGTCCGCGCCGCGGCGCTGGCCGGCCTGCAACGCCAGGTCACCAGTACGGCCGATCCCGAACTCCAGGACCTGTACGACGAGCTCCGCTCGTACGCCGTCCACGACAAGCCGGCCGCGCCCGGGCCGACGGAGGTCGTCATACCGTTCAATCTCACCCACGACGGGCGGGAGCTGTCGTTGCTGACCACGATCGCCACGTTCGGGACACCGCTCGACGTGACCGTGTCGGAGCTGATGATCGAGTCGTTCTACCCCGCCGACGAAGCGACCGCCGACTACTTGAGGAGCCTCGGATGAAGCCGCCCCGGGATCTCGCCGACACGATCGAATCGCATCTGCAGAACCTCGAACGCTTCCGGAGCATCGTCGAGGACAAGCTGACCGGGCTCAACGACGCCGACCTGCGCAGCAGCAGGCTGCCGTCGGGCTGGACGCCGCTGGAGCTGCTGAAACACCTGGTGTTCATGGAGCGGCGATGGATCCGCTGGGGTTTCCTCGCCGAACAGGTCGAGCATCCGTGGGGCGACTCCGCCGACGATCCGGACGGCCGGTGGACGCTTGCGCCGGACGACACGCTCGAGGGTCTGCTCGGTCAGCTGCGCGCGGGCGGTGAGTTCACGCGCAAGGTGGTGAGTGGGCGGGACCCGGCGGAGAGTGCGTCGGCCGGTGGCCGTTTCGGGACCGACGACCGGCCGACGCTGAACTGGATCCTGTTCCACGTACTCCAGGAATACGCGCGCCACGCGGGCCACCTCGACATAGCTCGCGAACTCGCGGATGGAGCCACCGGCGAGTAGGCCTGCAGGGTAGGCCTACTCGCCGGCGGCTGGGAGGCCTACCGGTTGGAGGAGGGGTGGCCGGTAGGGAACGACGTCGGGAAGCTGGGCTTTCCGGTCGGCGTCGGGAAGGTCGGCTTGCTCGGCAGCGTCGGCTTCGTCGACGGCAGCGTCGGCTTGGCGGTCGGGATCGTCACCTTGCCCGGGTCGACCTTTACCTTGACACGACCGGACACGGTGACCGTCGGCACGGCCGGGGTCGGTACGGACGGCTCGCCGGTCGGCTTGCCGGGGACGGTCGGCAGCGTCGGCTTCCCGGTTGGTACAGCCGGTACGCCGTTCACGCAGTCCGGCAGGGTCGGCAGGCTGGGCTTGGCCGACGGCAGGGTCGGCTTGACCGGGAGCGACGGCTTGCCCGACGGGAGCGTCGGCACTGCGGGCTTGGTCGGCAGCGAGGGCTTACCGGAAGGCAGCGTCGGCTTGGTCGTCGGGAGGGTCGGCTTGGCCGGCAGCGTCGGCTTGCCCGAGGGCAGTGTCGGCTTCGTGGTGGGGATCGTCGGCAGCGACGGCTTGGTCGTGGGGAAGCTCGGCTTCGCGGTCGGGAAGCTGGGCTTCGCGGTCGGGAAGCTGGGCTTGGCCGTCGGCAGCGTCGGCTTGCCCGGCAGCGACGGCTTGCCCGACGGGAGCGTCGGCAGGGTGGGCAGGGTCGGCTTGGCCGTGGCCTTCGTGGGCAGGGTCGGCTTCACCGACGGTGGGTTGTTCGGGTCGATCGTCTTGTTGACCGACACGGTCACCTTCGGCAGCTGCGGCTTCTCCGGCTTCTGCGGGAGGCAGGTCGGGTCGGCCGACGGCAGGTTCGGGGTTCCGGTCGGGATCACCGCCGGTACGGGCGGCTTGCCGCCGCCGGCCAGCAGGTTCTTCACCGGCGCCGGTCCGCCGACCGCGGCGGACACCGTCGCAACGGTCCCGGCCAGAGCGGTCACACCGGCCGCGGCCAGACCCCGGCGCAGCCAGGTCAGCCGCTTGCCGCGGCGCATCAGGTCACCGGCGTCCGGCTGCCACGGCTCCATGTCGTACGCGAGAGCGTCTCGTACGCGCTGCTCGTCACTCATCAGTTTCCTCCAACTCCGCTGTCGATCAGGTCGGGTGCCAGACGCAACTTCGCCAACCCGCGGGAAGCCGTACTCTTGACGGTCCCGGGTGCCATGCCGAGCAGTTCGGCGGTCTCGGCCTCGGAGAGATCCTGCGAGTAGCGCAGCGCGACCACGGCTCTCTCCCGGACGGTCAGACTGTTCAAGGCCGAGAGCACGGCCTCTCTGGTCTGCACCTCCGCGGCGAAGTCCGCCACCGCTCGCTGGTCCCAATCGTTGAGCACCGGGTCGCTGGGTACTTCGTTGTTCCAGCGCCGGCGGGTCTGGGTGAGGAATCGGTTGACCAGCACCCGCCGGACGTACCGCAACGGGTCGCCGTCCAGCCGGTGCCATTTCGGGTAGGACCGCATCAACGCTTGCTGCACCAGGTCCTCGGCAGCATGCCGATCACCGCACAGCATCTCCGCGAAACGGAGCAAGGGGGTCGACTGCGCTTGGACGAAGCGCTCGAAGTCGGCGTCCGCGGACCGGGTCATCGATTCTCCTCAGCCTCAACCTCTGTCACACCGGTCCAAACCCGGTGAGCGACCGATCGGGTTCTGTTCTGTCACCAACTCCTTCGAAGAAATTTATTGACGGGCTAGCCAGGAGTGTTGTTCATCAGTCACATTGGGTGCACACACCTTCACCGCCCCGGAGGTTTCCGCCCATGCGTATCACTCGGAGAAGTACGTCCGCAGCCGGTCTCGCGGCTGCCGCGGCCATCCTTGCCGCGACCTTTACGCTCGCCCCGACCAGCACCGCTGCCTCGATCACACCGGTCGCCGTTGCCGTCCAACCAGGTGCCTCGAGCAACGTGAAGCTCGACGGCAGCCGGATCGTCCTCGGCGACGCCGCGGCCGCGATCGGTGCGGCCGCGATCAGGCAGCGCTCGGGGCTGGCCGAGCTCGTCCCGGTCCGGTTCGGTACGCCGACGTCGGCCGTGGTCGTCGGCTACACGACCGGTACGCCGGACGGTACGTCGGCCGAGGTCGACGTACGGGCATGGTTGAACGACCGGTGGTCCGAGTGGACGTCGGTCAGGTCCGGTACGCCGACCGCGTTGGCCGGCGCCAGCGATCACGTACAGGTCCGGATCATCGTGCTCGCTCCGCCAACCGGTGCGAAGCCGTGGGTCGGTGGTGTCACCGTGGCGCCCACCGACAAGGCGGCCGCGTCGCGGATGTCACTCCAGGCGGCGCCGCTCAAGTCGCATGTTTTCGCGACCCGCGAGGGACTCGTCGGCGGTACGACGGCCAACGGGCACGTGATCGCCAGCCGCGACCACTTCGTCGCGCTGCCGTCGCGGCGCGGGCTGTCGAGCAACGGATCCGGTACGTACTCGGTGAAGGTCTGCACCGCGACGCGGTGCGCGTTCGAGCCGGTGTGGGACGTCGGTCCGTGGAACACGAAGGACGACTACTGGAACCCGAGCTCGACCCGGGAGATGTGGCAGGACCTCCCGCAGGGCAAGCCGGAAGCGCAGGCGGCGTACCAGAACGGCTACAACGGGGGAAAGGACCAGTTCGGCCGTGCTGTCGCCAATCCTGCTGGGATCGATCTTGCCGACGGTGTCTTCTGGGATGCGTTGCAGCTGGCCGACAACAGCTGGGTGGACGTCACCTACCTTTGGACAGGTGATGGCGGTCGCGGCACTGTGTCGATCTCGTCCGGCTACTTGAACGTCCGCAACGCACCCAACTCCGCGGGCGCGGTCGTCGGCATGGCAGGCAAGTCGGCCCAGGTCCCCGTCGAATGCCAAACCACAGGCGAATCCGTCACCGGCTCCCAAGGCACAAGCAACATCTGGCTCCGCGTCAACCCCGGCATGTACGTCGCCAAGGCATGGATCAGCGCAGGCTCCTTCGCCACCTGCTGAACCGGAACGCCCAGCCCACCGCAATCGCCGGCCGACTCGCCCCTCCTGCGGAGCCGCCAGCCATTTCGTCGATTGCGATGGCCTGGCGGACCGCCCACACTCATCAACCCTCAGCAGCACCGCGACCGCACGCTCACTGGTTCGTCAGGATGTGTGCGGTCGGTTGCTTGGTGAGTGGGGGCGGTCCGGGACCTACTTGCCGCGCGGCGAAACCGTCGGTGGCTCGCTCGGGGTCTGGCGCGGGGTGGGCTTCGGGTCGACGGTTGGGGTTCGGCGGGGGCCGGGGGTGCGGGTCGGCGGGACCGATGGGGAGGCGGTGGGGGCTGCGCTCGGGTCGCACGGTGGTGCCACGGTGGGCGGGAGGCTTGGGGTGGCGACCGGACGGCGCGGTGGGACGGTCGGTGAGACCGTTGCTCTGGGCACCGGTCGGCCGGTTGAGCTCACGGTGGGTGTGGGAACCGCCCGCCGGGTCGCGGCGACCGTGGGCGTGGGAACCGCTCGGCGCGTCGGGGTCATGGTCGGCGCCGCAGTCGCGGCGCGCGTCGGGGTCATGGTCGGCACGGGGGTCGCGGCGCGGGTCGGGGTGGCGCTGGTCCAGCAGGTGGGGGCTGGGACGGGACGGGCTGACGGTGAGCGGGTCGGGGTGGCAGGGGTCAGCTGCGTTGGTGTGGCGGTTGCCCGGGTCGGGCCGCCTTGGACGGCTGCGGCGGCGGTGGTGTTGTTGTTGCTGCGCGCCATCGCCGTACCGGCCACCGCGACTCCGACGACTGCCGCCGTCGCGAGGCCCGCCAGCAGGATTCGGGTAGTCCGGCGGTTCGGTCCTACCTCGTTCATTGTTGCCCTCCGCACCTATGTGATGTTCGGTCAGGCCGAAGGACGCCACCGGCCGGGCAAAAGGTTCTGCTAGCGCGGCGAACGGGTGGTCGGAGTTACGTGGCGGCCGGGAGTCGGCGGCCCAGCAGGTGTGGTCATGGTCGGAGTGGCCGTCGGCGGCGACTGGGTTCGACTCGCGGTCGGGCGGACTGATGGTGGCGCGGTGGGAGGAACGGTCGATGGCGCGGTGGGAGGAACGGTCGGCGTCGGTGCGGGTGTGCTCGGCGGGTACGTCGGTGTAGGCGTCACCACCCGCGGTGAGACACGAGACGGCGGGTCGGCCGGCTGCGGTCCGCCACCACCCGGCGTACCACCCCCGAACACACCCGCAGCGACCCCCGCAACAGCAACCGAAGCCGCCGCGACCGCTAAACGTCCACGAACCCGACGCCGACGCGCCCCCGCGATCACCCGCGCCGGGTCCAGCGGCGCGACCGAGTGGTCCGGCGCCAACGCCTCCCGCAGGTCTTCCTCCATCACATCCCCACCCCCAAACCACCCGGCGCCGGCAGTCGGCCGCTCATGATCGGTCCCCCACGCCCGCCAACTCCGGGGCGGTTCGTAGCTTGTCCAACGCTCTCGCGTTGGCGCTCTTCACGGTCCCTACTGCCACCCCGAGCACCGCGGCGGTTTCGCGTTCGGTCAGGTCTTCCACATAGCGAAGTACGACGACCGCCCGCTCCCGACGGCTCAGCCCCGCCAGCGCGGAGCGGATCGCCACGCGGTGCTGGACTCCGGAACTGGGGTCGCCGGAGGGTTCGAGGAGCAGGTCGAGCTCGGCGGCGTCCCCGGTCGAGCGCTCACGCCAGGGACGTCGGCGCACCCACGACAGGTGCTGGTTGACCACCGCCTGTCGCACGTACGCGAACGGGTCGGCCATCTCGATCCGGTCCCAGCGCAGGTACGCCTTCTCCAGGGCAGTCTGTACCAGGTCCTCGG
The DNA here is from genome assembly GCF_006715085.1 of Kribbella jejuensis. NCBI lineage: Bacteria > Bacillati > Actinomycetota > Actinomycetes > Propionibacteriales > Kribbellaceae > Kribbella > Kribbella jejuensis. Next base: position 3,512,622 of record NZ_VFMM01000001.1, on the reverse strand, counting down.
CCAGCCCGGTGTCGCCGCAGAGCATGCGGGCGAAGTGGACCAAGCGCGCGGATCTGGCCAGCACGAATGCCGTGAAGTCGTCGTCACGACTCCCCGCTGCCGCCATGCGTGCTCCGTCCTGCCGTCCTCACCCCACAGGACGCTGAACAGGAGTCAAAGGTTCTGTCTGTTCGGAGAAATTCTTCGCCGCCATCACCGGGGGCAGTTCGACCACGTCGGCGGCCAGCCGGACCCGGTTCCGTCCGGCGGCCTTCGCGGCGTACATCGCCCGGTCGGCCCGCAGCAGCAGGTCGTCGACGGACGCGCCGTCGTTGGGGTACACGGCGACGCCGATGCTCACGGTCAGGTGGAACGTGTCCGGATCCAGGTCCGGATCGTCGAGTACGCCGGCACACATCGCCGCCAGCGGGCTGCTGCCGACCGCGTTCCGGAGCCGGTCCGCGGTCACGGTGGCCTCGTCGATCCCGGTGTCCGGCAACGCGATCACGAACTCCTCGCCGCCGAACCGCCCGATCACGTCCTTGACCCGGATCGCGCTGCGCAGGATCGTCGCGACCGCGCGCAGCGCCTCGTCGCCGACCAGGTGGCCGTGCCGGTCGTTGACCTGCTTGAAGTGGTCGATGTCGACGAGCAGTACGGCCATCGGTTCGTGCTGGTTGCGCGCGGTACGGAGCATCTGCTCGGTCCGGCGGCGCCACCAGTCGACCCTGGTGAGGCTGGTCTTCGGATCGGTCTGCGCCTCGGTCTCCAACTGGCCGAGAAGCAGTGCGCGCTGGGCGGTGAGCGTGATCGGGATCGCCACGAACGCGAACCACGGCGTCACCAGGCAGGCCGCGGCGAGCAGGCAGCCGAGCGTGGCGGCGGTCGCGTCGGTACACAGGTCGTCCAGGCCGCCGATCGTCTCCTGCCGGTTGCTGCCCGGGATGATCAGCGAGATCGCGAGTCCGCACAACAACGTGTCGGTGACGACGTACGCGAAGGCGCCGCCGGCCATCGAGATCACGAGGCCGAGGCCGCTGTCGCCGGTCAGGTGGTGCGCGGAGACGAACACGGCATGCGCCGCGCCGACCGCGAGGACGTGGACAGCGGTGGAGAACGCCCAGCGGTACGGGATGCATCTGCCGGCGCGGATCCGCCACCAGATGCGGAGCAGTACGGCGACCAGGATCGCCAGCGCGGGGTGCAGGATGACGGCCGCGGCGATCATCCACGCCGGGGCGAGATCCTTGTGCAACGCGCCGCCGCGGCGCCGGCGGCTCTCCACCCGGCGTGCGCCTTCAACCGAGATCAGCGCGGAGACGGTGAGCGCGAAGACGACGTCGAGCTCGCGCCAGCTGGGGCCCTCGGCGAACGCGTGGACGCCGTACCCGACGGCGGCCAGGTCGACGAGCACGACGACGAGGAACGCCGGGACCGTCAGGGTCCAGAGCGCCCAGGACCGGACCGCCTGCCTACTCTGTGCAACCATCACTTCACACGGTACGACGAGTAGGCGCCTCGCCCCAATCCGTGACGGCGCGCTCCCCGGTGACGGTATGAGAACGATCGCGCCTCAGCCGCGAGTCATTCGTTTGATCAACAATCAAGAGCAAAAGCACCCGCCCCTCCGCTTCGCTCCGGGGCGGGGGGCCGGGGGGCAGCGGGGCGGGGATCCGGGGGGACAGCGGGGCGGGGGTCTGGGGGTCAGCGGCGGCGGGCGGCGCCGAAGAGGCCGCGGACGATCTCCCGGCCGGCGGAGCGGGCGAACTGTTTGAAGGCCGACGAGCCGATGACCTGTTCGACCATCGACTTCTCCGGCTTCTGGGCCCGCGGCCGCGGCGCCTCCGCCTGCTTGGTCTCCTCCTGCTGCTGCTTCTCCGCCTCGGCCTGCGCCGCGCCGGCCTGGACCTTCGCCGCGAGGATCTCGTACGCCGACTCACGGTCCACCATCTGTGAGTACTTCGCGTTGTTCGGCGACGCCTGCACAGCCGCAGTCAGCTGCTCCGCGGAGGCGGGAGCCATCAGCGACTGCGGCGCGCGCAGCCGGGTCCACGCGACCGGGGTCGGCGCGCCGGACTCGTTCATCACGGTCACGATCGCCTCGCCGATGCCGAGCTGGGTCAGCACCTCACCGAGGTCGTACGACGAACTCGGGAACGTCGACACCGTCGCCTTCAGCGCCTTCGCGTCGTTCGGCGTGTGCGCCCGCAGTTGGTGCTGCACCCGCGAACCGAGCTGCGCGAGCACCGCGTCCGGCACGTCCTTCGGCGTCTGGGTCACGAAGAACACCCCGACACCCTTCGACCGGATCAGCCGTACGGTCTGCGCGATCGAGTCGAGGAACGCCTTCGAGGCGTCGTTGAACAGCAGGTGCGCCTCGTCGAAGAAGAACACCAGCTTCGGCTTGTCCATGTCCCCGACCTCCGGCAGCTCGTGGAACAGGTCCGCGAGCAGCCACATCAGGAACGTCGAGAACAGCGCCGGCCGGTCCTGCAGGTTCGGCAGCTCGAGCAGCGAGATGAGCCCCTTCCCGTCGCGCTGCTGCAGCAGGTCCCCGGTCTCGAACTCGGGCTCGCCGAAGAACGCCTCGGCGCCCTGGTCCGCGAACCCGATCAGCGACCGCAGGATCACGCCCGCGGTCGCCGCGGACAGTCCGCCGAGCTCCTTCAGGTCTTCCTTGCCCTCGTCCGAGGTCAGGTGCTGGATGACCGAGCGCAGATCCTTCAGGTCGAGGAGCGTCAGCCCGGCCTTGTCGGCGTAGTGGAAGATCAGCCCGAGCGACGACTCCTGTACGTCGTTCAGCCCGAGCACCTTGGACAGCAGTACGGGCCCGAACGACGTGATCGTCGCGCGGATCGGGATGCCGGTGCCCTGGCCGCCAAGCGCGTAGAACTCGGTCGGGAACCCGGTGGCGGTCCAGTCCTGGCCGATCGCCTTGGTCCGGGCGAGCAGCTTGTCGCCGCCCGCGCCGGGCTGCGAGATCCCGGACAGGTCGCCCTTCACGTCGGCCGCGAACACGGCCACGCCGGCCGCAGACAGCTGCTCCGCCATCAGCTGCAGGGTCTTCGTCTTACCGGTACCGGTGGCACCCGCGACCAGGCCGTGCCGGTTCATCATCCCCAGCGGGATCCGGACCGCCGCCTCCGGCTTCGGCTCGCCGTCGACCAGCAGCGCGCCGAGCTCGAGCGCCGCCCCCTCGAACGCGTACCCCTGCTTGACGGTCTCGACGACGTCGGCTTTCTCGGCCATCTGAGCGTGCCTTTCCCCGGTTGAACGAAAACGTCCCGGGGGCATGCTAGTCCTCCGATGTCACGACCACACGCGTGACGCCTCGCTCCTCCGAAAGACTGAAATCCGGGTCCGGACTATTCCGGGGACATCCATGGCCTCCTCGCGAGACCTTTCACCCGGCTAGACTTCGGGGGGTGATCTTCAAGCGCGTCGGGGACGATCGGCCGTACCCGGACCACGGGTTGCGGCCGAAGGACTGGTCGGCCCTGCCACCACGGCAGGTCCGGCTGGACGAACTCGTCACGACCAAGGGCACCCTTGACCTGAACGCGCTGCTGGACGAGGACTCGACCTTCTACGGCGACCTGTTCGCGCATGTCGTGGAGTGGAAGGGCGACATGTACCTCGAGGACGGCCTGCACCGCGCGCTCCGTGCCGCGCTGCAGCAGCGCCAGGTGTTGCACGCACGGGTACTGGTAGTGGACTGACCAATGGCTGCCGCTCACGGGGGGTCGAGCACATGACAGCGATTCATCCGCAACCGAGACCGCACTCGCGGATCCGGTGGCGTACGCCGATCACGATGGTCGTCCTGCTGGCGATCCTCGCCGGTGGTGGCTGGTGGGGCTGGAAGTCGCTGATGAGCTCCAGCGCCGAACCGACCTGCACCGAACAGAAGCTGACCAACAACCGGCTGCTGCCGAAGCAGGTCGTGCTGAACGTCTACAACGGCGGCGCCCGCGCAGGCTCGGCCGGCCGGGTCGCGGACGCGCTGAAGAAGCGCGGCTTCAACATCGACCGGGTCGCGAACGAGCCGAAGGGCGACAAGACCGACGTCGTCGCGCTGCGCGGTGCGTCCGCGACAGCCCCCGAGATGCTGCTCGTCGCCGGTCAGCTCAACCAGCGCGCGCAGATGATCGGCGACGGCCGAACCGACCACACGGTCGACCTGGTGATCGGCGCCGGCTTCGGCTCGGTCCGGCTGAAGGGCATCCCGTCCGTCACGGTCGCCCCTGGTACGACGGTCTGCCTTCCGGTCGTCGGCACCCCGCAACCGATCCCATCGGGGCAGAACCCCAACTAGTGCTGTTCCCGGCCGCGTTCGCCGAACCAACCGGCCAGCCGGCCGGCTCGGGACACGGCGCGGAGTCGCCGTACCGTCTGTTCGCGGACCGGGCTGGGCGCGACCACCAGCAGCGAGTCGGCGGCCCGGAGCACGGTACGGCGGTCCGGTACGAAGGCCTGCTCCCCGCGGATGACCAGCGAGACCGATACGCCCGGCGGCAGCCGCAGCTCGCCGATCTCGACGCCGGCCAGCCGCGACTCGCTCGGTACGTGGACCTGCAGCATGTCCGCGCCGAGCGACTCGAGCGGCGCGACGTCGATGTCCACCTCGTGCGCCGCGTTCTCGTCGAGTACGTTGAGGCGCTTCGCCAGCCACGGCAGCGACGGACCCTGCAGCAACGTGAACACCAATACGAGCACGAACACCACGTCGAAGATCCGCTCTGCCTGCGGTACGCCCTCGGCCAGCGGGATGGTTGCCAGCACGATCGGTACGGCGCCGCGCAGCCCGGCCCACGAGATGAACGTCCGCTCCGCCCACGGCAATCGGAACGGTGCAGCGCAGATCGCCACCGACGCGAACCGCCCGACGACGGTCACCGCGATCCCGATCACCAGCGCGACGAGGACGTCGTTCCACCCGAAAGCCCCTGGTGAGGCGAGCAGTCCGAGCATCACGAACAGCCCGATCTGCGCGAGCCAGGCGATCCCGTCGACGAATGAGCGCGTCGCCATCCGGTGCGGCAGCTCGGCCCGCCCGAGCACCAGCGACGTCACGTACACGGCAGCGAATCCGGAGACGTGCAGGAGTACGGAGCCCCCGGCGTACGAGATGAACGCCACGGACAGCACCGCGAGCGGGTAGAGACCCGCCGAGCCGAGCGCCATCCGCCGGATGAGGCGGACGCTGACCCAGCCGACCAGGAGCCCGAACAGCGCGCCGACGACCAGCTCGTACAGTACGAGGCCCGCGAACGGCAGCAGGCCTTTCTCGCCGACCTCACCGGTGCTGACGAGCGTGACAAGCAACACCGTCGGAGCGTCGTTCAGCCCGGACTCGGCCTCGAGTGCCCCACGGAGTCGCGGCCGGATCGGGACCCGTCTCAGCACCGAGAACACGGCCGCCGCGTCCGTCGGGGACGTGACCGCCCCGAGCAGCACGGACAGCTGCCAGCTGAGCCCGAGGACGAAGTGCGCCACGCAGGCCACCACACCGACGCTGACCGCGACCCCGACCGTCGCGAGCATCAGGCCGAGCGGCATCACCGGGCGTACTTCGTTCCACCGGGTGGTCAGGCCGCCCTCGGTCAGAATCACGACCAATGCCGCGAAACCGAGCGCGTGCGCGAGCTGGGCGTCCTCGAAGTGGATGTGCCCGGGCCCCGACTCCCCGAGAATCAGCCCCATGCCGAGGTAGATCAACAGCGACGGGAGCCCGATCCGCGCGGACAGCCGGACCGCGACCACCGCGACCAGCAGGACCGCCGCACCCCCGAGCAGGATCCGGTCGAGCTCCGCAACGTCCATAGGGGCCCTCTCGTCGAGCGTCCCGAGTCTGTCCCCCGAGTCAGGTGCAGAGAGACGAAAACCCTGACGCATCACACAGCATCAGGGTCTCCGGCCTAGCTGCCACCCCGGAGGGCGGTTGGCGGTGGCGGAGGGATTTGAACCCTCGGACGGGGGTTGCCCGTCACGCGCTTTCGAGGCGCGCTCCTTCGGCCGCTCGGACACGCCACCGCCGAGGACAATATCAAGGTCTGTGGCCGATGAAGAAATCGCGCAGCCGGGCGCCCGCCACATCGGCCATCACGCCGCCCACGACCTCGGGCCGGTGGTTCAGCCGGCGGTCCCGTACGACGTCCCACAACGACCCCACCGCGCCGGCCTTCTCGTCGTACGCGGCGAAAATCAGCCGCTCCAGCCGGGACAGCACGATCGCCCCGGCGCACATCGTGCACGGTTCCAGCGTGACCACCAAGGTGCACCCGGTCAGCCGCCACTCGCCGACATGCTTGGCCGCCGCGCGGATCGCCAGTACCTCGGCGTGTGCGGTCGGGTCGCCGGTCGCCTCGCGCTCGTTGTGCCCGCGCCCGATGATCTCGCCGTCCTCGGCGACCACCAGCGCGCCGATCGGTACGTCGGGCAGCGCCCGCTCGGCCTCCTCGAGTGCGATCGCCATCAACCGCGACCACTCCCGGCGCAGCAGCGGACTAGCCAACAGCTTCGATCGCGTCGTGGAACTGGTCGCCGAAGCCGAGCACGTCGGCGATCTCCTCGAGCATGTCGTCGGGGTAGAGATCGACCTCGTCGCAGAGCGCGCCGAGCTCCATCGCGCTCATCCCGAGGTCGGCGATGATCGCGAGATCACCGGCCGGTACCTGTTCGTCGTCGTCATCGGCCAGCGGGATGTCGAGTTCGTCGACGATCTGCCGGGCCAGCGGCCACTCGGTCGCCGCGGTGACGTCGGAGATCAGCAGCCGCGCGCGACCACCGTGCACCCGGACCAGGACGAAGAAGTCCTCGTCGACGGAGACCATCCCGAGCACTCCCGCCTCCCCGGGGAACCGGCGGAGCGCAGAGACCAGGGTGGAAAGGTCCGGCTCACCGCGCAGGACCAGCGGAGTGACGGTCCAGTGCCCGTCCTCGGTGTAGGCAGCGACCGCGAAGTCCAGGTCCGTAGCCGTATCTGACACGGACCCATCGTCGCAGAGTTCCGGCGGGCGTGGGAGGTTGCGGACCGCCAGGCCATCACAATTGAGTCTCTTCGGTCCTGTTCCCGCGCGTGTCGGCGCGACCGGCCCGATCGTGATGGCCTGGCGGTCAGTGATGGTAGGTCGCCCAGCGCATCGCCTCGCGGAGCTGGCGGGCCCGGGCCCGGCGTGGAGCGATCCGGTCGCGCAGCGCTCGGGCCTCCTCGCGCTCGCGCAGGAAGGCGGCGCGGCGCCGTAGCCGGTCGAGTTGCTCGGGCGTCTTCTCACTCATCGGCTCACGCTCCCTGGAGGGCGGCAGGGCGGATTCCAATGCGGTACTCATTGTTTCAGCGAGCGCGCTTTCCCGCGCCGAATCGCCGACGGTACCGTTCGGCCTTATGCAGATCCTCGTCGTGGACCACCCGCTCGTCGCCCACAAGCTCACCGCGCTGCGCGACGAGCGGACGGACTCACCCACGTTCCGCCGGCTGACCGAGGAGCTCGTCACCCTGCTCGCCTACGAGGCGACCCGGGACGTGCGTACCGGTCCGGTCACCGTCCAGACCCCGGTCGCGGCGGCCGAAGGTGTGAAGCTCGCCGCGCCGAAGCCGCTCGTCGTACCGATCCTGCGCGCCGGTCTCGGCATGCTCGAGGGCATGACCCGGCTGCTCCCGACCGCCGAGGTGGGCTTCCTCGGCATGGTCCGCAACGAGCAGACGCTGACCGCGTCGACATACGCCGAACGCCTCCCGGAGGACCTGTCCGGCCGCCAGTGCTACGTCCTCGACCCGATGCTCGCCACCGGCGGCACGCTCGCGGCCGCGATCCAGTTCCTGGTCGACCGCGGCGCCGACCACATCACCGCGATCTGCTTGCTCGCGGCCCCTGAAGGCGTCGAGCGCGTCGAACGCGAACTCACCAACCTGCACGTCCCGTGCAACCTGGTGATCGCCGGCATGGACTCACACCTGAACGACAAGGGCTACATCGTGCCGGGCCTCGGCGATGCAGGCGACCGTTTGTACGGCGTCGCCCAGTAGTCAGAACGCGTACGGATACGGGGACCAATCGGGGGCGCGCTTTTCCAGGAAGGCGTCGCGTCCTTCGGCGGCCTCGTCCGTGCCGTAGGCGAGCCGGGTCGCCTCGCCCGCGAACAACTGCTGCCCGACCAACCCGTCGTCGATCGCGTTGAACGCGTACTTCAGCATCCGTTGCGCGGTCGGTGACTTCGCGCACACCTTCTTGCCCCACTCGAGCGCGACCGCCTCGAGCTCGGCGTGCGCGACGACCTTGTTCACCATGCCCATCCGGTACGCGTCGTCCGCGGAGTACTCGTCGCCGAGGAAGAAGATCTCCCGCGCGAACTTCTGCCCGACCTGCCGGGCCAGGTACGCCGACCCGAACCCGCCGTCGAACGACGCCACATCCGCGTCGGTCTGCTTGAACCGCGCGTGCTCCGCGGACGCCAGCGTGAGGTCCGCGACCACGTGCAGGCTGTGCCCGCCACCCGCGGCCCACCCGGGGACGACGCAGATCACGACCTTCGGCATGAACCGGATCAGCCGTTGTACTTCGAGGATGTGCAGCCGGCCCGCCCGCGCCGGGTCGATCGACTCCGCGGTCGTGCCCTCGGCGTACTTGTACCCGTCCTTGCCCCGGATCCGCTGGTCACCGCCGGAGCAGAACGCCCAGCCGCCGTCCTTCGGCGACGGACCGTTACCGGTCAGCAGTACGCAGCCGACGTCGGTCGACATCCGCGCGTGGTCGAGCACCCGGTACAGCTCGTCGACGGTCTGCGGCCGGAACGCGTTGCGTACCTCGGGCCGGTTGAACGCGATCCGCACCACCCCGGCGTCGACCGCACGGTGGTAGGTGATGTCGGTCAGCTCGAAGCCGTCGACCTGCTTCCAGGCCGCTGGGTCGAAGATCTCGGAGACGGTCACCCCCGGAGAATAGCTGTGCTCTCCCGCAGCACGACCTCGGCCTTGAAGGTCTCGGTGGTCGGCTCGCCGCCCTCGATCGCCAGCTCGAGCGCCCGGCGGCCCATCTGCTCCAGCGGCAGCCGTACGGTCGTCAGACCCGGCCAGACGTCCCGCAGTGTGGCGATGTCGTCGAACCCGGCGATGCCGAGCTTGCCCGGTACGTCGACACCGCGCGCCCGCAGCGCCGACATCGCGCCGACCGCCATCACGTCGTTGACCGCGAACAGGCAGTCGACGTCGGCGTTGCGGTCCAGCAGCTGTTCCGCGGCGGCGTACCCACCGTCGCGGGTGAACTCACCGGTCTCGACCGCAATCGCTTCGAGCCCTGCTTCGGCCAGGCCGGCGATGAACCCGTCACGCCGATCGCGTGCGGTGGCAAGGGTTTCGGGTCCACCGAGTACCGCGAACTTCCGGTAACCGAGCCGCACCAGCTCGCGGGCCAGGTCCGCCGAACCAGAACGGTTGTCCGGTTCAACGGTGTGCGCCGGCATCCCGGACTGGCTGACGAGCGCCAGACCCGCGCCGGAGTTGAGGAAACTCTCCACCTCGTTCGCCGTCCGCGCGAGGCTCCCGGCGTCGGTACGGCGGCTGCCGATCATCACCGCGGCCCGGGCCCGTTGCGCCCGCAACGACGACAGGTAGGCGATCTCACGGTCGGAGTCACGGAACGTACTGGCCATCATCACCAGCAGGTTGCGCTCGTCCGCGGCCCGCATCACGCCGTTCGCGATCGCGGCGAAGTACGGGTCCTCGATGTCGTGGACCAGGATGCCGACCACGTTCGTCGACGACTTGGCCAGCGCCTGGGCCTGCGCGTTCGGCGTGTAGCCGAGCTCGTCGGCCGCGGCCTTGACCCGTTCCTGCAGCTCCGGACGGGGAACCCGGTCCCCGCCGTTCAGCACGCGGGAGGCGGTCGCGACCGACACGCCCGCACGCTGTGCCACGTCCAGCAGTGTCACCGGTGCTCGCAGATTCATGGCCTACCCTTCCTAACCCCCCGGTGGGCGGTGGCGGTCACCCTATCGAACCCGTCAGTTCCTACGCTGAGTATCGGGCAGGTCGCTGCCAATCTCGGCAGAACCTGGCATTGCGGCGCGGGAATGACTAGCCTTCCCAGCCATGAGGACCGTCCGCGCCAGGGTGACGATCCTGGTCTCGTCCGCCGTGCTCAGCCTGACGACCCTCACCGGTCCCGCGCTGGCGGCACCGATCCCGGACGGGCCAAGTACGCCGGCCCCGGCAGCTCCCAGTGTGCCGCAGCACGTCGACGCGCGCACTCAGAGCACGCAGCCGGTCTACGACTACTCCGCGGCGATCCGGGAGTCGGTGTACGTCGACACCACGATGGACACCGACTCCGACGGCAAGAACGACGTGATCGCGGTCGACATCGTCCGGCCCAGCGAGCCCGCCCAGGCCGGCGTGAAGGTCCCGGTGATCATGGACGCCTCGCCGTACTACACCTGCTGCGGACGCGGCAACGAGAACGAGAAGAAGACCTACGACGGCGACGGCGTGATCCGGAAGATGCCGTTGTTCTACGACAACTACTTCGTCCCGCGCGGGTACGCGATGGTCGGCGTGGACATCCTGGGTACCGGCCGCTCCACCGGCTGCGGCGACGTCGGCGGGCCGGACGAGATCCAGTCCGTCGTCGACGTGATCGACTGGCTGAACGGCCGCAACACCGCGCACACCGCGAACGGGCAACCGGTCAAGGCGACCTGGACCACCGGCGCGGTCGGCATGATCGGCAAGTCGTACGACGGCACGCTGGCCAACGGCGTCGCCGCCACTGGCGTCAACGGCCTGAAGACGATCGTGCCGATCTCGGCGATCTCCTCGTGGTACGACTACACCCGGTCGGGCGGCGTACCGTACTCGGACGACTACATGCCCTGGCTGGGTGGGTACGTCGGTCACGACAGCCCCGCGTGCGACGAAGTACGCGGTGACCTGGGCGACAACGACGACGACGACACCGGCGACTACACGGCCTTCTGGGCCGCCCGCGACTACACCAAGGACGCGTCCAAGGTGAAGGCGTCGGTGTTCATCACCCACGGGCTGAGCGACTACAACGTCCAGACCAACCACTTCTCGCAGTGGTGGTCCGCACTGTCCCGCAACAACGTGCCGCGCAAGCTGTGGCTCGGGCTCGAGGACCACGTGGACCCGTTCGAGTTCCGTCGCGACGAGTGGGTGGACGAGCTGCACAAGTGGTTCGACTACTGGCTGCAGGGCCTGCACAACAACGTGATGAAGGAGCCGATGGTCTCGGTCGAGACGACGCCGAACGTGTGGCGCGACTACAAGACCTGGCCGGCCGTGAACCGGCCGATGTCGGTGCCGTTGGCAACGGGAAAACTAGGGGCCGCAGGCAAGGGTACGGTCACGATCACCGACGACACGGACCTGACCGAGGACGACATCGTCGCGGACCCGACCGACGTGATCGCCGGCCGGCAGATGTTCGTGTCCGCACCGCTCGCCGCTCCGCTGCGGGTCAGCGGTACGCCGTCGGTCACGCTGCGGCTGAAGTCCGACTCGCCGACCACGCCGATCACGGCCCGGCTGATCGAGTACGGCGACGCCGAGCGGTACTCCGGCATTCGCCGTACCGATGACAGCACCTGCGAGGGTTCCAGCACCGACTACGACGACAGCTGCTACTACACGGTGCAGAAGCTCAGCACCGAAAGCGATCACGGCATCGTCAGCCGCGGCTGGATCGACGCCTCGCACAGCAAGTCGCTGTCGAACCCGGCCCCGCTGACGCCGGACCAGTGGACCACCGTGACCGTCCCGCTGCGTGCCCAGGACGAGATCATCCCGAAGGGCCGCGTCCTCGGCCTGGCGATCACGCTGTCCGACACCGAGTGGACCAGCCCGAACGATACCGGCGCCACCATCGACATCGACGTCGCCGGCAGCAAGCTCAACCTCCCGGTCACCGGCGGCAAGATCACCGCCCCCACCAAGCTCCACCCCATCGACGTCGACATCACCACCCCGACCCAGCGGCCGAACCTCCACGACCCGAAGAACTAGTTGCCTTCAGCGACGAACTGCATGGGGTCGCCGAAACCTAGGTCGGTGACGCCGGCGGTGTAGAGCGCGCCGATCAGCAGCGATCGGCGGTGCGCGGCGAAGGTCAGGACGTGCGCGACCATGCCGCCGTAGGTGAAGACCCGCGGTGGTTCGCAGGTGGTGTCGACGAAGCTCTCGTCGAAGCGGCCGTCCTCGTTGAGTTGGTTGACCAGGGCCACGAACCGGGCGCCGGCGTCGGCGTGCCGGGTGCGGAGTTCGGGGATCGGCGTGACCACCTCGCGGCCGCATTCGGGGACCTGGAACGGGCGGTCCTCGACCGAGGCCAGCCACATCTCCTCCTGCCAGACGAGCCGGTCGAGCAGGTACCGGATCGAGATGTCGTCGTCGATACCCTCGACCGACAACTCGATCGGCCGGTCCAGCGTGGCGGCGTCCAGCCGGGCGCCGCGTTCGATCATTTCTCCGGTCAGCCACACGTGGTGCTCGACCATCCTGACAAGTACGTCCATGCCCCTCACCTTTCTGCGGGCCGGCAGCCGGAGTCCGGCCGGCGGCTGGAAATGCACTCCACTGGGCGCCGCGAGGAAGAACACCCGCGACGCTTCCCGCCGCCACTCCCGCGGAGGCATCCCGTACGCGTGAGCGAACGCACGCGTGAACGCCTCGTTCGAGCCGTACCCAGCCTCCAGAGCGACGTCCAGGACCGTGACCGGCTCGGCCAGCAACCGGTACGCCGCTCGCTCGAGCAGCACGCGCCGCCGGAACGCGAACGGCGACTCCCCCGCGACCGCACCGATCACCCGGTCGAAATGGAACCGCGACAGGTGCGCGCGCCCGGCCAGTCCGGCCCCGTCGACCTGATCGCACGGACCACTCAGTCCGGCCGCCACCACGGCCACGAACTCCTCGAACACATCCGCCATGTGCACCACTGTGCCCCCACCCGGCCGCTGCGGACTTGATCGAAATTGCGCTGCTTGGCGGAGTACTCCGCAGTGTGGAGTAGCCTGCAGCGAGGAGGTTTGCCATGGACACGACCCAGTTGCTCAAAGGCGTTCTCGATCTCGCCGTGCTGGCCGTCCTGCGGGACGCCGACGGCTACGGGTACGACGTACTCCGCCGGCTGAGGGCTGCGGGACTGGATGACGTGGCGGACGCGTCCGTGTACGGGACGCTCCGGCGGCTGTTCCAGGCCGGCGCGCTGACGTCGTACATCCAGCCAAGCGAGGAAGGCCCGCACCGCAAGTACTACGGGCTGAACAAGACCGGGCGTGAGCTGCTGGCCCACTCCACCGAGACCTGGAACCACTTCGCCGGCGCCATGTCGGTGCTGCTGGTGCAGAAGGAGGCCGCGTGAACGGCCAGAGTCCCCAGGAGCGAACCTCGGCCGGGTGGGACGCGCTGCGGTGGGGTCTGATCGCGGCGACCGTCGGCCCGTTCTTCATCGCGGTCGGGATCTTCGCGTGGTCGCGGCGGGAGACGTCGTTCTTCGGCGTGCTCGGGTTCGGGGTGCTGTTCGTGGCGGCGTTCCTCGGCATCCAGGCGTTGCGCGGCAACGATCCGCGGGTGGTGCTCGACACCCGCCACGGGGCGCGCGCCGCGGCCGCGCTGCGCGGCTGGATCGACCAGATCCCGCCGAACATCCGGCACGAACTGGTGGCGATCGGCCAGCCGATCTGGTGGGTCGCGCGCGGGATGATCGGCGCGGGCGGGTTCTTCGCGCTGTTCGGGGCGCCGGCGGTGACCGTGGTCGGGGCGTTCGCGGGCGCCGGGGTGTCGATCTGGATCGGCCGCCGGACCCAGCAGGACGCCCGCTGGCTGTGGTACGTCGTACCGCTGAACGTGGTCGCCGCGGTCGCGGTACCGGCGTTCCTCGCGGCGGCGTACATGGGTGCGTCGTTCGGGTTCCTCGACAACTACCAGGCCCGGCACGGCGGCTCGACGTACAACCCGCCGCAGACCGGGCTGATGCTGAACGGTTCGCCGGTGACGAACATCTACCCGTTCGATGCCCAGGGCAAGCAGGTCTCGGTCCGGCTGTACGACCAGGACGGCAACCCGATCGACCTGGACCGGCAGGACTGCGCGCAGACCTATGGGCCCGGGCAGCGCGGGAACACGAGCAACCTGTTCCCGCTGGCGACGATCGTCCCGGACGAGAACGGCGTCATCACCGACCCGCAGAACTGCAAGGACACCACCAAGCCGACGTTCGCCCCGCCACCGGCCATAACTCCGACGCTCAAGCCCACGGTCAAGCCGACGCGCTAGCCGCCGCGACCTGACGGTAGGTGTAGCCGAGCCGCCGGTAGACAGCGATCGCGGCCGCGTTGTCGTTGTCGACCATCAGCGCGGCCCGGCCGCAGCTCTTCACCAGCTCGGCCGTCACGAACCCGCACACCTGCCGGGACAATCCCTTGCCTCGGGCAACAGATCGCGTCGCGACCCCGGCCAGGTACCCGACGGTCGGCGCACTCCACGCATCGGCCGCGATACTCAGCAGCTCACCACGATCGCCGCTCAGCGCGGCCCAGCGCCGTACGCCGGGATGCCCGGGCCACGCGTACGACGACGGCGACGCCTCGGTGAGCAGTTCCTCCACGCCCGCGTCCGTGTCCAGCCAGGTCGCGCCCGTGGTCACGTCCGGGACCTGATCCGCGTCCATCCACCCGAACGCGGCCGAGAACCGCACACCCGGTACGCGTTCGGCCAGCGCGCGAATCAACACTTCGTCCCCGAACGGCCGGTACGACGGCCCGACCTCGGCCAGTGCGCCGGTCACCGCGCGGACGGCGTCCTCGATCGGCCCGGCGACCGCGAGCCGGTCGTGCTTCGATACGTCCGGTGACGCGACGGCCACCGCCGTACCCACTCGCCAGGCGCGCACCCCGGCAGCGAAACCCTGCGCCGCCCAGTCGATGATCGAGTCGCCCTCACTCACCAGCTCCAGCTCGGCCGGCGTCCTGATCTCGTGCACGCGTCACACGGTAGGTGAACGTTGAATCGCATATGGCACCAGGTGCCGGTAACCACGGACCGAGACCCGGCGGAGACGATGGATGACGTAGTCCGGGTGACCGTCCAGGGCGGTCGCGAGTTCACGGTCGGCGAGGACGCGACCCGGTTTGCACTCGGTGGTGAGCCGCGCGGCCAGATTGACGACCTCTCCGTACACGTCGCCGAGCCGGATCAGGATCGTCCCGTACGCGAGGCCGATCCGCAGCTCGGGCAGGTCCTCGTCGGCGTTCACCGCGTCCTGCAGGGCCAGCGCGACGGCGGCGCCCTCCGCTGCGGTGTCTGTGACGAACAGGACCTCGTCGCCGATCGACTTGATCACCCGGCCGCCGTTCAGCGCGACCATGTCCGCGGCCATTCCCTCGAACCGCTCGATCAGCTGGCCGAGCTCCGCCTCGGTCAGTCGCCGGGTCAGCCGGGTGTAGCTGACGATGTCCGCGAAGCCGACCGCGCGGACGCCGCGGGCCAGCTCGTCGGAGCCGGCCATTGCGCGCCCGGCGGCAGCGGCCAGGTGGCGGCGCCAGACGTACGTCTGCAGGCGTTCCATGGCCGGCAACAGCAGACCGGCGACCTCGATCGCCTCGTCCGCGGACAGCTTCGAGCTGCCGAGGAAATCCAGGAACATCGCGGACTGCCAGGACGCCAGCCGGGACTGCGTCTGCCCGAGCTTGCGGGCCAGCGAGGACTCCATCTCGGGCTCGATGAACCGGTCGTCCTCGAGTGCCGCGACCAGCCGGAGCGCCTCGACGTCGTTGTCGGTGAACGCCACCTCGTCGTCCGGGACCGTCGCGAAGCCGAGCGCGTGCCACATCCGCTCGGCGCGCTCGATCGAGATCCCGGCCCGCTCGGACACCTCGATCCGGGTGAACTTCCGCTCGCCACCGAGCAGGGTGCGCTCGAACTCGCGCTGGACGCCGGCGAGATCAGGTTCAGGAGCCACCGCGGCGCTCGGCAATGGTGGCGTCGATGGCGTCCCGGAACGCCGGCAGCCGCCGGGTCAGGTCGTCGAACTTCTCCCGGGTGAAGTGCAGCAGCTGCAGCCGCGACTTCGCCGTGACGGTTGCCGTCCGCAACGTGTTCTTCCGGACCGCGACCTCGCCGGCGATGTCACCCGGCCCGAGCTCGGCGATCTCCTCGCCCTTCTCCCGGACCGCGGCGGTGCCGCTGAGGATCAGGTACGCCGCGTCCGGTGGCGTCTGCTCCAGGATCAGCGACCAGCCGGCCGGTACCGAAACTTCCTCGCCGGCCCGGAAGATCTCCCTGATGTCCCGCCCGGACAGATCCGCGAACAGCGGCAGGTCCCGCGGGGACGTCCTACCCAGAGCCACGTCGATCCTCCTCGTCGCGACGATGTTTCCAGTCGGTAACTCTAACGGCTGGAAACCGCGGGGGTCATCCGGTAGCCGAAAATCGGCGGTTCAGGCGAGCAGGTCGTTCTTGCGGGAGTAGATCATCATGAAGCCGTAGAGCAGTACGAACAGCACGATCCACTGGGCTGTCGTCGCGCCCGGGACCGCGTCGAGCGGGAGCGCGTACGCGATCGCCACGCGCACCACCGCGTCGAACACCAGCCCGACGCCCCAGACGATCGTGATCAGCCGGATCCCGTGCCTGAACCGCGGCTCGCGCTCCCACCGACCGGCCCAGACCTCGCCGCCACCCTTGCCCCGCTTGGCTTCCGCGATCCCGCGCCCCATCGCCAGCAGCAACGGTTTGCCAATGGCAACAGTCCCGAGCATCCACACGCCGCACAGCGCGGTGATCACCCCGTCCTTGGCCAGCAACATCCGCGGACTGTGCATCGCCAACGACGCAACGGTCCCCACCGCCAACGCCACAATCACGAACACAGCCATCCAGTCGACCTTCCGGCCCCGGACGATCGAGTACGCCGTCCGGCCGACCGGAATCACCGACCCCGCAAGAGTCGCGCCGACGATCCCCACACCCGCCTGCCGCAATCCGTAGAAAATCACCAGCGGCAGCACCAGATCCACCAGCACCGGCGCCAGAACAGCTCCCCACCGAGCCTTCGGCTTGACCGCGTCCGTGCGGTTCATCGGTTGGCCCGGGTGGCTTGATGGAACAGTTCGACGAGTTCCTCGGCGTACCGGCCGGCATCAGCCCCTGCGACCAAGCGCGTGGCAGCGGCGTCGATTGCGGCTCGCAGCGTGTAGGCCATCAGCGTCGGGTCGAAGGTACGGAAGGCTCCCGCGCGTTGACCCTCCTCGAACAGCACAACCAGGCGAGCGACGGCGGCGTCCCCCTCCTGGTTGGGGACCGCCGCGAAGGCAATCTGCTGGACCGCCAGAACGTGGTCCGGATGGTCCGCGATGAATTGGAGGTTGGAACGGATGTACGCCGCCAACTTCCCCTCAGGGCGTGGTTCCGCCTCGATAGCGGGCCGCATCCGGGCCGCCGCGTCCGTGGTGACCCGACGGAGGACCTCCGCGAGCAGCTCGTCCTTGGTCGAGAAGTGGTATGAGATCAGCCGCTTGCTGCTCAGCCCGGCCTCCTCGCAGATCGCGTCGTACGACGTCGCGGCGTACCCACGCCGCGCGAGCACGGCGATCGTCGCCGCAACGATCTGATCCCGGCGCGCCGCCGTACTCCGGCTCCGATCGGTGCCATCTTTTATCCGCATGAGTAAAAGTTATCCAGGTGGATAACACGCCGTCAAGGAAACGGGCCCTACTAGCGGGCGCGGCGGCGGTTGGTTCGGCGGCGGATGGGGCGGCGGAGGCCTACCAGGCGGGGGCCGGCGAGGCGGTCTTCGAGGCGGCGGGCTTCGCGGCGGATCGGTTGGGCGACGTACTCGCCGAGGATCAGCCCGGAGGCGAGCGCGACCCCGATGGCGACCGCGGTCGTGAGACTGACGATGCCGATCAGCTGGCCGCCCGCGGTCAGCTCGTAGAGGCCCTTGTAGATCGTCAACCCCGGGAGCAGCGGGATCGACCCGGCGACCACCACGACCAGCGGTGGTACGCCGGTCCGCCGGCCGCCGGAGTACCCGCCGAGTCCGACGACGAAGGCGGCCGCCGCGGTGGACCAGGCCGGACCGAAAGACGCTCTGGTCATCACCGTGAAGATCAGCGAGGCCAGCGCACCCATCACCGCGACCGGCAGCAGCGCGCGCAGCGGTGCGTACGACGCGTACGCGAACGCGACCGCCATCACCGCGCCGGAGATCACCATCACCGGGAGGTTCGCCAACTGGATCGTCTGCGGCTCGATCCCGACCTTGAGGCCGAGCCGCACTCCGAGCGCCAGACCGAGCGAGACGCCCGCGATGATCCCACCGGTCAGCAGCATCGCCTCGAGACTGCGGGCCGCGGCGGTCACGTAGTACCCGGTGATCGCGTCCTGGACGGCACCGGTGAGGGCGATCCCGGCCAGCAACATGATGATGCCGGCGGCAACTACCAGGGACGGTTTCACCGGCGCATGGATCGCGTACAGCACCAGCGCGACCGCGGTCGCGACGAACGCGCCCGCAACCTGCTGGTAGAACGCCGGCAACCGTTGCCGGTTGAACCAGCGGTTGTTCAGGTCGATCACGATCGCGGTCAGCACCGCCACCAGCGTGATCAGCCAACCACCGCCGAGCAGCAACGTCGCGCCGCCCGCCATCACGCCCCACGCGAGCACCGCACTCCAGCGTGGGTACGGCGGTCCCGCCGATGTCAGGCGGGCCAGCTCGCGCGACGCCTCCTCGCGGGTCAGCTCGCCGGCCGCGAACCGCCGTACCAGCCGGTCGACGTCGGTCAGCCGGGAGAAGTCCTGCGAGCGGTACCGGACCAGCCGAATGTGCGTCTCCGGCGCGACGTCCGGGGCGGCCTGGTACGAGACGGCCATCGAGGTGAACGTGATGTCGACCTCACACCCGCGCAGCCCGCCGGCCGCGGTCACACCGAGGATCGTCGCGGTCGCATCCGCCGTACCGGCGCCGCTGGACAGCAGCACCTCACCGACCCGCAACGCCAGGTCGATGGTCGCGTAGACCTCCCGCTGCTGGTCAGGCTCCATCGAGCAGGCGATGTGCCATCGCGAGGTCGGTGATCAGGATGTTCACCCAGCCGCCGAGCAGCGCGGCGCGGATCGCGGAGTACTTGCGTTCGCCGCCGGCCACGCCGATCCGGCGCGGTACCGCCAGCAGCTCCTTCGCGGTCACCCCGATGACCCGTTGGTCGAACGTCGAACGCACCAGCTTTCCCTCTTCGTCGAAGAACCGGAAACACACGTCCCCGACGGCCCCGAGCCGGCGCAGCTCGTCCTGGTCAGCCTCCGCCACCGCGTTGCCGCTGCGTTGCAGCAGCGGCGACGGTTCCAGGCTGCCGATCCCGACCAGGGCGTCGGTGAGCTGACCCCAGGTGCCCAGAACATCCCGGACGGACACATCGTTCATCATTGCCCGGCGTACCGCAGGGGTGCCGACCAGACCGGGCGCCGGCAGGTAGACCGGCATCCCGCCGGTCAGCTCGGCGAACCGCGCGGTCAGCCGGGTGGCCTGCATCTGTACGGCCGCGTCGCCCAGCCCGCCGACGATCTGCACCACCTTGTCCACCACCGGCACGCTCTTGCGCGGCATCCGGTCGACGGCCGAGATCAGCGTCTCGCTCCAGGACGAGATCCCGACCACATGGCCGCCGGTGAGCGTCATGTCGAGGTACGCCGCCGCGCCGGAACCGAGCGCCGGCAGGACGTCGTCCCCCACGCCGAGAGTGTCCACGACGACCGCGTCGCGCAGCCCGTACCGGCCCTGGAGTTCGTCCTCGAGGTCGCTGTGCACGCCGCTCGGCATGGTCACCACGGTGTGCACGATGCCGACGTCGACGGCCTGCTTCAGCATCCGCGAGACCCGCGCCTGGGACAGGTTCAGCTCGGCGGCGATCTGCGGCTGCCGGATGCCCTTCTCGTGGTACATCCGCGCCACCTTCGCGAGCAGCCGCAGCTCGTCCAGCCCCGGCCGGCGCACCCCGCGGTTGCTGTTCACCGACACCCCTCTCACAACGATCAAACTGGACTATAGGCAGATGTAGACCCGCGGAGCGCCACCCGCGTCGGGCAATGGACTCTGCGGCGTGTCCCGTTTCCCGGTCGCCACCACCGAGCCGTCCCGCGGATCGACGATCGTGTACGCCAGCGGCACGGTGTCGTCGAACACCATCACCGGCCCGCCGTTCTCGCGGTAGACGATCAGGCCGCCGTCCTTCGTACTCAGTGCACGCCCGGAGATCACCCGGGTCCAGTCCGGCTCCATGTCGGTGGTCGGCAGGCCGGCCAGGATCTTGCCGAGCATGCCGACGTACGACGAACCCTCGAAGCTGAGCGCCTCGCGCCAGCCGGCGCCGGGCGCGAGGAAGAACTCGGAATGGCCCGGCTCCTCCGGATGCAAGCGCCACTGCCAGAGGCTCCCCGCGCCGTAGACGACACCCATTGTGCCGCCCGCGCACAGGTTGCTCCACGCTTCGTGGCCTTGCCACCATCCCTCGGCGACGCCGGTGCGGCCGGTGTGTTCGTACGTCGGTTCGCCGTTGGCGACGGCTTTCACCGGGTGGTTCCGCCACATGTCGGCGACGCGCTCGGGGACGTGCTCGCCGGTGTGACCGGTCTGGCACCACTGGAAGTCGAGCCAGTCCGCGTCCTGGTGGGCGGCCGGGCGGATGTGCGGGCGGTAATGGATGCCGGTCGGCTGGTTGTAGCAGTCGGTTGCGTGTACTTCGGCGCCGCCGGCCGCGATCTGCGGCTCGGTACCGGCGCCGTCCGCTCCGACCAGGTAGATCGCCGGCTGAGCGCCGTACCGGGCGACGAGGTAGCGGCAGTAGGCGGCGTACTCCTCGCTCGGTACGACGGCGCCGGCAACGTCGAGGCCCTTCCAACCGAACCCGTGGAAGACGGGCTGCAGCACCGGGACGATCCCGTGCGCGACGAGGATCCGCAGCAACTCGTCGAGGTACTGGAAGTACTCGAAGTTCAGCTCGTTGAGGTGGCCGTCGGACAGATCCTCGAAGGCCACCCCGAACCCCTCGTCCTGCGTACGGTCCCGCGGGCCGACCGCTCGCATGTCCGGTTGCACCGACATCAGCAGGACAGCATTGAAGCCCTTGGCCTGCCGGTCGGCGGCGTACTCGCGTACTTGCTCCGGGGTCGCACGCCACGGCAGCGCCCAGGCGGTATCGGCCACCAACACCGCCGGCGTCCCGTCCGCATGCACCAGACTCCGCCCACCAGGAGACATCCGCCAGAACCCATGCACGTAGAACGGATTGCCCTCCCCCTCACCCACCGCCCCCACCTCGAACTCCCCCGACGCATCCCCATCCACCCACCCCCACCGCCCGGCAACGGGCGCGGCAAACCGCACCTTCCGCGCGGCGCCGTCGTAGAACGTGGGGCGCCGGAGGCGGAGCCCGGTTTCGTGCTCGAAGTCGACCCAGTCGGAGCTCGCCGGTAGCTCGATCTCATGCCAGACGGGTGAGATGGACATGACACTCCTGAAAGGCTCGTTGACGTTAAGCTGAGGACGGAAAGAACACACGTGCTCTGGGGTCGGTGAAATTCCGAGCCGGCGGTGACAGTCCGCGACCCGTGACTTCGTGAGAAGAAGCGGTTGACCTGGTGGAACTCCAGGACCGACGGTGAAAGTCCGGATGGGAAGACGCACGTGGCAACCGCACGCCTCCGAAACAGCAGGCGTGGGTTTGTCGTTGCCCCCGGAGTGCTCACGATGTGCACCGCCGAGAGGACAACGAAGATGAACACATTGACCAGCCTGGACACCATCGAACGCGCCGTCGCCGAGCTCGCCGCCGGTCGACCTGTGGTGGTAGTCGATGACGAGGATCGGGAGAACGAAGGCGACCTGACGTTCGCCGCGTCCCTCGCCACTCCCGAGCTGATGGCCCTGCTCGTCCGCCACACGAGCGGGTACGTCTGCGCGCCCGCGGCGGCCGTGGTGCTGGACCGGCTCGAGCTGCCGCTGATGGTGCCGGACAACCAGGACAGCCTGCGTACGGCGTACACCGTCTCCGTCGACGCAGCGACCGGCGTCGGCACCGGCATCTCCGCCGCGGATCGGGCACGGACGGTCCGCGTACTGGCCGATCCCTCGGCGCAGTGCACGGACCTGGTCCGGCCCGGTCACATCCTGCCGTTGCGCGCCGTCGACGGCGGCGTCCGGCAGCGCCCCGGCCATACCGAGGCCACGGTCGAGCTCGTCCGGCTGGCCGGCCTGCCGCCGGTCGGCGTGATCGGCGAGCTGATGAACGACGACGGCACGCTGATGACCGGTCCGGACCTGCGCGCGTTCGCGGACGCTCACGGCTTCGCCATGGTCTCGATCGCCGACCTGGTCAGCTACCTGTCCTGACCAGCTCGCGGGCGGCGTCGGCGATGCCGTCGGCGGACAGCCCGTACCGGTCCAGCAGGTAGCCGGCCGACCCCGTGGGGGCGAACTCGGGAAATCCCAGGATGGTCACCCGGGCCGGATGCTGCTGTACGACGGTCTCGGCCACCGCGCCGCCGAGACCACCGGCGGCGACCGCTTCCTCCGCGGTCACGATGCCGGCCGTCTCCCGCGCCGCCGCGACCACTGCTTCGGTGTCCAACGGCTTCACGGTCGGCATGGACAGCACCCGCGCGGAGATCCCTTCCGCGGCGAGCTGTTCGGCGGCGGCCAACGCCCGCCACAGCACGGTCCCGTTGCTGATCAGTGTCACGTCGTTGCCCTCGCGGACCGTGATCGCCTTGCCCAGCTCGAACGAGTAGTCGTCGGCGTACACCTTCGGCACACTCATCCGGCTGACCCGGATGAACACCGGCCCGTCCACCGCGGCCGCCCAGCGCAGCGCGGCGGCGGTCTCGATCGGGTCGGCCGGCACGATCACGGTCATGTTC
The DNA here is from genome assembly GCF_006715085.1 of Kribbella jejuensis. Lineage (NCBI taxonomy): Bacteria > Bacillati > Actinomycetota > Actinomycetes > Propionibacteriales > Kribbellaceae > Kribbella > Kribbella jejuensis. The sequence goes on along the minus strand of NZ_VFMM01000001.1, from coordinate 3,489,713 downwards.
GCGATCGCCCGCAGCCAGGCGATGTCCTCGATCGAGTGGTGCGTCGGCCCGAGTTCGCCGTACGCGACACCGGGGCTCATCCCGCAAAGCTTCACGTTGGTGTTCGAGTACGCCACGTCGGCCTTGATCTGTTCGAGCGCACGAGCGGTGAGGAAGCAGGACGCCGCCGAGACGAACGGGATCCGGCCGCCATTGGCCAGCCCGGACGCGACGCCGACCATGTCCTGCTCGGCGATGCCGACGTTGATCAGCCGGTCCGGGAACGCCTTGCGGAAGCTGTTCAGCTTGCTCGATCCGACCGAGTCGTTGACCACGCCAACGATCCGGTGATCGGCCTCGGCGAGCTGGGCGAGCGTCTCGACATACGCGTCCCGGCAGTCGTAGCGCGGCTGGTCCGCGATCGAACGGGTCTCGAGGACGGTCATTTCAGCTCCTTCAGGGCCTGCTCGAACTCAGCGGCATCGGGGACGCGGTGGTGCCAGGCGACGTTGTTGCTCATGAACGAGATCGGGTGCCCCTTGTGCGTGTGCGCGATCACGAACGTCGGCTTGCCCGGGCGGAACGGGACCGCGGACAGGACGTCGAGCAGCTCGCCGTGGTCGTGACCGTTCACCTCGACCACCGCGAACCCGAACGCGGCCGCCTTGTCCGGCAGCGGGTCGAGGTCGTTGGTCTCCTTGGTGGTCGCGCCCTGCTGCAGCCGGTTCCGGTCGACGATCACGGTCAGCCGGTCCAGCTGGTACTGCGAGGCCGCCATCATCGCCTCCCAGTTCGAGCCCTCCTGCAGCTCGCCGTCCCCGACCAGCACGTAGGTACGGCGCAACGAGACGTCGAGCTTCGCCGACAGCGCGTGCCCGACCGCGACCGGGAGGCCGTGACCGAGCGGGCCGGTGTTCGCTTCGACGCCGGCGACCTTGTTCCGGTTCGGGTGGCCGTTCAGCGCGGACAACGGTTTCAGGAACGTCGCGAGTTCCTGGACCGGGAGGAAGCCGAACGCGGCCAGCGTGGTGTAGAGCGCCCCTGCGACGTGGCCCTTGCTCAGGATGAAACGGTCCCGCTCCGGGTCGTGCACCGTCTCCGGCGAGATGTCGAGCACCGCGCCGTACAGCGTGGCCAGGATGTCGATCGCGGAGAAGTCGCCGCCGATGTGGCCGGCACCGGCGTAGTGGACGAGTTTGAGGTCCTGGATCCGGATCTGCCGGGCGGCCTCGGCGATGTGCGCGACCTGCTCGGCCCGGCTGCTGTGCATCGGCAGCCGCCCGAGCACCGGCATCGTCGCATGCTCGGCTGTCAGCGTCATACGATTTCCGCCATCGAACTCAGCAGCACCTTCTGCACCAGCTTCTGCGCGGCGAGCGCGTCGTGCGATGCCTGCGCGGCCGCCAGGGCCTCGTCGTCCAGTACGTCGAGCGCGTGGTGCACGGCCTTCAGGAACGTGATCGCCTGCTTGGCGGCCTGCACGCTGTCCTCGCGGAACGGGAACTGGTCGAGCTGCCAGACTCCCTGCCAGTTGTTCTTGCGCAGCGTGTGGAAGAACTCGAACGTCTCGACCAGGTGGACCGAACCGACGACCATGTCGTCGTCCCAGCCCTTCATGTTGTCGTTGACATCGATCGCGAACAGCCGGTTGTAGTCGATCGCCAACTGTGCCGCGTCGGCCGGCGTCTCCTGGCCGTACAGCGAGTGCCCGAAGTCGAGCAGAATCCCCAAGTTCGGCAGGCCGATCTTCTCGATGCCGAGCAGGGTACGGGCGACGTTCGGGAAGATGATCTTCACCCGTGGCTCGCGCGGCTTGTACTCGATCACGAACTTGATGTCGGGGTGCGCCGACACCAGCTCCTTGAGCCCGTCCAGCGCCAGGTTCCAGATGTCGTGGTAGTTCACCTGGAACGGGTAGTCCCAGCCGTCCTGGCCGGGCCAGAGCTTGACGTACTCACAACCCAGGTCCTTCGCCAGTTCGGTTGCCTGGTGCAACAGTTCGAGCGCCTGCTTGCGTTTGGCGGGATCGGGGTTCGTGAACGACCCCTTGACGAAGTCCTTGGTGTAGATCTCCGGGGTGATCGCGATCGCCGTGAGGTGGTTGCGTTTCAGCGCCGCCTTGACGTCGTCCAGCGTGCCGTCGTACCCGGCGAACGGCCAGTTCAGGTCGACCACCGAGAGGTCGCCGACGGCGCCGGCCCGGTCGATCTGCTCGATCAGGGTGACGGGATCGCCGTACCCGTCCGTCGCATAGCGGTCCTTGTAGGTGGCGAAGTGCCAGATACCCGCGCCGAAGACCGGCATGTCAGTCATATCTCGTTCCTATCCTTTGAGGGAGCCGGCGGTCAGGCCGCCGACGATCCAGCGCTGGAGCAGGGTGTAGGCGATCAGGATCGGCACCACCGCGATCAGAATGCCCGCCGCGAGCCCGGTGTTGTTGTTGGCGAACTGCCCCTGGAAGTTCAGCAGGCCGACCGGGATGGTCTTGTGCGCGTCCGAGTTCAGCAGGATCAGCGCGAACAGGAACTCGTTCCAGGTCGCGACCGCGTCCAGGATCGCCACCGTGACCAGGGCCGGTACGGACAGCGGCAGGATCATCGTGAAGAACACCCGCCAGTCGCCGGCGCCGTCGACCTTGGCGGCCTCGATGATTTCGTCCGGGATCTGCCGGAAGAACGACTGCAGGACCAGCACCTCGAACGGGATGCCGAACGCCAGATACGGCCCGATCAGCCCGAAGATGTTGTCGGTCAGCCCGGCCTGGCGCATCATGATGAAGACCGGGACGATCGTGATGTAGATCGGGATGGTGAGCCCGAGGAACACCGCGAACATCACTGTGCGGCGGAACTTCATCCGCAGCTTGGCCAGCGCGAAGCCGAGCATCGCCGAGACGAGCACGCCCAGCGGAACCTTGATCGCGGCCAGGATCGCGCTGTTGCGGTACGTGGTGGCGAAGTTGCCGATGTCCCAGGCGTCCTTGAAGTTGGTCCAGGTCAGATGGTCGGGCCAGCTCAGCGGACCGTTGCCGACGAAGTCCGCGAGGGGGCGTACGGCGGTGATCACCAGGAGTGCCAGCGGCGAGATCCAGAAGAGCGCGACAACCGCCAGGACGAACGTGATCACCAGACCTCGACGTCCCTTGGGCCCAGGACTGATGGGCTGGGTGTCCGTGGCCGAGGTGGCGGCTGTGACCTGGGCCGGGGCGATGGCGGTCATGAGGCCTCCCTTGTCTGGGAGCGGACGTAGGGGATGCCTACGGCGATCGCTACGAGCGTGATGACGACGGCGATCGCGGTGCCGTAGCCGGCCTGGTAGTACTGGAAGACGTTGAAGTACATCCACGTACCCATCACCTGCGTCGACGTACCGGGTCCGCCGTACGTCATCGCGTAGATCATGTCGAAGACCTTGAACGAGTCGATCAGCGAGAGGGCGAGCACGATGTAGTGCGCGGGCCGCAGGCTCGGCATCGTGACGTGCCAGAACTGCTGCCACTTCGACGCACCGTCGACGGTCGCCGCCTCGTACAACTCGTTCGGAATCCCTTGCAGGGCGGCCAAGTAGAGCAGCATCGGGAAGCCGGTGCGCAGCCAGATCGCCGGTACCATCACGGCCCACAGCGCGGTCGAGTCCTGCCCGAGCCACGGCTGCGCGAGCCCGTCCAGCCCGATTGCCCGGAGCAACGAGTTGATCGCGCCGTACTGCGGGTTGTACAGCCAGCCCCAGATACTCGCAATCGACACGAGCGGCAGGACGGCCGGCGTGTAGAAGATCAGCCGGAGGATGGGTTTGCCGTGGACCTTGCCGTTCAGCGCGATCGCCAGTACGAGACCGATCACGGTCGGGACCGCGATCGTGACCACGGTCCAGATCAGGTTGTTCTTGACCGCGGTCACCACTACCGGGTCGTGCGGCAGCTTGAAGTAGTTGCTCAGGCCGACGAACTTGTAGGTGGCGCTCAGACCGTCCCAGTTGGTCAGGCTGAAGAACAGCGACGACACCGCCGGGTACACCAGGAACGCGACGTACACCGCCAAGGCAGGGATGGCGAACAACCAGGGTGACCACCGGCCACCACGTTTGGGTTTGGGGATTGCAGCTGTTCCGGCCATGCGCTCAGCTCTTCGCCCAGGCAGAGACGATTTCCTGCATCTTCTTCGCCGCGGCGTCCGGCTTGACCGAGCCCTGGAGCAGGTCGCTCTGCACGCTGAAGTACTGGTCGGCCTGCTTCTTCGGGAACGCCTGGTCCTGGATCGTGTAGAACGGGTTGCCCGAGTACTTCTGCGCCCATTCCGAGGCCAGCGGCAGCGTCTTCGGGTCCGGCTCGGCACCCTTGACCGTCGAGGCGGTGATGTTCATCGCCTTCTGCGCCGCGGGCTGCAGGATGAAGTCGATCAGCGCGGCCGCCTTGTCCGCGTTTCCGCTGCGCGCGTTGATCATGTAGCCCTCGACGAAGCCCGAGTGTCGAGCCGGCGTCTTGTCGGTCGGCAGCTCGAAGTTGCCGAACGCGGACGAACTCTTCTTCGCCGCCAGGATCGCACCGGCCTCGGTCCACGGACCGGTGATCGTGTACGCCGTCTTGCCCTGCACGTACCACGGTTCGACGTCGGACGGATCGAGCGCGAGGGCGCCTTGCGGCAGCCACTTCTTGTCCTGCCACTTCTTGAACAGGGTGAACGCCTGGACCACCTCGGGGCGGTCCCAGCTCTCGGCGCCGGTCAGCAACTTGTCGTGCAGGTCGGGGCCGGCGGTGTGCTCGAGCAGGTACTCGAACAGGCGCATGATGTCCCACCCGTACTTACCGCCCAGTCCGCACGGCGTGACCCCGACCGCGACGAGCTTGTCGTTGGCGGCTTCGAGTTCGGCGTACGTCTTCGGCGGTGCGGCGATGCCGGCCTTCGCGAACAGCGACTTGTTGTACCAGGCACCGATCCCGAGCGAGATGAACGGTACGCCGGACTTCACGCCGTCGAACGTCATCCCGCCGATCGCCTTGGTGTTGATCTTCGAGTCCCAGCCGTACTTGTCGTAGTACTTGCTCAGGTCCAGGGCCTGCTTGGCCTTCGCGAACGGTGCGCCGATCTGGCCGCCCCAGATCCGCCACACGTCCGGGCCCTTGCCGCCGAGCAGCTCGGTGCGGAGCTTGTCCGGGTACACGGCCGCGCCCGAACCGGGCAGGCTGTCGACGGTGGTGGTCGTACCGTTCTGCTGGTCGAACTTCTTCACCTGCGCCTTCAGCAGGCCGATGGTCGAGTCGTCCTCGTAGGTGAACAGGCGTAGGTTGTTCGACGCCGCCTCGGTGGCTCCCCCGCCGGTCGACGTACCGCCTCCGGTGCAGGCGGACAGGCCGGCGCCGAGCGCGGCGGCGGACGTGAAACCGAGGAAACCTCTGCGGGTGATCATTGGGTGCTCCTTTGACGGGCGAAGCGGCGGATTTTCGCGAACATGTCCTCCAGCAGGAAGCGCACGTCGACCTGCTCGCAGACCTGGATGGGGTTGTCGGTGCCGGGCAGGTACCAGCCGTCGACACCGAAGCGCGGCGCCGGACGGGTCCGGAAGTTGCCGCTGTGCGGGTAGAGCATCAGGGAGATCGCGGGCGAGTCGCCGAGGGAGCGGGACTCGATCGGCTCGCCGTGGTACTTCGCGTTCCACTCGATCAACTGCTCGATCAGGTACTTGCCGAGCGGGCCGGCGTCGCCGATCTTCTCCTCGAGCTCGGCGTAGCTGACCGAGACCTTGGTGTAGACGTCGCTCGGGACCTGCCAGACGGTGATCCCGGACCCGAACACCACGTTCGCGGCATGCACGTCGTTCGACAGGTTGAACTCCATCCGGTGGTCGGCCGCGTAGCCGTTGTACCCGCGGCCGCCGATCCAGATCACGATCACGTTGCGGTGCACGATCTCCGGGTCGAGCAGGATCGCCGACGCCATGTCGGTGAGCGGGCCGAGGAACGACACGAAGAGCGGGTCGTTCTCGCCGGCCAGCTTCGACTCCTCGATGATGAGCCGGGCGCCGTCGGAGTCGTTCGGCGTCTGCTCGTCCGGGATACCGGTGGGCGCGCCGTTCGCGACCGTGACCTTGCCGGTCAGGTCGAGCAGGTCCAGCAGCAGGTCGATCTCCTCGCGGGACTCCTCCATGCTCCGGTCCGACCGGTGGGTGCCGAAGTGCGCGGGAATCAGGCCCCGGACGTCGAAGGTCGGCGACAACAGCCCGTGCACGATCGCGAACTGGTCGTCGGCCTCGTTCTTGGCATCGGTATTGATGATCACCCGGCGTCTACTCGGCTTCACGCGCTCTCCTTCGGCTCGCTCCGTCTCCGGTCTGCTTTCTTCGAGCCGGCGGAGCGTGGTTTGAATAGATATTCACTACTGCATAGGCTGTCGCCATGAGTGTCACCACGGCGCTAGAGTCCCGTCAAGACCTCAGTTGAAACTTGGAGGGCCGATGCCCCAGGCGGTGCTGGCAGTGGACCAGGGCACAACCAACTCGAAAGCCGCCCTGATCAGCGCAGACGGCCGAGTGCTGTCCACCGGCTCATCCCCGGTTGCCCTCACCACTCCGCACCCCGGCTGGGTGGAACAAGACCCCGAAAACATCTGGCAAAGCGTGCTGAAGGCAATCGCCCTCTGCCTGAACGCCGCCTCAGGTGCAGCGCGGACCCCCGCGGTCGAGGTTGTGGGGATAGCGCTGTCCACACAGCGTGAGTCCGTTGTGGGTTGGGACAGGTCGGGTCGTCCGGTCGGTTCGGTTCTGGGATGGCAGGACGTTCGTACCAGTAGTTGGTGCGCCCAACTGCCTGCCGCGGTGGATGAGGTCGTCCGTCGACGTACCGGGCTGCGGGTCGACGCGATGTTCTCGGCGCCGAAGATGCGGTGGTTGCTGGATCGCTCTCCCGACGCGCGGGTGGGGACCGTCGACTCCTGGTTGATTCACCGGCTGACTGGTTGCCGCGAGCATCTGACTGATGCGGGGAACGCGGCTCGTACGTTGCTCTACGACCTGACAGCCCTGGATTGGTCGACGGAACTGCTGGAGGGGTTCGGGGTGCCGCGCGCGGCGCTGGCTGAGGTGCGACCGTCCAACGCGGGATTCGGGTCCACGAAGGACGTACCCGGACTATCGGACGGGATTCCGATTGTTGCCGTACTCGCGGATTCGCATGCGGCGATGTACGGCCAAGGATGTACGCAGACCGGGATGGTCAAGGCGACGTACGGAACCGGTTCGTCCGTGATGACCCCCGTCGACGAGTTCGTCCCGGGCGGCTGCACGCTCGCGTGGCTGACCGACCACCCCGTCTACGCCTTGGAGGGGAACATCGTCTCGTCCGGCGCGGCGCTCGCCTGGACCGCGGACCTGCTCGGCCTCCCGGACGTCGGCGCGCTGATGGCGCTGGCGGCAACGGTCCCGTCGGCCGAGGGCGTCGTACTGGTACCAGCCTTCGCCGGCCTCGGCGCTCCACATTGGGACCGCGAGGCCCGCGCCGCGCTGACCGGGATGAGCAGCTCCACCACCCGCGCCCACATCGCCCGCGCCGCGGTCGACGCGGTCGCCCACCAGATCTGCGACATCACCGACACCATCCCCGGCGAACTCACCACCCTCCGCGCCGACGGCGGCGCCACCGTCTCCGACCTCCTCATGCAAACCCAGGCCGACCTGCTGGGCCACCCGGTCGAAGCAGCCGACGTACCAGAAATCTCCGCCCTAGGCGCCGCCGAACTGGCCTGGACGACCGTCGGCGCCTCCACGAACTGGTCCCAGCACCGCACCTATCGCCACTTCACCCCCACCGCCACCGACCGCACCCACCGCCGAACCACCTGGTCGACCGCAGTAACCGCCACCCGCACCACCCCCACCCAACCCACCCCCACCTGATCCACCCCCACACCGCGCCACCCCCACGCCGCACCCCTCCCACTCCGCACCCGCCCACGCCGCAACCGCCCCACACCCCTCCCACACCGCTCCCCGGCGACCCTCGCCCACCCCTCACGCAGGCGGGGTCGTGGCTGCAGGGCCACAGGACGTATACGCCTGCTGTTGGTTGGCGCACGGTGTGGGCGAGCTCAACCGGGGAGTCGCGCGGTGGAGATCGCTTTCCGTTGCAGGTTGACTGGATTGGGGCACCCACCTAAGGTTGCGGTCACAGCCTTGGAAAGCCCTTTCCCAGGCGTGAGCGTGAGAGGTAGGACTGTGAACGAGCGACGCATCGGCATCGTGATGAACGGCGTCACCGGCCGGATGGGCCTGCGCCAGCACCTCGAGCGTTCCATCGTGGCGATCCGTGAGCAGGGCGGGATCCCCGCCGCCGACGGCACGATGATCATCCCCGACCCGATCCTGGTCGGCCGCAACGAACTGAAGCTGCGCCGGATCGCCGAGCAGTACGGCCTGGAGCGCTGGACCACGGACCTCGCCGGAGCGCTGGCCGAGCCGGATGTCGAGATCTACTTCGACTCCCAGCTCACCCAGCTCCGCGAGAAGGGCGTCCGGGCCGCGGTCGAGGCCGGCAAGGCGATCTACTGCGAGAAGCCGATCGCCGAGAGCCTCGACGCCGCCGTCGACCTCGCGAAGCTGGTCGTCGACTCCGGCCTGAAGAACGGCGTGGTGATGGACAAGCTGTCGCTGCCCGGTCTGCGCAAGCTGAAGCGGCTGGTCGACGGCGGGTTCTTCGGCCGGATCCTCTCGGTCCGCGGCGAGTTCGGGTACTGGGTCTTCGAGGGCGACTGGCAGGAGGCGCAGCGCCCGTCGTGGAACTACAAGGCCGAAGAGGGCGGCGGCATCATCCTGGACATGTTCTGCCACTGGCGGTACGTGCTCGACCAGACGTTCGGCGCGGTCAAGTCCGTGTACTGCCAGGGCGCGACGCACATCCCGACCCGGGTCGACGAGAACGGTGAGCCGTACGCCGCGACCGCGGACGACGCGGCGTACGGCGTGTTCGAACTCGAGGGCGGGATCGTCGCCCAGCTGAACTCGTCCTGGGCGACGCGGGTGTTCCGCGACGAGCTGGTCGAGTTCCACGTCGACGGGACCGAAGGTTCCGCCGTCGCCGGGCTGCGCAACTGCCGCGTCCAGCACCGATCCGCCACGCCGAAGCCGGTCTGGAACCCGGACATCCCGGTCACCGAGAAGTTCCGCGACCAGTGGGCGACGGTGCCGGACAACGAGGTGATGGACAACGGGTTCAAGGTGCAGTGGGAGATGTTCCTCCGCCACGTGGTCGACGACGCCCCCTTCACCTGGGACTTCGTCGAGGCGGCCAAGGGCGTCCAGCTCGCCGAACTCGGCCTCAAGTCCTGGCACGAGGGCCGCAAACTGGAGGTCCCCGCCCTCGACCTCCAGGCGAACTGATGGAGATCGCACTTCCGGCCGACGGGGGGCTGGAGAAGTATCGTCTGGTGGGCACACCTGTTGCTCAGGGCACCTATCAACCGGCTTCTTCGCGGTTGGCGTTCGCGGCGGCCCATGTGGTCGCGGACCCGCTGGGAGACAACTCGCCGGGGGCGCCGGCGGTGGTGGACTGGGAGCACACGCTGGAGTTCCGGCGGCACTTATGGTCGTTGGGACTGTCGGTCGCGGAGGCGATGGACACCGCCCAGCGCGGGATGGGCCTGGACTGGGCCGCCACCCAGGAACTCATCCGCCGGTCGGCCGCGGAGGCACCCGATGGACGGATCGCGGTCGGCGCCGGAACCGATCAACTTGCTGCTGACAACAATTCCCTGGAAGACGTCGTAGCAGCGTATGAAGAGCAGTTCTCCGTAGCCGAAGCCGCAGGCGCGCAACCGATCATGATGGCGAGCCGCGCGTTGTGCGCGGTAGCTGAGTCCGCGGACGACTACCGGAAGGTGTACGACCGGTTGTTGACGCAGTCCAGCCGCCCGGTGATCCTGCACTGGTTGGGCCCGATGTTCGACCCTGCTCTGGAAGGGTATTGGGGCAACGGATCGTTCGACGCGGCACTGAAGACAGTCGTCGAGTTGATCAACGACAACATCGAGAAGGTCGACGGGATCAAGATCTCGTTGCTCGACGCATCGAAGGAAGTTGCTCTGCGCAATCAACTTCCGGACGGCGTCCGGCTGTACACCGGCGACGACTTCAATTACCCGGAACTCATTCGCGGGGACGGCCAACGACACAGCGACGCGTTGCTCGGGATCTTCGCGGCGATCGCCCCGGCGGCAGCGGCTGCTCTGCGCGCGCTGGATTCCAACGATCTGGAGACCTACGAGCGGGTGTTCGCGCCCACGGTTCCGTTGGCCCGGCAGATCTTCTCCGCGCCGACGTACTACTACAAGACCGGCATCGCGTTCCTTGCCTGGCTCAACGGGTTCCAGCCCGGGTTCACGATGGTCGGCGGTTTGCAGACCGGGCGGTCGCTTCCGCACCTCGCGGACACGTTCCGGCTCGCGGATCAGGCCGGCGTACTGACGAACCCCGAGCTCGCGGTCGACCGTTTCCGTCAGCTGCTGAGAGTCAGCGGGATCGACGCATGAGCAACCGGTACAGCCTCAACCAGGCGACCACGAAGTACTGGCCGCTGGAAGACGTCGTCGCCACCAGCGCGAGAGCGAACCTCGAGTGGATCGGCCTGTGGCGCGAGCCGATCCAGGAGTACGGCGTCGACAAGGCCGCGAAGCTCGTCGCGGACGCCGGCCTCAAGGTCTCGTCGCTGTGCCGCGGCGGTTTCTTCACCTCGACCGACCCGGCCGAACGGCAGGCGAAGATCGAGGACAACCGCCGCGCGATCGACGAGGCCGCCACGATCGGTACGCCGGTACTCATCCTCGTCAGCGGCGGACTGCCGGCCGGCTCCCGGGATCTCGACGGCGCTCGCGCGATGGTCCGCGACGGGCTCGCCGAGCTGGGGCCGTACGCCGAGGAACGCGGGGTCACGCTGGCGGTCGAGGCCCTGCACCCGATGTTCTGCTCGGACCGCTGCGTGGTGTCGTCGCTCGGCGGCGCGCTCGACCTGGCCGAGCAGTTCCCGGCGAACCAGGTCGGCGTGGTCGTCGACGCCTACCACCTGTGGTGGGACGCGGACCTCTACCGGCAGATCGAGCGCGCCGGCGAGCGGATCGTGTCGTACCAGGTGAGCGACTGGGTGGTCCCGCTCCCCGCGGACACCCTGCTCGGCCGGGGCATGATGGGCGACGGCTCGATCGACCTCCGCCGGATGCGCGCCGCCTGCGATGCCGCCGGGTACGACGGCCCGATCGAGGTCGAGATCTTCAACCAGCAACTGTGGGACTCACCAGGCCAAGACGTCTTCGACCTGGCGTACGCGCGATATCAGGAACACGTCCTCCAGAAGGAGCTGCCTGTATGACTGACCGGACCATTCCCGCCGACGGGATCGGGATGCACCTCTACACGATGCGTGATGTGCTGGCCGAGGACTATCCGGGGACGCTGAAGCGGCTCGCGGACATCGGGTACCGGACCGTGGGGGTGAGTGGACGGTTCGAGCACAGCGCGGCGGAGATCCGGGGATTCGCGGACGACGCGGGGCTCGGGATCGTACTCGAGCACGTCGGGTACGCGCGGATGCTGGAGGACTGGGCCGGCGCGCTGGCCGACGTGCAGACGCTCGGTGGCAAGTGGGCCGTCGTACCGTCGATCCCCTCCGAACTGCACTCGGTCGAGGGGTTCAAGACCGCGGCGGCGGCGTTCACCGAGGCGGGTAAGGCGGCGCGCGACGCCGGGCTGAAGCTGCTGTTCCACAATCACGGCCACGACTTCGACGAGATCGACGGACGGGTGCTGTACGACATCCTGCTCGACGTCGATCCGGAGCTGCTGGGGTTCGAGCTCGACCTGTACTGGGCGGTCGACGGCGGGCACGACCCGGCGAAGCTGTTCCAGGACCACCCGGGCCGCTTTCCTGCGCTGCACGTGAAGGACATGGCCGAGGACGGCTCGTGGGAGGACGTCGGCGCCGGCAAACTGGACTTCGCCGCGATGTTCGCGCACGCCGAGTCGGGCGGTGTCGAACAGTATCTGGTCGAACACGACAAGCCAACGGACGCGTGGACGTCGGCCGAACGCAGCTACCGCGGGCTCAGCGAACTCCGGTACTGAATCTGCTGTGACAACAAACGCTTAACCGGGTCAGCTGTGGATACGTCTGCTCACCGCGGGTGAAATCGGCCTATTCTCAACAAGTGCGGAACGAGCCCGCGGTCCGGCTGTCTGCCGTCCGCCGCCTCTATGAGGTGAGCCTGCGGATGGGCGCTGGGCGCAGCCTTGCCGAGACGCTGCAGGCAGTGGTCGACGGCGTGGTGAACGGGCTCGGCTTCGGGATCGCCGTACTGAACCTCCGGCATCCGGACGGGAAGTTCGAGGTGATCGCGGTCGCCGGATCGCCGGAGGCCCGGCAGGCGTTGCTCGGCCGGGTGAGCGCCTCCGACGTCTTCGACGCCGATTTCGCCATCTCCGACACCTGGGGGAAGCTCCGGTTCGTGCCGCACGAACGGCTGCCGGAGGGCGAGGTCACCGGCTGGGTGCCCGACGTACCGGTCTCCGACGATCCGGACGCGTGGCACCCGCTGGACGCGCTCTTCGCGCCGCTGTATTCGCCGGGTGGCGAGCTGGTCGGGATGTTGTCGGTGGACCTGCCGGAGGACCACCGGCGGCCGGGGCCGATCCACCGGGAGCTGCTGGAGATCTTCGCGACGCAGGCCGGGCTGGCGATCGACAAGGCCCGGCTGACCGATCAGCTGCTCGCCGAGAAGACCCGGCTGGAGGCGAGCGAGGCGACATTCCGGCTGGTCTTCGAAGGCGCCGGGAACGGGATGGCCACGGTCGCGTTCGACGGGCCGGACCTCGGCCGGATCCTGCGGGTGAACGACGCGTTCTGCCGAATCACCGGGTACTCCGCCGATCAGCTGGTCGGCACCCGGCTGGTCAGCTTCCTGCGCGACGAGGAGCCGGACCGGACCCGGAGCGAACTGGAAGAAGTTGCTGCTAGCAACGGTACGTACCGGTTCGAGCGGGTGTTCACCCAGCCCACCGGTAACCTGATCTGGCTCGGCGGTACGGCGTCCCTGGTCGAGCAAGGTGCCGGGCAGCCGCGGATCCTGCTCGTCCAGATCGACGACGTCACCGCCCGCAAGGACGCCGAACGCGAACTCCGCCACCACGCCGCCCACGACCCGCTCACCGGCCTGCCGAACCGCCGGCTCCTCCAGCACCGCTTCACCAAGGTCCTCGAACAAACCCGCGCCACCGGCCGCCACGGCGCCCTGCTGTTCTGCGACCTCAACCACTTCAAGCTGGTGAACGACAGCTACGGTCACGAGGCCGGCGACCACGCCCTCCGCGAAATCGCCACCCGCCTGAGCACGGCAGTCCGCCACGGCGACACCGTCGCCCGGCTCGGCGGCGACGAATTCGCCGTACTCGCCGAAGACATCACCGGCGAAGACCTCACCACCTTGATAGCCCGCCTGAAAGACGCCGTCCGCCGCCCCCTCCCCAACATCACCATCGAGGTAACCACCAGCGTCGGCACAGTCCCCATAACCCCCACCACCACCGACCTGGACGCCCTCCTCCACCAAGCCGACCAAGCCATGTACACCGCCAAAAACCGCCGCAGCTGAAGCCGCGGTCAGGAGCCGAGCGTTTTGAGGGGTTCGTCTGTCAGGCGATAGATGGTCCATTCGTCTTGGGGTTTGGCGGATAGGGAGTTGTAGAAGTTGATGGCGGGGGTGTTCCAGTTGAGGACTGACCATTCGAGGCGTTCGTAGTTGTTTTGGACGCATTCTTGGGCGAGGGCCTTCAGGAGGGCTTTGCCCAGGCCGGTGCCTCGGGATTCGGGGCGGACGAAGAGGTCTTCCAGGTAGATTCCGTGGACGCCTCGCCAGGTGGAGAAGCTGAGGAACCAGATGGCGCAGCCGACGACCTCGCCTTCGTGTTCGGCGACGTGGCAGAAGACGGCCGGGGAGTCGCCGAACAGGGCGATGTGCAGTTGATCCGCGGTCAGGTGGCACTCCTGCGGGGCACGTTCGTACTCGGCCAGGGCGTACACCAACTCGACCAGGGCAGGTACGTCGTCGGGCCGGGCTCGGCGGATGCGGTTGTCGGTCTGCATGCGACCTATCCTGCACCGGTTACGCCTGGTGCTCCGCCTCCGCCTCGGCCTCCAGCTCGACGCCGTGGCCGGCGGGGCGTTCGGCGTCTAGGTCGAGCTGCTCCGACGCGTCGATTCCGGCGTACGTCTCGCTCTGCAGTTCCAGCGCCATCGCGAGTTCCGGATCGGCGCGCAGGACCGAGCCGCGTTCGACGGTCACCTTGTCGAAGACGGCGTACAGCTTGCGTGGATCGGGATCCGTGCTCTTGGTGATGTCCTCGGGGTACGCCGCCTCCGACGCCGCGTTCCACTCGGACTTCTCGACCCGGTCGAAGTCGAGCCGGTACGGCGACATCTCGGCGACGTGGCTGAGGAACACCTTGCCGGCCGCGCCGTTGCCCTCGCGGAACGGGTGGGTCAGGTTCTGATGCGCGTACACGTCCGCGATGCTTTGCACGAACTCCTCGCGCGACATCGTGGACCAGTCGCGGTCGTTGACCTTGGCAACGACCTTGCCGGTCCACTTGTCCAGCAGTTCCGCCGGGACGAACGCGTTGCCCTGCTTGCTCACGTCGACGGTGCGGAACTCCCCGGCCCAGTCGTACACGTCCTGCAGCAGGTGCCGGTGGATCGCCTGCAGGTGGGCCTTGTCGTATGTCCGCGGGATGTCGACCTCACCGCGGTCGAGCTCGCCCTGCCGCATCGCGCGCAGCCGGTACTCGGCGGCCGGCAGCTCGAACGGGTTCGTGATACCAAGCTTGTTCCGCAGACAGCCGCCCGGCTCCCACAGGTAGGCGTTCCAGCGTTCGGCCCGCTCGCGTTCCTCCTGCTCCTCGGCCGCTGTGGTCACATTGACCCGCCGCGGGTGACCTTCGACATCGTCCGGCGGATGTACTCGGCGGTGTCGATCCGGCCCGCTTCCCGGTCGGCCAGGTCGGCGACGTCGTCGCGGTCCGGCTCCCAGCCTTCCAGCCGGTTGTTCGAGAGGGCGTCGCTGACGCGCTGCTTCTGGTCGTCGTCGAGCGATTCGAACAGCTCCGGCCAGCGCTGGGCGTAGCGGCACGGTTCGTAGGCCATCAGTCAACTCCCCGAGGTAGCGAACGATTCGGGTCAGCCTAACGAACGGCGGGCTGATTAATCGGCCACAGTACTCACTGTGTGCGGATATTCCTGTTGGAATTGTCGCCGCGCGCGCGGGAGGTTGGGTGTATGGCAGCTGACACGAACAAGACCCGCAGGATCGGCGACGTCGAGGTGTCCGCGATCGGGCTCGGCGGGATGCCGATGTCGATCGAGGGACGCCCGGACGAGGAGCGGTCGATCGCGACCATCCACGCCGCGCTGGACGCCGGTATCACGCTGATCGACACCGCCGACGCGTACCACCTGACCGCGACCGACGTCGGTCACAACGAGAGCCTGATCGCCAAGGCGCTGGCGTCGTACGGCGGTGACACCTCGCACGTCCTGGTCGCGACCAAGGGCGGCCACCTGCGCCCCGGCGACGGGAGCTGGACGCTGGACGGGTCCCCGAAGTACCTCGCGCAGGCGGCCGAGGCCTCGCTGAAGCGGCTCGGCGTCGAGGCGATCGGGCTGTACCAGTTCCACCGGCCGGACCCGAAGACGCCGTACGAGGACTCGATCGGCGCGATCCGGGACCTGCTCGACGCCGGCAAGATCCGGATGGCCGGTATCTCGAACGCGAACCCGGAGCAGATCAAGCAGGCCAACGAGATCCTCGGCGGCCGGCTCGTTTCGGTGCAGAACCAGTTCTCGCCGGCGTTCCGCTCCAGCGAGCCCGAGCTCGAGCTGTGCGACGAGCTGGGGATCGCCTTCCTGCCGTGGTCCCCGCTCGGCGGCATCTCCAATGCCGGCGAGCTCGGCAGCAAGCACCCCGCGTTCCACGAGCTCGCCGCTGAGCTCGGCGTCTCCCCGCAGCGCCTGACGCTGGCGTGGATGCTCGCCAAGTCGCCGTACGTGATCCCGATCCCGGGCTCCAGCCGTCCGGAGACCATCCGCGACTCGTACGCCGCGATCGATCTGCAGCTGACCGCCGAGCAGGTCGCCACCCTCGACGCAGCCTGAGAACACAGCCTGAGACACAGCCTGACCTGGCGACGGGCCGTCTGCTGAGCCGTTGCGCGGCGGCTCAGCAGACGGTGTCGCCTGTCAGGAGATCTCGTACCACCAGCCGACGGTGGTTTCGGGCGGGTTGGGGTTCCACCAGCAGATGCCGTCGCCCAGAGTGAGCAGTACGGCAACCTCACACTGCAGTTGCGAGTAGTAGGGGCCGACCCATTCGCTCCGGATCGACTCGGCGGAGGCCGGTCCCGCACTCGTCACGAGCGTGCCGATTGCCGCCACGGCAACCGCGGCGCTCACGACGGCTCGACGCAGGACACCTGGTCTCTTCGACATCATCGCGAACCACACTCCCCGTTCTTCCTCGATCAAGCGAGCGCTTGATTACCTACCCGTTCGGTGCCCATCAGCGAAACGCTGGGCATACCAACGGCCGCACCGGCGTTGGGCCCGCCATGGAAGACATGCGCGCACTGAGCTACGGCCTCGGACAGCAGTACTTCGAGGAACGTGATTACCGCGGCGCGATCCGCGCGCTGCAGCCGGTGGTCGAGGAGACGCCCGACGACGTCGGTACCCGGCTGCTGCTGGCGCGGGCGTACTACCACGCCGCGCTTCTCAAGCCCGCCGAGGAGCAGCTCCTCGCGGTCATCGAACGCGAGCCCACCGAGTACTACGCGCACTTGATGCTGGCCCGCACCCTCGAACGGCAGTCCCGCCCGGACGAGGCCGGCAAGCACCGCCGGATCGCCGCCGCACTCACCGGCGACGAGGAGTTGCTCAAGCCGCACTCACTCTGACCCGGACCGCCGGCACTCAGCAACCTCGCGAACATCGCCGATCCCACCTCGCCTGAGCGGGGGCCGGGGTCGGCGATGCTGTTTGGTGAGTGCCTGGCGTCCGCGGAATGCCGCAAGTCGGCCCGACGTTGTGGTAGTTTAATAGTGAACTACCTGAGGAGGACGGATGCAGTTCGGCGTTTTCAGCGTCGGGGACGTGACCGAGGACCCGACCACCGGGACCACGGTTTCCGAGGGCGAGCGGATCAAGGCGATGGTGCGGATCGCGCTCAAGGCCGAAGAGGTCGGGCTGGACGTGTTCGCGCAGGGTGAGCACCACAACCCGCCGTTCGTGCCGTCGTCGCCGACGACGCAGCTGGGGTTCATCGCGGCGCAGACGTCCAAGATCATCCTGTCCACCTCGACCACCCTGATCACCACCAACGACCCGGTGAAGATCGCCGAGGACTACGCGATGCTGCAGCACCTGGCCGACGGCCGGGTCGACCTGATGATGGGTCGCGGCAACACCGGCCCGGTGTACCCGTGGTTCGGGCAGGACATCCGCAACGGGATCGCGCTCGCCGTCGAGAACTACGCGTTGCTCCGCCGGCTCTGGCGCGAGGAGGTCGTGGACTGGGAGGGCAAGTTCCGTACGCCGCTGCAGGGCTTCACGTCGACGCCGCGGCCGCTGGACGGCGTACCGCCGTTCGTCTGGCACGGGTCGATCCGCTCGCCCGAGATCGCCGAGCAGGCGGCGTACTACGGCGACGGGTTCTTCCACAACAACATCTTCTGGCCGATGAGCCACACCAAGCGGATGATCGAGCTCTACCGGACGCGCTTCGAGCACTACGGGCACGGCGCCGCGGACCAGGCGATCGTCGGCCTCGGCGGTCAGGTCTTCATGCGGAAGAACTCGCAGGACGCGGTCCGCGAGTTCCGGCCGTACTTCGACAACGCGCCGGTGTACGGGCACGGCCCGTCGCTGGAGGACTTCACCCGGGAGACGCCGCTGACCGTCGGCAGCCCGCAGGAAGTGATCGAGCGGACGCTGACCTTCCGGGAGAGCGTCGGTGACTACCAGCGGCAACTGTTCCTGATGGACCACGCCGGGTTGCCGTTGAAGACCGTGCTGGAGCAGTTGGACATCCTGGGCGAGGAGGTCGTACCGGTGCTGCGCAAGGAGTTCGCCGCGCTGAAGCCGGCGCACGTACCCGACGCTCCGACCCACGCCTCGCTGAAGGCCGCCGCCGAGAGGGCTCGCGAGCTGGAGACGATCCGGGAGCCGGCCGTGGCGGCCGAGCCGACCGCCGAGGAGCCGACGCGATGAACGAACGTCTGATTGCCGTGGTGACGGCCGGGCTGACGACACCGTCGTCGTCCCGGCTGCTCGCCGACCAACTGGCCGATGCCGTGCGCGACGAACTGTCCGCCCGCGGCATCGGCACCCGGATCGAGCTGATCGAGGTCCGCGACCACGCCCACGAGCTGACCGACAACCTGCTGACGGGCTTCCCGCCGGCCAAGCTCCGCGAGGTGCTGGAAACAGTCGCCGCCGCGGATGCTCTGATCGTGGTGAGCCCGACCTTCAGCGCGTCGTACTCCGGTCTGTTCAAGATGTTCTTCGACGTACTGGACGACAAGGCGCTCGCCGGTAAGCCCGTCTTGCTGGCCGCGACCGGCGGCACCGAACGCCACTCGCTGGTCCTGGAGTTCGCCCTGCGGCCTTTGTTCGCGTACCTGAAGGCCCTCCCGGTCCCCACCGCTGTCTACGCAGCCTCCACCGACTGGGGCCCCAACGCCGCCACCCTCCGCCCCCGCATCACCCAGGCCGCCGCCGAACTGGTAGCCGCCCTACACCACGAAACCCCCACCCCAACAGACCCCTTCGCCAACCCCACCCCCTTCGAAGACCTACTCAACAGCTGATCGCGACGCGATCAGCTGGGCGAGACCGTCCAGGATCGTGGTGAGGCCGAAGGTCAGGGCGTGGGTGGGGTCTAGGGTGGACTGGAAGTGTTCGCCTACTGAGGTGCCTACTCGGCCGGCGAGGGGGAAGTGGGTGTGGGACATGACTGTGGTGAGGGTGGGGGAGATTTGACGCCACCAGTCCTCGTCCGACAGTCCTGACTCGCGTTGGGTGCGGAGTTGTTCGGCGCCGGCGCGGGCGACGCCTTGGACGTGGGTGAGGACCAGGGTTAGGGCGGAGTCCATCTCGACGTCCGTGAGGCCGAGGCCGTCCAGGGGTCGTAGCTCGATCTCGTACTTGCGGGTGATGTTCGGGCCCAGGGCCGTACGCATCGTCGGCACCTCGTGGATCCACGGGTGCGCGGTCAGGACGTCCCAATTTCTTCGGGCGATGAATTCCAGAGCACCACGCCAACCACCAGGCTGGTCGGCCGGTTCGGCGGCCGCGTACAGGTCGCCGTACGCCTGGTCGAACATCAGATCGGTCAGCTCACCCTTGCCCGGAACGTGGGTGTAGAGCGACATCGTGCCGACCTTCAGCCGCTCGGCGACCATCCGCATCGAGAGCGCCTCGAGACCGGACTCGTCGGCCAGCGCGATCGCCGCGTCGACGATCGCGCGCACAGTCAGGCCGGAGCGGCCGGGCTTGGTGTGGCTGCCCCAGAGCAGCGCCAGACTGCGCGCCGGATCGGGCGCCGCCGCCCTTCTTCCCGCCACTCGGAACCTTCCTCCACCGATCGCCGTTGGATGAATGGTACCCGAGCCGTACAATGTACGGTACATGCTACGACTCAAGAGCAAGAGGGTGGGAATGGCAACGGAGCGAGTGATCGAGGCCGTCGGCGTACGGAAGAACTACCGCGGCGGCACGGAAGGTGCGGGCCTGAACGGCTTCGACTTGGAGGTCACGGCCGGCACGGTGACGGGCCTGCTCGGCCCGAACGGCGCCGGCAAGACAACCGCGGTGCGGATCCTGTCCACGCTGCTCGAGCTGGATTCCGGTACCGCGACGATCGCCGGGTACGACGTACGCCGGCAAGGCGCCGAGGTACGCCGCCGGATCGGGCTCGTCGGGCAGTACGCCGCGGTCGACGAGGTGCTGACCGGGCGGCAGAACTTGGTGATGTTCGGGCGGCTGAACCATCTGCGCAACGCGAAGGCCCGGGCGGACGAGTTGCTCGAACGGTTCAGCCTGACCGAGGCGTCCGGGCAGGCGGTGAGCAAGTACTCCGGCGGCATGCGCCGGCGGCTGGACCTCGCCGCCAGCCTGATCGTGGCGCCGCGGGTGCTGTTCGTCGACGAGCCGACGACGGGACTGGACCCGGCCGGGCGGATCGAGGTGTGGAACGCCGTACGGCAACTGGTCGACGGCGGTACGACGGTGTTGCTGACCACGCAATACCTGGAGGAGGCGGATCAGCTGGCGAACCGGATCTCGATGCTGAAAGCGGGACGGGTGGTCGCGGAGGGGACGCCGGACGAGTTGAAGACGCAGTTGGGTTCGGACCGGTTGGAGCTGGTACTCGCGGATCCGGCCGACGTACCGCGGGTCGTCGAGCTGGCCGCGCCGCTGGCGGACGGGGAGGTGCAGGTGACCGACGTACGGGTGAGTGTGCCGGTGCGGGACCGGACGAAGGCGCTGGTGGTGATGGCGAACTCGTTGCATGAGGCAAGGATCGAACCGGAGGACATCACGTTGCGGCGGCCGACGCTGGACGAGGTCTTCCTGCACCTGACCGGGGCGGAGGTGGCGGCATGATGTGGGTGTTCGCGGACAGTTGGACGATCGCGCGACGGACCTTCCTGCACTGGCGGATGCAGCCGGGGCTGGTGGTGTTCACGTGGTTCTTCCCGGTGCTGATGTTGTTGCTGTTCGGCGGTTTGCTGGGCGGCGCGATGGCGACGGATTCGTCGTACTACGAGTTGCTGGTGCCGGGGATCTTCGCGCTGGCGATGCTCTTCGGGCTGGAGGGCACGATGACGGCCGTCGCCACGGATGTGTCGAAGGGGGTGACGGACCGGTTCCGCTCGCTGCCGATGAGCTCGGCCGCGGTGGTGCTCGGGCGTTGTATCGCAGACCTGCTCGACTCGGTCGTCACGCTCGCGGTGCTGGTAGGGACCGGTCTGATCCTGGGTTGGCGCTGGCACGAGGGTCTGCTGTCCGCGTTGGGCGCCTTCGGTCTGCTCCTGTTGCTGCGTTTCGCTCTCTTGTGGGTAGGCATCTTCATCGGCCTCTCGGTGAAGAACGCCCAGAGCGTCACGATGGTGCAGGTCCTGGTCTGGCCGATCGGATTCCTCTCCAGCACCTTCGTCGCCACCTCCACGATGCCGGCGTGGCTGGGCACCATCGCCCAGTGGAACCCCCTCTCCGCCACAGCCACCGCCGCCCGAACCCTCTTCGGCAACCCCGACCCCTCGACCACCACCACCTGGATCGGTTCACACGCAACGGTCGCCGCAGTCATCGCGCCGCTGGTGCTGACGGCGATCTTCCTCCCGCTCTCCGCACACCGCTTCCGCACGCTGTCGCGGTAACTACCAAGGCCGACGAAGCGACCCACCACGCGTAGGCAGACGGGAGCCGGCGGCGGAACCGCGGCCGCCAGCTCCCGCTGCCCCCTGAGTACGCCAACGGCAGTTGGGTCTGCGGGCGGACAGCCGGTACGACGAGGCCGACGCCGGCGTGCGGTTGCTGTACGGCGACGGCGCCGTGGTGCTGGAGGTGCCCGTCGTACGGCTGGACGACTGGGTGCGCGAGCACGAGCTCGACCGGCTGGACGTGGTGAAGCTCGACATCGAAGGCGCCGAGCTCGCGGCGCTGTCCGGTGGATCGCACACGTTCAAGCGATTGCAGCCGCGGGCGGTGCTTGTGGAGGACAAGCGACCGGAAGCTAGGCCGCGGCTGCACGCCTTGCTGGACGAGTTGGGGTACGTGCCGACCGGTGAAGTGCTCGACAACAACGCACTCTTCCGGCCGGCGCCTCAGTCATAACCCCGCGCCTACGGCGTCAATTGGCCGCCGTTGACCTCGATGATCTGGCCGGTCACGTACGACGCCATTCGTTCGGAGGCGAGGAACAGGATGGTGCCGACGCATTCGTGCGGCGTACCTGTGCGGCCCATCGGGATGGTCGCGAGCATGCCCTGCATCTGCGCGTCGCCGGTGTGCCGGTCGTGGAACGGAGTCTTGATCACGCCGGGCGCGATCGCGTTCACCCGGATCCCGTCCGGCGCGAGCTCCTTC
Source organism: Kribbella jejuensis (assembly GCF_006715085.1). Taxonomy (NCBI): domain Bacteria; kingdom Bacillati; phylum Actinomycetota; class Actinomycetes; order Propionibacteriales; family Kribbellaceae; genus Kribbella; species Kribbella jejuensis. The sequence continues at coordinate 3,467,566 of NZ_VFMM01000001.1, read as the reverse complement.
GCGAGCCCGCGGGTGAACGTACTGACTGCACCCTTCGACGTGGCGTAGACCACCGAACCGCCCGCGCCGCCGGTCCGCCCCGCGATCGACGTGACGTTGATGATCGAGCCGCCGCCCTGCGCCTTGAACACCGGGACGACCCGCCGGCTGAGCGCGAACACCGAGGTCAAGTTGACGTCCAGGATCCGGTGAAACTCCTCGTCCGGTACGTCGGCGATCGGCGACCGGTGGACCAGGTCACCGGCGTTGTTCACGAGTACGTCGATCCGCCCGTGCTGAGCGAGTACCTCGTCGATGAACGTGTCCGCCGACTTCGAATCGGCGAGGTCCGCCTGGTGCAGAGACGCCGTACCGCCCGCGGTCTGCACCGCCCCGACGGTGTGCTTCGCACCTTCCTCGTTCCGGTGGTAGTGCAGCGCCAGCGTCGCCCCCGTCTCCGCAAACCCCACCGCCGCCGCGGCCCCGATCCCACTACTAGCCCCGGTCACCACCACAACCTGATCCCTGAAATCCAGATATCCCATGTGCCATATCCTCTCCCGCCCGCGGCCGGAACGCGCCGTACGGGGGGCTGGTGGGGCCGGGGCGGGAGTATTTTCGTTGGATGGGATACGCGCTCGGGGAGCTGGGGCTGCGGCGGTGGCGGACTGGTGATGCGTTGCGGCTGGCGTCGGCGCACGACGATCCGGCGATGGCGGACCAGGGCGGGATCGTGGACCGGGCGTCCGCGGTCGCCTGGATCGGGCGGGTCGCGGACCTCGACAACGGGCACGTGTACGCGGTCGTGGACGCCGACGACCACCCGATCGGGTGCGTCGGGGTGACGAACATCGACCGGCACCGGGTCGGCTGGACCTGGTACTGGACGCTCTCGGAAGTGCGCGGCCACGGGGTCGCCCGCGACGCCCTCCGCGCGCTGGCCGGCTGGGCCCACCACGACGCGGGCCTCTACCGGCTGGAACTGAGCCACCGCCTCAACAACCCGGCGTCCTGCGCGGTAGCTGCCGGCGCAGGCTTCCTCTCCGAAGGCATCGAACGCCACCGCCTCGCCTTCGACGGCACCCGGTACGACGTGGAACGCCACGCCCGCCTGGTCACCGATCCCCTGACCTCACCTCAGCGCCCGGTGCGGGTCATAGCGTGAGTTTCGGGTGCCGGTTGACGTCCTTGTAGAGCAGGTAACGGAACCGACCGGGACCACCGGCGTAGCAGGCCTGCGGGCAGAAGGCGCGCAGCCACATGAAGTCGCCCTCCTGCACCTCCACCCAGTCCTTGTTCAGCAGGTAGATCGCCTTGCCTTCGAGCACGTACAGGCCGTGTTCCATCACGTGCGTCTCGGGGAACGGGATCACCCCGCCCGGCTCGAACGTCACGATGTTCACGTGCATGTCGTGCCGTACGTCGTCCGGATCGACGAACCGCTGCGTCCGCCAGGCGCCGTTGGTGTCGGGCATCTCCCGGCCCTCGACGTCGGCCTCGTTGGTCACCAGCGCAGATGGTACGTCGATCCCCTCGACCCGCTCGTACGCCTTCCGCACCAGGTGGAACGTGGCGTTCGCGTCGCTGGTGTTCCGCACGGTCCAGTCGCCACCCGGCGGAAGGTACGCGTACCCACCCTCGGTCAACGAGTGCTTCTCGCCCGCGACCGTCAGCACAATGTTGCCTGCGACAACGAACAGCACCGCTTCGGCGGCCGGGTCGGTCTCCGGCTTGTCGCTGCCACCACCGGGCGCGACCTCGACGATGTACTGCGAGAACGTCTCCGCGAACCCGGACAGCGGCCGCGCGATCACCCACAGCCGGGTGTCGTCCCAGAACGGTAGCCGGCTGGTGACGATGTCGGTCATCGTGCCGCGCGGCAGTACGGCGTACGCCTCGGTGAAGACCGCGCGGTCGGTGGTGAGGTCGGTCTGCGGGGGCAGACCACCCTTCGGGGCATAGAAGGTCATCGTTCTCCTCGGGTCAGCAGGCGACCGCGCGGGTCGGCGGCGAGGTCGACGGGTACGCCGTGCAGCCACGTCCCGCGGACGACACCGGTCAGCGTGCGGCCGTCGTACGGCGTGATCGCGTTCTTGTGCTGGAGCTGGTACGCGTTGACGGTGAAGGTCTCGTCGGGGGCGAGGACGCAGAGGTCGGCGTCGTACCCCAGCTCGATCCGGCCCTTCGTACTCAGGCCGGTCTGGTCCGCGGGGGCCTCGGCCATCCAGCGGATCACGTCGACGAGGGTGAAACCGCGGCGGCGGGCCTCGGTCCAGATCGCCGGCAGGCCGAGTTGGAGCGACGCGATGCCGCCCCAGGCAGTGCCGAAGTCGCCGGTGTCCAGATGCTTGAGGTCGATCGTGGACGGCGAGTGGTCGGACACGATCTGATCGATGGTGCCGTCGCGGAGGCCGTCCCAGAGCAGCTCGCGGTTCGCGGCCTCACGGATCGGCGGACAGCACTTGTACTGCGTGGCGCCGTCGGGAATCTCCTCCGCGTCGAAGGTCAGGTAGTGCGGGCAGGTCTCGGCGCTGATCCGGACGCCGTCGGCGCGGGCCTTCGCGAGCAGCGGGAGGACCTCGGCGCTGGAGACGTGCAGGATGTGGACGCGGCAGCCCGTCTCCCGGGCAAGGTCGATGACCTGCTGCACGGCCTCGTTCTCGGCCGTCCGCGGGCGGGAGTCGAGGAAGGCTTCGTAGCTGGCGCCGTCGGGCTGGGTCGCCTCGTCGATGCGGTGGGCGTCCTCGGCGTGCACGATCAGCAGGCCGTCGAAGCTCGCGATCTCGCGCATCGCGGCCTCGAGTTGGGTCGCGTCGAGCGGTGGGAACTCGTCGACGCCGGAGTGCAGCAGGAAGCACTTGTACCCGAAGACGCCGGCGTCGTGCAGCGGGCGTAGCTCGGGGACGTTGCCCGGGATCGCGCCGCCCCAGAAGCCGACGTCGACGTATGCCTGGGTCTCCGCGGTCTTCCGCTTGAGTGTGAGGGCCGGGACGTCGCAGGTCGGCGGGATGCTGTTCAGCGGCATGTCGATGATCGTGGTGACGCCGCCGGCCGCCGCGGCCTTGGTCGCGGACGTGAAGCCTTCCCAGTCGGTGCGGCCGGGGTCGTTGACGTGCACGTGGGAGTCGACGAGCCCTGGCAGGAGTACTTCGTCGTGGGCGAGGTGGAGCTCGGTCGCGGCGTCGAGCTCCGCGTCGTACGGCGAGATCGCGACGATCCGCCCGTCCCGGATCCCGATCGCAGCCGCCTGCTCCGCACCGCCGCGTACCACCCGACGGGCTCGTAGCACGAGATCCATCATGCGATCCCTCTCTCCCTTCGTGTCATCGTAAGGTGCTCGACCGCGATCCGTTCGCCGAGTTCTTCGAGCAACGGCCGGGGTTCGGCGATGCAGCGCCGTACGTCGGGTTCGACATCCGTCAGCGCATACGCTGCCGCGACGCCGATCTCCTTCAGCTGCTCCGGTGACAACCGATTGACCCCGCACACCGCGACCACCGGAACCTCTGACTGGGTCGTGGTCACGCCCGCGCTTGTCGGTCGGTGTGTCGGCGAGGCAAGGGCGCGGACGGCTGCTGCGACTCCGGCTACCGCTTTGCCGTGGAGGGTCTGTTCGTCGAGGGCGCCTTCGCCGGTGACGACCAGGTCCGCACCGGAGAGCTGCTCGCTGAACCGAACCAGCTCCAGCATCAGGTCGATCCCGGGCCGCAGCTCCGCACCGAGCAGCGCGATCGCCGCAAAACCAACCCCACCAGCCGCCCCCGCGCCCGGCACGTTGCGCAGATCCGCCCCGGTCTCCCGAGCCACCAGATCGGCCCATTCGCTCAGGGCGGCATCCAACTGCAGCACCTGCTCCTGCGTAGCACCCTTCTGCGGGCCGTACACAGCTGCTGCTCCGCGAGGTCCGGTCAGTGGGTTGTCGACATCGCACGCGACCATGATCTGGACGCCCTCGAGCCGTCGCCGGAGGGTCGCGAGGGGTAGGCTGCCGCCGGTCTTCGGAAGTTTTTCGTCGCGGAGCGCCGAATTATTACCGAAAAGCCGTCCGCCGAGCGCTTCGATCAGACCGCGGCCGCCGTCCGTTGACGCGCTTCCGCCGATGCCCAGGATGATGCGCGTGCAGCCGGCGTCTACGGCTGCGGCTATTACTTCTCCTGTGCCGTAGGACGTTGCCGTGAGGGGTGCGGGCCGGCCGCCGGGGAGACGGACCAGGCCGGAGACGTCGGCCAGTTCTACTACCGCTGTTTTGCCTCGCCGGGCGTACGACGTGCGGACGAGTTCGCCGGTGGGGCCGGAGGCGGTGACGGGGAAGGGGGTGTAGCCGGCGGCGACGGCGGCGGACAGGGTGCCGTCGCCGCCGTCGGCTACCGGTACCGAGATCACGGTGGCGTCGGGGCAGACTCGTTGTACCCCGGCGCCGACCGCTTCCGCGACCTCGGCACTGGTCAGTGTTCCCTTGAACTTGTCCGAGGCAACGACGACCCGCAGGCCGAACCCCTCGAACGACGCGGTGCCCATCAGTCCAGCAATGCCAGCGCCGTGGGCGCGTCCTCGGGCGCGATCGCCAGGTCCTCGAACTCGATCACGTTGTCGATCTCGACCCCCATCGAGACGTTCGTGACCCGCTCCAGGATGACCTCGACGACGACCGGCACCCGGTACTCGACCATCAGCTTCTTCGCCTGCTCCAGCGCCGGCAGGATCCCGTCCGGCTCGGACACCCGCAGCGCCTTGCAGCCGAGGCCTTCGACGACCTTGACGTGGTCGACGCCGTACCCCGCGACCTCCGGGCTGTTGACGTTCTCGAAGGACAGCTGCACGCAGTAGTCCATGTCGAAGTTCCGCTGTGCCTGGCGGATCAGGCCGAGGTAGGAGTTGTTCACGACGACGTGGATGTACGGGATGTTGAACTGCGCCCCGACCGCGAGCTCCTCGATCAGGAACTGGAAGTCGTAGTCACCCGACAGCGCAACGACCGTGCTCTCCGGATCCGCGGTCGCGACCCCGAGCGTGGCCGGTACGGTCCAGCCGAGCGGACCGGCCTGTCCGGCGTTGATCCAGTGCCGCGGCCGGTACACGTGCAGCATCTGCGCGGCCTGGATCTGCGACAGCCCGATCGTCGACACGTACCGGACGTCCGGCCCGAACGCGCGGTTCATCTCCTCGTACACCCGCTGCGGCTTGATCGGCACCGCGTCGAAGTGCGTCTTGCGCTGCAGCGTCGTACGACGCTCGCGGCACTCCGCGGCCCATACCGTACGGTCTGGTATGGAATCCGCCCGCTCCCGGGCGACCTCGACGAAGACCTCCAGCGCCGCGCGGGCGTCCGACACGACGCCGTAGTCGGGTGCGAACACCCGCCCGATCTGGGTCGGCTCGATGTCCACGTGAATGAACTTGCGCGAGCCGCGATACACATCCAGGCCACCGGTGTGCCGGTTCGCCCACCGGTTGCCGATGCCGAGGACCAGGTCCGACGCCAGCAGTGTCGCGTTGCCGTACCGGTGGGACGTCTGCAGACCGACCATGCCCGCGCTGAGCGGGTGGTCGTCGGCGATCGCACCCCAGCCCATCAGCGTCGGTACGACCGGAATGCCGGTGAGCTCCGCAAACTCGACGAGCAGGTCCGCCGCGTCCGCGTTGATGATCCCGCCACCGGCGACGATCAACGGCCGAGCGGCCTCCGCAAGCATCGACAGCACCTTCTCGGCCTGCGCGCGGGTGGCTGCGGGACGCGACACCGGCAGCGGCTCGTAGGTGTCGATGTCGAAGTCGATCTCGGTCAGCTGGACGTCGATCGGCAGGTCGATCAGCACCGGACCCGGACGGCCTTCGCGCATCACCTGGAACGCCTTCTGGAAGGTGCCCGGGACCTGCGCGGCCTCCATCACGGTGACCGCCCACTTCGCGACCGGCTTCGCGATCGCGGAGATGTCGACGGCCTGGAAGTCTTCCTTGTGCAGCTTCGCGACCGGCGCCTGCCCGGTGATACACAGGATCGGGATCGAGTCCGCGGCGGCGGAGTACAACCCGGTGATCATGTCGGTACCGGCCGGTCCCGACGTACCGATGCAGACGCCGATATTGCCGGCCTTCGCCCGGGTGTAGCCCTCGGCCATGTGCGACGCGGCCTCGACGTGCCGGGCGAGTACGTGCTTGATCCCGCCGTGCGCGCGCATCGCGCTGTAGAACGGGTTGATCGCGGCGCCCGGCAGACCGAACGCCTGCGTCGCGCCTTCCTTCTCCAGGATCAGTACGGCGGCATCGACCGCCCGCATCCGCGTCATGAGTTCACCTTTCCGGACAGCCGCTCGACGCCGCGGAGCAGCGCGGAGTGGTCGAGCTTGCCGTCGCCGTTCGCACGGGCGGACGCGACCAGCTGCGCCACCAGGGCACCCAGCGGTACGACGACACCCGCTTCGCGCGCGGCCGCGGTGACGATGCCCATGTCCTTGTGGTGCAGGTCGATCCGGAATCCGGGCTCGAAGGAGCGCGACAGCATGTTCTCCTTCTTCTGGTTCAGTACGGCCGAACCCGCCAGGCCGCCACCCAGTACTTCGAGGGCCGCCTTGGTGTCGACGCCGTACGCCTCCAGGAACACGACCGCCTCCGCGACCGCCTGGATGTTCGCGGCCACGATCAGCTGGTTGGCCGCCTTCACGGTCTGGCCGGAGCCGCTCGGGCCGACGTGCACGACGGTCTTGCCGACCGCGTCGAAGACCGGCTTGGCCTGCGCGAAGTCGTCCGCCTCGCCGCCGACCATGATCGACAGCGCGGCGTTCTTCGCGCCCGCCTCGCCGCCGGAGACCGGGGCGTCGAGCAGCCGGAACCCGAGCGCGCGAGCCTGCTCGGCGAGCTGCTGGGTGACGTCCGGCCGGATGCTGGAGAAGTCGATGATCAGCGCGCCGGTCTCGGCGTTCTGGAAGACCCCGTTCTCGCCGGCCAGGACGTCCTGGACGTCCGGCGAGTCGGGCACCATCACGCAGATCACGTCGGCGCCCTTGACCGCCTCGGCGATCGAACCGACGGCCCGGCCGCCGGCCTCGACCAGTGCGGCGGTGCGCTCGGAGCTGTGGTCGACGCCGGTCACGGAGTGCCCGGCGTTGGCCAGGTGCACGGCCATCGGATTGCCCATGATGCCGAGGCCGATGAAGGCGATGTTCGTCATAGTTCGTTCTCCTGGAAGTGCCCGACCCGCAAGGAAGGGAAGGAAGGAAGGAAAGAGCGACAGTGTGGGGATCAGCGGCGCTCGTACGGCAGCCAGCCGAAGCTTGCTTCTGAGGTGGTGGACGGCTTGTACTCGAGCCCGACCCAGCCGGCGTAGCCGTTCGCCTCGAGGGCGGTCAGCTGGGCGTCGAGCGGGAGGGTGCCGGTACCGGGCTCGTTGCGGCCCGGGTCGTCGGCGATCTGTACGTGCGCGACCCGGTCGGTGTGGTCCGCGATCACCCGGTCGGCGTCGTCGCCGTTGACGGCGAGGTGGTACAGGTCCAGCAGCAGTCCGAGGTTCGGTACGTCGTACGCTGCCTGGACGCGGTCGATCACGCCGAGCGCGTCGGCCGCGAATTTGAGCGGGTACCGCGGGGCGCCGCTGACCGGCTCGAGCAGTACGGTCGCGCCGATCCGCGCGGCGGCCCGGGCGGCCAGGCCGAGGTTCTCGACCGCGAGCTCGTCCTGCTCCTGCTCGGTGGCGCCGTCGACGCGGTTCCCGTACAGGGCGTTGAAGCCCTGCGCGCCGAGCCGCTCGCCGATGCCCACGGTGACGTCGATGTTGTCGCGGAACTCACCGGAGCGCTTCGGCCACGACACCAGGCCGCGGTCGCCGCCCGGCATGTCGCCGGCGAAGAAGTTCAGGCCGGTCAACTGCACCCCCGCGTCGGTCACCGCGTTCACGAACGCCTCGACCTGGCGGTCCGGCGGGACAGCCTCGACGAACGGCCACCAGAACTCCACCGCGCTGAACCCGGCCCGCTTGGCGGCGGCAGGCCGCTCGAGCAGGGGCAGCTCGGTGAAGAGCAACGAGCAGTTCACGGTGTACCGCAACTGGTGACTCATTTCCGTCTCCAACTCCTGCACTGTTTCCGCATTGTGGAACTTGATTTCTGTTCTGCGAAATGACCATAAGCTGCCCGGTCCGGGGCGTCAAGCGTCCACAGGTCTTCGAAGGGGGCTGTCCCACGCGGGCGCGCGCGTTGTACGTTCCTCTAAAGGAGGTACGCCGTGTTGCTGACCGAGCTACTCGACGCGCCCGAGCTCGGGTTGCGCCTGCTGCACTCGGCGGGCGGCGTACTGGACCGGCCGATCGGGCGGCTGGTCACGACCGACCTGCTGGAGCCGGGGCGATACCTGAACGGCGGCGAGGTGGTGTTGACCGGGCTCGTCTGGCGGCGCCGGCCGATGGACAGCGAGGTGTTCGTCGCGTCGATGGCGGGCCGTGGCGCGACCACGATCCTGGCCGGGAAAGCGCAGCTGGGCGACGTACCGACCGACCTGATCGAGGCTTGCCGACGGCACGAGGTGACGCTGATCGAGGTACCGGTCGAGATCGCGTTCGCGGACATCACCGAGTACGTCGCGGCCGCCGGATCCGCCGAGACCGGGGCCCGGTTGTCGGCGAGCCTGGTCCGGCAACGGCAACTGCTGTCGTCGATCGCCGCCGGGCGCAGCCTCGACGAGCTCGCAGCCCGAATCTCCGCCGAAATCGGCCACGACTGCCGAGTACTCACCGCAACCGGCCGACACGTAGTCCCTGGCCCCAGCGAACTGGACCCCGACACCCTCGACGCAGTAACCCGCAGATTCCTGACCACAGACCGAATGCCCGCAGTCGCCACCGCCCGGGCCGGTGTGGGCGGTTCGGGGTACAGCCTGTTTCCGATCGGGTCGGGGTTCGGGAATCGGCTTACTGCTTGGGTGCTGGTGATCGAGGGGGACTACACGACGTGGAGTCGCGACCATGTCGAGGCGGTGCACGAACTGTGTGCGATCGCCGCGCTGGATCGGGCCCGGCGCGACGAGGGGCGGCGGGCGCTCCGGCCGCTGGTCGCCGACGCACTCGCGTTGGTGGAGTCGGGTGCGGCTCAGGCCGAGGTCGCCGCGCGGTTGCGCCAGGCGGGCGCGCACTCGGAGCGTCCGCTGGTTGTCGCGGTCGCCGGCCTGCGCGACGACGGTCCCAGCGAGGTCGCGCTGAGTTTGCTGGAAGACGTCGCCCTCACGGTCGGTCCGGCCGTCGTCGCGCCCGGCCGGGACGGTCTGCTCGTGGGTTTCCTGCCGTTCACACCAGAACTTCCGGAGCATCTCCGCCGAGCGTTCGGGCGGCTCGCTCCGGGCCTCAACCGCGCGCATCTCGCGGTCGGGATCAGCGGCGAGACGTCGATCGACGCGCTCGCGGGCGCCCTGGAGGAGGCACGGTTCGCGCAGCGCGCCGCCGGTGCGGCCCGCGCCCCCGTCTCGGTCGTCACGTCGGACGAGGTCGCCTCACACGTCCTCCTGCTCGCCACGCTGCCCGACGACGTACGCCGTACGTACAGCAACCGCGTCCTCGGAGCAGTCCTCGACCACGACCGGCGTACCCATGCCGACCTGCTCATGACGCTCCAGGCGTTCCTCGCCTGCTCTTGTTCGTGGACCCGTACGGCGGAGTCGCTGCACCTGCACGTCAACACCGTTCGCTACCGGATCGAACGCGTTGAGCAACTGACCGGACGCGATCTGTCGAGCCTCGAGGACCGGGTGGACGTGTTCCTCGCGCTCAAATCGCTGTAGTTGTGTGATCACACAAAACGGACCGTTCTCCGGGTGTTCATCTTCGGAGGTTCACCGGGTGCAATCCACAGTCTGTTGAGCAGATGCTCGGGTGCAGGTCAAATCCCCCGCCGCCCCACGCAGCCCGAGGAGCGTGTCCCCGATGAAGGCAAACCTGCGGTCCAGCCGCCACCCAGTCGACCAGGTGCTGCCACCCGGCAAGCTCGCGGTGTACGGCGCCCAGCACGTGCTCGCGTTCTACGCCGGAGCGGTGATCGTACCGATCCTGCTCGCCAGCGCGATCGGGCTGAACACCCAGCAGCTGATCCACCTGATCAACGCGGACCTCTTCACCTGCGGGATCGCCTCGATCATCCAGTCCGTCGGGTTCTGGAAGGTCGGCGTCCGGCTACCGCTGCTGCAAGGCGTGACGTTCACCGCGGTCTCGCCGATGATCGCGATCGGCCTCGCGGCCGGTGGCGGTACCAACGGCCTGCTGGTGATCTACGGCTCGGTGCTGGTCGCCGGGCTGGCCACCTTCTTCATCGCGCCGTATTTCAGCAAGCTGATCCGGTTCTTCCCGCCGGTGGTGACCGGCTCGGTGATCACGATCATCGGTCTGGCGCTGCTGCCGGTCGCGGCCGGGGACGCGGTCGGCGGGGCGGGACCGACGGCGGCACCGACCAGCGGAAAGAACATGGCGTACGCGCTCGGCACGCTGGCGCTGATCGTGCTGATCCAGCGCGTGTTCAAGGGGTTCATGGCAACCATCGCGGTGCTGGTCGGTCTGGTGGTCGGGACGCTGGTCGCCTGGGCGTTCGGCGATGCGCACTTCGGGGCTGTGCACGACGCGGCCTGGGTCGGCGTGACGCAGCCGTTCTACTTCGGCTGGCCGAAGTTCTCGGTCGCCGCGATCATCTCGATGATCGTGGTCATGCTGATCACCGCCGTCGAGACCACCGGTGACGTGTTCGCGACCGGTGAGATCGTCGAGAAGCGGATCGGCCGCGACGACATCGCCCGGGCGCTGCGCGCCGACGGCCTGGCGACCACGATCGGCGGCGTCTTCAACTCGTTCCCGTACACCTGCTTCGCGGAGAACGTCGGCCTGGTCCGGCTGACCCGGATCCGCAGCCGCTGGGTGGTGGCGACGGCCGGGGCGATCATGATCCTGATCGGGCTGCTGCCGAAGGCCGGCGCGATCGTGGCCGGCGTACCGCACCCGGTGCTCGGCGGCGCGGCGCTGGCGATGTTCGCGACGGTGGCCGTGGTCGGGTTCCAGACACTGGCCAAAGTGGACTTCCACGACCACCGGAACGTGGTGATCGTCGCGACCAGCGTCGGGCTGGCGATGTACGTGACCGCGCAGCCCCAGGTGTCGCAGGCGGTACCGCACTGGGCCGAGATCATCTTCGGCAGCGGCATCACGCTCGGCAGCCTGACCGCGATCTTCCTGAACATCCTGTTCCATCACGTCGGCAAGAACTTCGGCCCGGCGGTCGCGGGCCAGCCCGGCGACTCGGTCCGGCTCGACCAGGTCAACCAGATGACGCGGGAGGAGTTCGTCGAGACGTTCGGCGGTCTGTTCCAGGGTCCGCGGTGGGCGGTCGAGCGGGCCTGGGAGATGCGGCCGTACGCCGACACGCACGCGCTGCGGCGGTCCTTCCAGGAGGCGTTGTTCTCCGGCTCGAAGGACGAGCAGCTCGAGCTGATCCGCGCGTACCCGCAGCTCGGTTCGCAGTTCGTCGCGGACGGGCTGAGCGGCGAGGCCTCGCTGCGGGACCAGTCCGACAAGGGGCTCACGTTCCTGGGTGATCCGGAGCGCGACGAGCTGACCGCGATCACGTCGGCGTACGAGGACCGGTTCGGGTTCCCGCTGGTGATCTCGGTGCGCGACGCCGAGTCGTACGAGCGGATCGTCGAGCAGGGGCGCGAGCGACTGGGGAACTGCGAGAACCAGGAGCACGCCGCCGCTCTGCTCGAGATCGCGAAGATCGCCGGCTACCGCTTCGACGACTACGTGTCCGACGCCAACCCGATCCACTCCGCGCGCACCCGATGGAGCACGAACCGATGACCACCCAAGCCCTCCGGGCTCCTGCACTGACCGTGAACGGCGACGTCACCCCGATCGGTGACGTCTCCGTCCACACCACCGTCCTCGACTGGCTCCGCGACCGCGGCCTGACCGGGGCCAAGGAGGGCTGCGCCGAAGGTGAATGCGGCGCCTGCTCGATCCTGGTCGCCCGGCCTGGTACTTCGTCCGCGACCGAGTGGACAGCCGTCAACGCCTGCCTCCTCCCGGTGGCCTCGCTGGACGGCCAAGAGGTGATCACCTCGGAGGGCCTCGGCACCACCGACGCCCTCCACCCCGTCCAACAGGAAATGGCCGTCCGAGGCGGCTCCCAGTGCGGCTTCTGCACCCCCGGCTTCATCTGCAGCATGGCGGCGGAGTACTACCGCCCGGACCGCACTGCGGTCGGAGCCGGGGCCGACGGGTGTGCGACTGCCGCCCCCCTCCTACCCGCCGGCGCAGCCGGCGGTGCGGACCACGAGCACGGGCCGAATGGGTTCGATCTCCACGCGTTGAGTGGAAATTTATGTCGGTGTACGGGCTATCGGCCGATCCGGGATGCGGCTTACGCGCTGGACGAGCCGACCGAGGACGACACCTTCGCCGTACGCCGCAACTCCCCACCGCCGGCCCCCGCACGCACCGGCATGGTCTCCCCCGAGGGCGAGTTCATCCGCCCCGCCTCGCTGGACCACGCACTGGCAGTTCTGGGTGAGCGGGAGGACGCGGTGGTAGTGGCTGGTTCGACCGACCTGGGTGTGCAGGTGAACATCTTCGGGTCGCGTCCGCAGCTGACCATCGCGATCGACCGCCTGGAGGAGCTGCGGGAGTTCAGCTTCGGCGCGGACGAGGTGCGGTTGGGCGCGGCGCTCACCTTGACGGAGATCGAGCGGCGGTTGGACGGTCGGGTGCCGTTGCTCGGCCAACTGTTCCCGCAGTTCGCCTCGCGGTTGATCCGCAACGGCGCGACGATCGGTGGGAACCTGGGCACCGGCTCACCGATCGGAGACACTCCCCCCGCCCTCCTGGCACTGGACGCGAAGCTGGTGCTGGCATCCAGCCGGCGTGAGCGGGTGGTTGCGTTGGCCGAGTACTTCACCGGGTACCGGCAGACTGTGAAGGCGCCGGACGAGCTGATCAGGACGATCATCATTCCGTTGCCCTTGGCACCGATCACCGCATTCCACAAGATCGCCAAGCGGCGGTTCGACGACATCTCCAGTGTCGCGGTCGGGTACGCCCTCGACGTCGCCGACGGTGTCGTCCGGGACGTGAAGATCGGCCTCGGCGGTGTCGCCGCCACCCCGTTGCGAGCGACCGCGACCGAGGCCGCTCTGATCGGTCAACCCTGGAACGAGACCACCGTTCGGACCGCCGCCGCGGTGATGGCGAGCGAGGGTACGCCGATGGACGATCACCGCGCGAGTTCGTCGTACCGCTCCGCGATGCTCGGTCAATCGTTGTTGCGCTTCTACTTCAAGGGGGTCGAGGCATGAGCCACCTGTCGGAGCGGCCGCTGCAGCCCGTGGTCGGCGTACCGATGCCGCACGAGAGTGCCGCACTGCACGTGACCGGAACCGCTTTGTATACAGACGATCTGGTGATGCGCACCCGTGACGTACTGCACGCCTGGCCGGTGCAGTCGCCGCACGCGCACGCGCGGATCACCGCACTCCGGGTGAAGCCGGCGTACGACGTACCCGGCGTGGTGCGCGTGCTGACCGCGGACGACGTACCGGGGGTCAACGACGCCGGCGTGAAGCACGACGAGCCGCTGTTCCCGAGCGAGGTGATGTTCAACGGGCATGCGGTCTGCTGGGTGCTCGGGGAAACACTGGAGGCTGCGCGCCTCGGAGCGTGTGCGATCGAGGTCGAGTACGAGCCGTTGCCGGCGTTGATCGGCGTGCGCGACGCGATCGACGCCGGGAGCTTCCAGGGCATCGGGCGGCACCTGGAGCGTGGCGACGTGGATGCGGCGCTGGCCGGTGCAGAGCATGTGTTCCGCGGCGAGTTCGAATTTTCCGGGCAGGAGCACTTCTACCTGGAGACACATTCTGCGTTGGCGCTGGTGGACGAGTACGGGCAGATCTTCGTGCAGTCGAGTACGCAGCATCCCTCGGAAACGCAGGAGATCGTTGCCCACGTCCTCGGCCTGGCCAGCCATTCGGTGACGGTGCAGTGTCTGCGAATGGGCGGCGGGTTCGGCGGCAAGGAGATGCAGCCGCACGGGTTCGCCGCCATCGCCGCGCTGGGCGCGACGCTGACCGGACGGCCGGTGCGGTTGCGGCTGAACCGGACGCAGGACCTGACCATGTCCGGCAAGCGGCACGGGTTCCACTCGTCGTGGACCGTCGGCTTCGGGGCCGATGGCAAGCTTGTCGCACTGGACGCGACCTTGACGGCGGACGGCGGGTGGAGCCTCGACCTGTCGGAGCCGGTGCTGGCGCGGGCGATGTGCCATATCGACAACGCGTACGAGATCCCGCACGTCCGCGTCGACGGGCAGATCGCGAGGACCAACAAGACCTCGCAGACCGCGTTCCGCGGGTTCGGCGGGCCGCAGGGCATGCTGGTGATCGAGGACATCCTCGGTCGCTGCGCGCCGCTGCTCGGGTACGACGCGGCGGAACTGCGGCGGCGGAACTTCTACCAGCCGGGCGACTCCACGCCGTACGGGCAACCGGTACGGCACGCGGACCGGCTCGAGTCGTGCTGGTCGCAGGTGCTCGCCGACGGCGACGTGGCGGCGCGGCAGGCGTCGGTGGCGGCCTTCAACGCGGCGCATGAGCATGTGAAGCGCGGGCTGGCGTTGACGCCGGTGAAGTTCGGGATCTCGTTCAACCTGACGGCGTTCAACCAGGCCGGCGCGTTGGTGCACGTGTACAAGGACGGGTCGGTCCTGATCAATCACGGTGGTACCGAGATGGGTCAGGGGCTGCACACGAAGATGTTGCAGGTCGCCGCGACCACGCTCGGCGTACCGCTGTCGCGGGTGCGGCTGGCGCCGACGCGGACCGACAAGGTGCCGAACACGTCCGCGACCGCGGCCTCATCGGGGGCCGACCTGAACGGGGCGGCGATCAAGAACGCCTGCGAGCAGATCCGCGAGCGGTTGGCGCAGGTTGCCGGCGGCAAGTTGGGGATCAGTCCACTGGATGTGCGGTTCGTGAACGGCGTCGTCCGCGGGCTGTCCGGGGACGGCGTCGACTGGAACGAGCTCGTCAACCTCGCGTATCACCAGCGGGTGCAGTTGTGGGCGGCCGGGTTCTACCGGACCGAGGGTCTGCACTGGGACGCGAACGCGATGCGCGGCGAGCCGTTCAAGTACTTCGCGTACGGCGTCGCGGCGTCGGAGGTCGAGGTCGACGGGTTCACCGGCGCGTACACGCTGCGCCGGGTCGACATCGTGCACGACGTCGGCGACAGCCTCAGCCCGCTGATCGACATCGGCCAGATCGAGGGCGGGTTCGTCCAGGGCGCCGGCTGGCTGACGCTCGAGGACCTTCGCTGGGACGCCAACACCGGCCGGCTGTCCACGCAGGCGGCCAGCACGTACAAACTCCCGAGCTTCTCCGAGATGCCGGAAGTCTTCAACGTCACCCTGCTCGAGAAGGCCCACGAGGAAGGCGCCGTCTACGGCTCCAAGGCAGTCGGCGAACCCCCACTCATGCTCGCTTTCTCCGTCCGCGAAGCGTTGCGGCAGGCAGCAGCCGCCTTCGGCCCCGCTGGTACCAGCGTGGATCTGCCGTCGCCGGCGACACCGGAGGCCGTCTATTGGGCGGTCGAGCGGGCGCGAGGGGGTGACTCATGGAGTGGGTGAAGGCCGTTCAACGTCTGCGCGCCCGGCGTGAGGCCGGGGTGATGGTGACTGTGCTTTCTGTGCGTGGACACGCGCCTCGGGAAGCTGGGGCGAAGATGGTTGTTGGTATGTCCAACGTTTGGGGAACTGTTGGCGGCGGCAACCTCGAGGCGTTGGGAGTCGAGCGTTCGCGGGAGATGATCACCGGCGGGGCGACAGCTCCTGAGGTGCTGACGGCGGCGTTGTCCGACAAAGCGCCGTACCAGCACGGGGTTCAGTGTTGTGGTGGTGAGGTGAAGTTGTTGCTCGAACCGTTGCCGGTGGTGCCTTCGGTGGCGATCTTCGGCGTGGGGCATGTCGGGCTCGAGCTGGCGCGGATCCTCGCGCGGCACGACCTCGAACTGCACCTCGTCGACTCGCGGGCCGACCAGCTGACGACCGAACGGCTCGGTGTGCTCGACGACGCGGTCGCGCAGGTGCACGTCCACAACGTTCCGGTGCTTCCCGAGCTGGTCGTCGGGGAGCTGCCACCCGGTACGCATGTCGTGATCATGACCCACGACCACGCCGAGGACGCCGCGCTCTGCGACGCCGCGATCCGCAACGACCAGCTGGCGACGATCGGGCTGATCGGGTCGAGCGCGAAGTGGACCCGGTTCCAGCGCAAGCTCGCCGAGGACGGCAACCCGCCCGAGGCGATCGCCCGGATCACGACTCCGATCGGCATCCCGAGCATCACCGGCAAGCAGCCGGCCGTGATCGCGGTCAGCGTCGCCGCCTGGCTCCTCGAACGCTTCACCACCCAGACCACCGAGGCGCAGCGCGTCTCGGACCGGACCGCCGGGGCGCAGCGCGCTTCGGACCAGACCACCGAGGCGCAGCGCGCCTCGGACCGGACCGCCGGGGCGCAGGGCGCCGCGGGCGAGTCTGCCGCGCGGCTTCCCGTGTCGGCTCGAACTGCCGAGCGCCGCCCCGCCTCGGCTCAGCGTAAGGCGCAAGCATGACTCTCTATCGTGGCACGTTCATCGACACCCCGGAGAACCCGTTCACGGGCGCCGGGCTGCGGGTCGACAGCGACGCCGGCCTGCTCGTCGAGGACGGGTTGATCGTTGCCCGCGGCCCGTACTCCGAACTCCGCCAGGCGCACCCCGCCGAGCAGGTCGTGGATCTCCGCGACGGCGTCGTACTGCCCGGATTCGTCGACACCCACGTGCACTTCCCGCAGATCCGCGCGGTCGGCGGCCTCGGCCTGCCGCTGCTCGAGTGGCTCGACCGGTACGCCCTCCCGGAGGAGGCGCGGATGGCCGACGTCACGTACGCGACCGGCGTCGCCACGGAGTTCGTCCGCGGACTCGCCGCGGCCGGTACGACGTCCGCGCTGGTCTTCGGCGCGCACTACGCGGATGCGGTCGACGCGCTCTTCACCGCCGCGTCGCAGGTCGGTCTGCGGATCACGTCCGGCCTGGTGCTGAGCGACCGCCTGCTCCGCCCGGAGCTGCTCACCACCCCGGTCCGCGCGTACGCCGAATCACTCGCGCTCGCGAACCGCTGGCACGGCGTCGGCCGCAACCGGTACGCCGTGACGCCGCGGTTCTCGCTGTCCTGCACCGACGACCTGCTCGCCACCTGCCGCGAACTGATGGACGCGATCCCCGGCGCGATGTTCACCTCGCACGTGAACGAGAACGAGGCCGAGATCGCGACGGTCGCCGACCTGTTCGGGGGCAGCGACTACGTGACCACGTACGATCGCCACGGCCTGGTGGACCGCCGTACCGTCCTCGCCCACAACGTGCACCCGACCGACGTCGAACTCAAGCTCCTCGGCACGAGCGGCGCCACGGTCGCCCACTGCCCGACGAGCAACGCGGCCCTCGGCAGCGGGCTCTTCCCGCTGACGCGACACCTGCAGTACGGCGTACGCGTGGCGCTCGGCTCCGACGTCGGCGCCGGTACGGGCTTCTCGCTGCTCAAGGAAGGCCTGCAGGCGTACTTCTGCCAGCAACTCCAAGGCGACCAGGGCCGCCCGCTCACCGCCGCCCACCTCCTCTACCTGGCCACCACCGCCGGCGCCGAGGCCCTGAACCTCCCGCAGGTAGGCCACCTCTCCGTAGGCCAACACTTCGACGCCCAACTCCTCCGCCCGGCCGAGGGCTCGCCCCTGGCGGTAGCGATCACCCACGCCGAAGACACCGAAGAAGCCCTCGCCCGAATCTTCACCCTGGGCACCCCCGCCGACGTCCAAGCCGTCTGGCTCAACGGCGACCTCCTCCACTGACCACCCCCGCCGGGGACCGGGAAGACGTCATTACCTCTTCCCGGTCCCCGGCGCCTCACCCCGGAGCGCGCGCCACAGGCGGGCGGCGGTTTTGTAGGGCTGCTCCAGGTCGGGCCACATCAGGCGAAGTACGCCGTACCCGCATTCGCGGAGCCGATCCTCGCGGCGCTTCTCCGCGAGTACGACGCTCACGCCGTCGGCGTACTTCAGCGCGCCGTCGAACTCGACCACCAGCGTCCCACCCAGGAGGAAGTCGACGCGTCCGACGAACAGCCCGTCCGCGTCATGGATCTCCACCTGCAGCCGCGGCCGTGGCAGACCGTGGTTCGCCATCAGTACGCGAAGGCGCGACTCACCGACCGAGTCACTCAGCCCGTCGGCGAACTCCACCGCGCGCCGCGCAGCCGGTATGCCCCGCCAGTGCTGGTGCCGTCGGACGACGTCTGCCAGCCGCTCGCGCGTCGTCAACTTCGCCCGAAGCGCCGCGTCGGCCAGCACCACGCCTACCTCGTACGACGACGAGCACGCCGTCTCCACGATCGCGCGCTCGCAGCTCATGACCTGCAGACCGTCGAGCTCGATGATCTCGTCGCCGTCCACCGCAGAACGATGCACCTGGAGCTCGCGGCCGGTGCGCGACTGCCCGTTGCCGATCCGAGTGAAGTGCGTCTTGGTCAGATCCGTGCCCCACACCGGCAGCCCGTGCAGCACCGCCGCCGACTGATGACTCACCACGACCGCACCGAGTCGCGTGCGTGTCATCCGAATACTGAGCCCATGCAGCCGGATCGCCCGATCCCACGGCGGCTCGTCGACCGGCCACGCGCGCGGGTCGACGTACGCGTTGAGGCTCATCCTGACCCACTGCCCACTGCGCACTCGCTGTCGCAGCTCGCTGTCACTGTAGCCCGCCGCCAGCGCATCCGGGCGCGTGAACCACCCGCCGCGCTCGGCCGCGATCACCGCCAGTCTCCTGTTCACGCCCAAGAAGATGCACGTGCCACACACCCTCCGAGCACACGATCATCCAACTGTGGATAAGCGCCGGGGACCCGAGAGACGTCAGTGCCGCTTCCAGGTCCCCAGGAACTCTTCCCGGTTAGCCGACCAGGGCGCTCTGGGTGCGCGCGACGTCCGCGGCCAGGGTGGTGGGGTCGGCGGTTTGGAGTTGCGCGTGTTCTACGACGGGGCGGCCGTTGGCGAGGAGTAGGGCCAGGGGTGGGGGTGTGGAGAGGGTCAGGGCTGCTATCGGATCGGGGATGCCGGCGTGGGGGAGGCCGGTCAGGTCCCACAGGGCCAGGTCGGCCAGTTTTCCGGGTTCGAGGGAGCCGATGTCGGCGGAGCGGTCCAGGATCTGGGCGCCGTCGAGAGTGGCCATTTCGAGGGCGGCGCGGACGGTCAGTGCTTGCGGGCCGCCGCGGGCGCGGGCGAACAGCAGGGCGTGGCGGAGTTCCTCGATCAGGCTGCCGGATTCGTTGCTGGCGGCACCGTCCACGCCGAGGCCGACGGGGGATCCGGCGGCACGGAGGTCGGCGGTACGGGCGATGCCGGCGCCGAGGCGGGCGTTCGAGCTGGGACAGTGGGCGACGCCGGTACCGGTACCGCCGAGGTGCTTGATCTCCGCGTCGTCGAAATGGATCCCATGCGCGAACCACACGTCCGGCCCGGTCCAGCCGAGCCGGTCGGCGTACTCGAGCGGCGTACACCCGTACGTCTCCCGGCACCACGCCGTCTCGTCCGTCGTCTCCGCGAGGTGTGTGTGCATCCGTACGCCGTGACGCCGGGCGAGCTCGGCCGACTCGCGCATCAGCTCACCGCTGACGCTGAACGGGGAACACGGCGCGACGACGATCTGCAGCATCGACCCAGGTGATGGGTCGTGCCAACGATCGATCGCGGCCTCGGTGGCGACCAGGATCTCGTCCCGATCTTCGACCACCGAGTCCGGCGGCAGGCCACCGTCCTTCTGACCGCGGTCCATCGACCCACGCGCGGGGTGGAACCGCAAGCCGATCTCACCAGCCGCTTGGATCTCCGCCGCGAGCAGATCCCCACCCGGGAAGACGTAATGGTGATCGGCGACCGTAGTACACCCGGTCAGCGCCAGCTGAGCCAAAGCCGCGCGCGCCGCGACATGCACGGTTTCCGGAGTGATCCGCGCCCAGACCGGGTACAACGTCGTCAACCACTCGAACAGCGTCGCGTCCGCAGCTAGCCCGCGCGTCACCCACTGGTACAGGTGCTGATGCGTGTTCACGAAGCCCGGTGTGACAAGGCATCCCGAGCCGTCGATGACCCGAGCACCCTCGTACGCCGGTGCGGGCCCGGGGCCGACGGCAACGATATGGTTGCCTTCGACAACGACGTGGCCGACGAACTCGCGCCGGGCCGGATCGAGGGTCGCCACGTAGGCGCCCTCGATCACGATCCGTTCCATCAGCAGAAGCCGGTGATGTTGACCCACGCACTGCCGGAGTCGCTGGCGTCGTCGCGGGTCACGGTGGCCTCGATCAGGCCGTACGGGCGGTCCGCGGCGATGAACACCTCACCCGGGTTCTCGACGCCGAACGGCGAGAGATCCACCAGGAAGTGGTGCTTGTTCGGCGCCGAGAACTTGATCTCGGCAACCTCCGGGTGCTCCTCGAGCACTGCCTTGCCCATGCCGTACAACGTCTGCTGCAGGGCGAGACTGTGGATCGTCGCGAACCGCGACAGCAGCAGCGCCTTGATCGCGTCGTACGACTTGTCCCAGTCGACCTCAGTGTGGTCGTACCGCCAGCGGGCGACCAGCGACGTCGCGAGAATCCGGTCGTTCGTCTCCGGCAGCGTCGTGTACTCGTCCTTCAAGAACCCGTGGAACTCCGACCCGGTCGACTTCAGCACGACGAGGTCGCTGATCCCGGAGACGACGTACGCCTTCCGGTCGGCGCCACGCCCGTCGATGTTGACGACCGTGTTCCGCACCCCGGCACCGCTGCGGACGAACGAGTGGTCGTGTTCCTGGCCGTCGACGAGAATCCGCTCCCAGGCGTACTCCTCGACCTCGATCCGGGCGCCGGACGCGGCCGGTGACGCCTCGAGGAACCGGTCGCCCAGCGTCAGCGCGTAGTCCTCGATCGCGCCGACACCCTTCTGTTTGGCAAACGCGAACGCGGTGTTCTTCTGCGTGTCGGTCGGCAGTACGCCGGCCTGGTCGCCGGTGGTGTGCGCGGCCTCGAAGTCGCCGCGGAGCGCGGTCGACACGTTCAGGTCGCGGATCTGGTGCCGCGGCGTGTCCCGGTAGATCCGGACGACGCGGTTCTCGGCTTTGCCGTACTGGTTGGCGCCCAGGTGGATGGCCATCGGGTCAGCTCCCTCGGTAGGTGGAAAACGCGAACGGGCTGAGCAGCAACGGGACGTGGTAGTGCCGCTCGTCGGCGACCGTGAAGGTCACGGAGACCTCGGGAAAGAAGATGTCCTCGCCGGTGCTCTCGGCGTACGTCGTGACGTCGAACCAGAGCCGGTACGTGCCGTGCTCGAGCCTGGGCGCGAGCTCGCCGATCCGGCCGTCCGCGTCCGTCGTACCGGTGGCCTCGACGATGTCACCGCGGTAGAGCCGTACGGGGACGCCCTGCGCCGGCCGCCCCAGCGCGGTGTCGAGAACGTGCGTCGACAAGCTGCTCATGACACCACCTTGCTCAAGCGGAGCAGCGCGATCTTGCGCAGCTCCTCGTGGACAGCCGCTGCCTCGGTCGCATCGTCGTGGGTGAGCCGCTCGCGCAGGCTGCTCAGCATCTGTTCCGCCGAGAGTCCGGTGGCACAGATCAGGAACACCCGGCCGAACCGGTCCTCGTACTCACGGTTGCCCTCGGCAAGTTCTTGCCGGACGTCGGCGTCGTCGCCGACCCCGGACTGCTCGGACCGGGACCAGGACGCCTCGGTACTCGCGCCCCGCGCCCGGTCGCCGATCCGCGGATGCGCCTGCAGGGCCCGATCGACCTCGTCGTCGTCGAGCTCCCGTAGTACCTGGTCGGCGAGCGCAGTCAGCGCGGCGAGGTCGCCGTACGGCCGCTTCGCGAGCACCGCTTCGACCCACCGGGGTACGTCGCAGCAGGCCGCCAGTGCCGGCCGCAACTGGTCGGTCGGAGTGGAGTTGAACTCCTCCAGGTCCACGATCACACCTTCTCGAATCCCGAAATCAACTTTCCGTATGACGAGAGCGTGACACTCGTCGGGCTTGTCGTCAACAGTTTGTTGAATTTCAGCGGGCGCGGTTCAGATAGTTGTAGACGGTGAAGCGCGTGACACCGAGCGCCTCGGCCACGATCTCCGCCGACTTCCGATACTCGAACGCACCCCGCGCCTCCAACAACAACACCGCCCGCTGCTTGTCGTGCCGCGACAACTCACGCAACGGACCCCCGAGCTCAGCAGCAACATCGGCCAGCAGCTTCTGCACACCTGCGCCAGCCGCAGGCGCGCCGCCTACGGCGGCGGGGTCGGGGTCGGTGGAGGCGGGAGCAGCCGGGGCCGCGTCGGTGGGGGCGGTGGACGTGGGGGCGGTGGACGTGGGGGCGGTGGACGTGGGGGCGGTGGACGTGGGGGCGGTGGACGTGGGGGCGGTGGACGTGGGGGCGGTGGACGTGGGGGCGGTGGACGTGGGGGCGGTGGACGTGGGGGCGGTGGACGTGGGGGCGGGGACGGTGGCGGCACCAGCGGCGGCGGAGGTGGAGGCGGGAGTGGCCGGGGCGGCGGTGGAGGTGGCTGGGGTGGTGGTGGGGGCGGGGGGTTGGGGTAGGCGGATGGCGATTACGGGCTGGCCGTCCCAGTGGAGGGGGACGTCGTTGGCCTGGGCGTCGGCTGGGGGGATGAGTTCGGCGTTCAGGCGTTCGATGAGGGGGGTGATCGCTTGGACGAGGGGGTGTTGGTCAGGCATCGCGGCGTACCTGGAGGGTTATCTGGCTCGCGCCGCCGGCGAACGCGGCCTCGAGCACCTTCGGGAGGGCGGGCAGCAGGATGTGCTGCTCGCCGCTGACCTGCGTACCGAGCGGGCCGAACTCGCAGTCGAGGCCGGCCGCCTCGGCCACCCGCAGCGCCTCGGTCGCGTGTGCGGGCGGCGAGCCCTCCACATCGAAGGGCTCGGTGGTGAACTCCGCAACAAGTCGCATACTGCGAGGCTAGACCGCCCGGCGCGCGAGCCGGGCAAGCTCGGTGGTGTCGAACTCGGCGGTGTCGATCGCGCCGCACTCGATGCCACGCAGCACGAAACCGGCCAGCGCGACGGCCGTCGCCGGCTCGTCGAGGTACCCGGACTCCCCGTGGCCGAGGTACGCGCGCAGCCGAAGCGCGGCCTGGTCGAGACCTTCCCGGTAGAACAGGTACGTCGCCGCGAACCGGGTCGGGAGCTGCGCCGGGTGCATGTCCCAGCCCTGGTAGATGCCGCGCGCGAGCGAACGCCGTACCAGCCGGAAATGCAGCGCCCAGGCGTCGTGGATCGCGTCGCCGACCGGGAGAACGTTGGTCGACCCATCGGATACGAACACGCCGGTACCGGCCGCGGCGAGCTGCATGATGTCCTTGGCGTGATCCGCGACCGGATGCTCCATGCTCTGGTACGCCGCGGCCACGCCGAGCGACGCGGAGTAGTCGTACGTGCCGTAGTGCAGCCCGGTGACCCGCGCGCCGCCGGCCTTGATCATCCGGGCGATCAGCGCCGTACCGTCCGCGCCGAGGATCGCCTGCGGGGTCTCGACCTGGATCTCGAACTTCAGCTCTGGTAACCCGTGCCGCTGCTCCAGGGTCTCGAGTACGTGGACCATCGCCGACACCTGCTCGACCGACGTCACCTTCGGCAGCGTGATGACGAACCCGTCGCCGGTCGTGCCCAGATGCTGGAGGAAGAGGTCGAGGGTCCGTACGCCGCGTCGCCTGGTCGGCGCCTCCAGCGACTTGATCCGCAGACCGTAGTACGGCGTCTGTTGGGCGACCTGCGCGGCGGCGATCGCGGCCGCGTCCTCCTCGTCGTCCGGGCGGTTGCCGTACCCGTCCTCGAAGTCGATCCGGAGATCCTCGATCGGCTCGCGCTCGAGCTTGCCGCGAACGCGGTCGTACACGTCGTCCGGGAGGTCGAGCTCTTTGGCGAACTCCGGATGCTCGTCGAGCGACTTCAGCGCCTGCGCACCCCAGTCCGCGACCGTGTTCTCGGCATAGCGGTCGGCCGGCACGTAGACGGTGTGGACGGGTTGCCGGACGCCGCGGTCTCCGCGGTAGTCGGCGGTCAGGGCTGCGTCGGCCGCTGCCAGCCGACGGTCGAGCTCGGTCACCAGGTCATCCACGTGCGGCCTCCTTTTCCGTATTGTGGAGACTAATATCTACCTTGTGGAAGACACAAGCATTCGGGGTTCCAGGATCTGGCGCTAAACTTCCGTGATCCGGAAAGGGTCCGGAACGGGGTCCGGGAAGGTGGAGGGTATGACGGACGCGAACGGCAAGGGCCGCACCGGCAGTGTGCAGTCGATCGAGCGCGCGTTCGGCCTGCTCGAGACGATGGCCGACGCCGGCGGCATGATGGGGTTGTCCCAGCTGGCCGCCGAGTCCGGGCTGCCGCTGCCGACGATCCACCGGCTGGTCCGCACGCTCGTCGACCTCGGGTACCTGCGGCAGGAGCCGTCCCGGCAGTACGTGCTCGGTCCGAAGCTGATCCGGCTCGGTGAGAGTTCGTCGCACATGCTCAGTGTGTTCGCCCGGCCGCACCTGGCGCGCCTCGTCGACGAGCTCGGCGAGTCCGCGAACATGGCGATGCTCGACGGCGACCAGATCGTCTACCTCGCGCAAGTGCCGTCCCGGCACTCGATGCGGATGTTCACCGAGGTCGGCCGCCGGGTCCTCCCGCACTGCACCGCGGTCGGCAAGGCGATCCTGGCCCAGTTCCCCGACGCCGAGGTCCGCGACCTGCTGCGCCGCACCGGCATGCCGCAGCACACCGGCAACACGATCACCACGCCCGACGCCTTCACCGCTCAACTCCAGCAGGCCGCCGCCGACGGGTTCGCGACCGACGAAGGCGAGCAGGAGGTAGGCGTCCGCTGCGTCGCGGTCGCCGTCCCCGACGCGCCGTCCCCGCTCGCGATCTCCATCTCCGGCCCGGCGGGCCGGATGACGGAGGATCTCGTCGACCGTGCCGTCCCGCTGCTCACCCAGGCCGCGAAGGCGCTGTCGACGGATCTGCGCTGAGCTACCCGATCGCCGGCTGAGCCGGCCCTCGGTCGGCCCTTCGACGCGCGCCGCACGTCGGGCGCGAAGTGCGCAGGGCTGCCCTGGGCACGTGTCACACGTCGGCCAGGCGTTCACGCTCACGGACCCCTGCGGACCGCGGCCGGGTCGTCGGAGGAGCGGCTCAGGCCGGGATCCGGCCCGGCGCCCAGAGTGAGCCGACGTCCTCACCCGCCGCATCGCGGCGCTGGAGATCGGCAAGGAACTCGACGAAGTCGTGCTCCGGACGCCAGCCGAGCAGCTCCGCCGCTTCGCTGAGATCGTGCTGCTCCACGCTCTGCGGCAGCTCGAGGGAGTGACGCTCGATCAGGGCCACGGCGCCCGGCAGCCGCGTCTCCGCCCACTCCGCACCTCGCGTAGCGAAGTCGGCCCGGACGTCCTCCGGCATCCCGTGGTCGCTGTGCACGATGGTGCGGAACACGTCGAAGCGCCGCCCGAGCGCGGCCTCGGTCGCGGCCACCGTCGCGGTGGCGACATCCCGTACGTCGACACCGTTGCGCAGCAGCCGCTCGCCCCAGCGCAGGTACGGCTCGGGCACGAAGCCGTGGTAGCGCAACAGTGCGACCGACGCCCCGGTGACCTCGTGGTACATCTTCATCAGGTCCTCGCCGAGCACCTTGGTGACGCTGTACACGCTGCCCCAGCCGTAGGCCATCGAGGACGCGAAGACGACGCTCTGGACACCGGCCGCCCGGCACGCCTGAAGCACGTTGAATGTGCCGTCGACGTTGACCGCGAAGATCGTCGCGTCGCTGACGCCCGGCCGGTGCGCGTTGTGCCAGGCCGCGAGGTGTACCACTGCGTCGCACCCGTCCACGGCGTCCAGTACGTCGGTCGGCGTCCGGGTGTCGCACCGCACGAACTCACCGATCCCCGCGTCCGCCGGGTCCGGTGCGGGGGCAACGTCCGCGCGGCGTACCTGATGCCCCGCCGCGGCGAGCCCGCGGGAGACCTCCCGTCCCGCGATGCCCGACGCACCTGTGACCAGGACTGTGCTCATGCCGACCCTCCAGATGGCTCGAAACCGGTCCGGAGCGACGCTACACAGCATCTCCACCGGACACCGCCGCACGCCGCGCGCCGCCCCGGGGGCTCCCGGACAGTGAGCGGACGCGGTCAGGGGGCGTAGGTGCGCCAGCGTTCGGTGAGGGTGTAGCCGAGGGACCGGTTGGCTTGCAGGCTGGCCTGGTTGGTGGCGGCTCCGCCGGTGCTGAAGCGGGTGATGCCGATGTCGAGGAAGGCGAGGATGGAGGCGGCCTTGACCGCCTGGCCGACGCCGCGGCGGCGGTACGGCGCCAGCACCGAGGTGAAGGCGGTGTCGCCGTGGCCTTCGTGTTCGCGGATCACCGTCGCACCGACCAGGCGATTGCCGTCGAAGGCGCCGAAGACGCGGTGCTCCGACCACAGCTCCCGGACCTTCGCGAGATCGCCGACCTCGCGGCGCGTCGCCGGCGTGTCCGGGTAGTCCGGCTGGTTGGTCGTCTCGAGCTCGTGCAGCGCGGACGCGGACTCCGGCCCGAGCTCACGGACGGTCAGCCCGCCGGCGGTAGCCCGTCGTACCGCCGACTCCAGCAGGTCGCGGTCAGGGTCGTACAACCGGACCGCCCAGGACTCGGCGACCACGCGGTACCCGGCTGCTTCGAGCTCGGCGCACCGCGGGTCGCCTTCCTGGACGATCTCGTAGTCACCCACCAGGCGATTGTCAGCCCAGTTTGCGCAGCAACGGAAGAACGTCCTCGGTGAACTGGGTCAGGAACCGCTCCTGGTCGTTCCCCGGACCGTGAACGACGAAGTGGTTGAAGCCGGCGTCCGCGTACGGCTGGAGCTGCTTGAGCGCCTCCTCCGGGTCCGACGCGACGATCCACCGCTTCGCGACCTGCTCGATCGGCAGCTCGTCGGCGAGCCGCTCCATCTCGGTCGCGCTGGTGACGCTGTGCTTCTGCTCCGCGGTCAGCGACAGCGGCGCCCAGAACCGGGTGTTCTCCAGCGCCAGCTCCGGGTCGCGGTCGTAGGAGATCTTCACCTCGAGCATCCGGTCGACGTCCTCGAACGTCTTCCCGGCCTTCTCGGCGCCTTCCTTGACGGCCGGGATCAGCTGCTCGGTGTACAGCTCCATGCCCTTGCCCGACGTCGCGATGAACCCGTCACCGGCGCGTCCGGCGTACCGCGCGACGAGCGGCCCGCCCGCGGCGACGTACACCTTCAGCGGGGTCTCGGGGCGGTCGTAGATGAACGCGTCGACGGTCTTGTAGTACGGACCCTCGGAGCTGACGCCGTCCTTCGTCCACAGGTCGCGGATCAGCTGTACGGCCTCCCGCAGGCGGGCGAACCGCTCCTTGAACTCGGGCCACTCACGCCCGGAGACGGCGATCTCGTTCAGTGCCTCGCCGGTGCCGACGCCGAGCATCACCCGCCCCGGGTAGAGCACGCCCATCGTGGCGAACGCCTGCGCGATCACCGCCGGGTTGTAGCGGAACGTCGGTGTCAGTACCGACGTACCCAGCTGCACCCGCTCGGTCCGCTCGCCCACCGCCGCCATCCAGGCCAGGGCGAACGGCGCGTGCCCGCCCTCGTGCCGCCACGGCAGGAAGTGGTCCGACACGGTCACGCTGTCGAGTCCCAGCTGCTCGGCCCGAACGGAGTACTCCACCAGGTCTCGCGGCCCGAACTGCTCGGCCGACGCCTTGTATCCGACCCGAATGCTCACCCTGTGCTCCAAACGTCGTCTGCGCGTACTCCGGAAACAACCGCGTCCAGGTCCGACTTTATGCCGCGTCGTTGTTTGACTCCCGCTGTGGGGCTCGGCGAAGATGTTGCTCCGGCGCGGCCCGCGCCGCACCTTCGTCGACCGGCCCCAGCTCGGTCACACCGCTGCAAGCGAGAAGGCAAAGGGACTTCCTGTCTCGGGCCGCTCGTCCTGGTCAGCCGCCTCGGACGGATCGCTGGGGGATCGCGTACGAGTGCGTGGAAGGCCAGATGACAGCGCACAGGAACTTCAAACAGCGGGTCCGTGCCCGCGCCGCGAAAACCGGCGAGTCCTACACGGCTGCCCTCCGGCACTTCCGTCCGACTCCCCAAGGAGAACCAGACATGCCGGAATTCGTACGGATCGCCACGACCCAGTCGACGGTCCGCGAAGACCCCACCGACGCCACCCTGCTGCGGCAGAGCGGCGACGAGGTCCGCACCCTGATGCGGGAGGCCGCGGCAGCGGGCGCCCGCCTGGTGCATTTCACCGAGGGAGCGATCTGCTTCCCGAGCAAGCGGGTGATGTCGTCCACCGGCCCGGACGAGATCGGCCCGTCCGACTGGACCAAGGCCGACTGGACCGCACTGCAGTCCGAACTCGACCAGATCGCCGCGCTCTCCCGCGAGCTCGGCCTCTGGACCGTGATCCCGTCCGTGCACCAGGTGCCCGACGCCCGGCCGCACAACAGCATGTACGTCGTGTCCGACCAGGGAAAGGTCGTCGCCCGGTACGACGAACGCATGCTCTCCACCACGAAGGTCACCTGGATGTACTCCACCGGCAAGCATCCGGTGACGTTCGAGGTCGACGGGGTCCGGATCGGGCTCGCGCTCGGGCTGGACGTGCTGTTCCCGGAGCTGTTCACGGAGTACGACCGGCTGGGGACGGACCTCGTACTGGTCTCGTACGCCAGCGCCACCGGCCGGAACGACCACATCGACGTCCAGGTCCGCGGAGCGGCCGCGAACAACACGTGCTGGATCAGCCTGGCCGCAACCGGCAACAACCCGGACGGTGGCCTCGTGTCCGGGGTAGCCGGCCCGCGCGGCGAGTGGCTGACGCAGTGCGCGGCAGACGGTACGCCGTCGGTCGCGGTCGCTGAGCTGCACACCGACGAACTCACCACGATCGGCCGCGACTTCCGCAGCCGCACCCGCGAGCGCGTCAACTCGTAGGCCCTCACAGGTTCGGGTGCTGACGCGTTCTATCTGCATGAACAGGCACGCGGTGGTCAGCACCCGGATCGGGGAGCTCACGGTGGTGGTGTCGGACGGCGAACTCGTGGGGATCTACTTTCCGCATCACTGGGTGAAGCCTTCGGCGGAGACGTTGGGCGAGCAGGCTTCTGATCCGTTGATCGCCCGCGTCGTCGCGCAGTTGGAGGAGTATTTCGACGGGCGGCGGGTCGCCTTCGAGCTGCCGGTGCGGCTGGAGGGGGATGCGTTCCAGCGGCGGGTGTGGGCGGTGCTCGAGGAGATCCCGTACGGCGAGAGGACGACGTACGGGGAGATCGCCCAACGTCTCGGGGAACCGGCGCAGGCTGTGGGGAAAGCAGTCGGGCAGAACCCGGTGTCGATCGTCGTCCCGTGTCACCGGGTGATCGGGAAGAACGGCTCGCTCACCGGGTACGCCGGCGGACTGCAGCGCAAGCAGTTCCTCCTCGACCTGGAGGAGCCGGTCGGCGCGCGGTTGTTCTGAGAGGCGGACGTGCAACACTCACCAACCTCCGTCCGCAGCCGGCTCGGCGGCGTGGCTAAGCGTGCCGTCGCGCGGGGCGGAGGAGTTGGTGAGTGGCGGGCGTCCGCCCGTCAGCTCAGGTCGCCGACCTGTTCGGCGTACCAGTCGAGTTCGGTGAGGTGTTCGGCGATCTGGCGCAGCGTCCAGTTCGGGCTGCGGTCCTTGTCCCACTCGGCCGGGTCGAGGGCGGCGTACCGCAGCACGAACGTCCGGCCCAGCCGGCGCAGCCGCTGCTCGGCCTCGCGGACGTCCTCGACGGTGAACGGCGCCAGGTCCGCGGCCGACGTGAGCGCGCTCGCGTGCCACTCGTCGGGCTGCGTCGGTACGCCGGCCAGCAACGCCTCGACCTCCGCCAGGTGATCGATCATGTGGTCCGCGATCCGGCGCACCGCCTTGTGCGGCGTGAACGTACGGTCGTCGTCGGAGGTGCGCGGTACGCCGTCCCACGCCGGCCACGTCGAGACCAGCTTCAGCGAACGCTCGACGGCTTGGTCGACGAGTTCTCCCGGGTTCTGTGTCATAGCGCCGACGGTAAGCCCGTCACACTTCGGTGGCGGCCGAACTGATCCCGAGGCGGCGCGCGAGCCCTTCGGCGTCGTACGGGGCCCGCACCTTGACGTCGTTGTCGAAGTACACGTAGGTGTCGGTCTTCCACGAGCGGATCTTGCGGGCCCAGTGGTCGAGGGCCTTGGCGTCGTACCCGCTGACGTAGAGCTCCTCGGCGCCGTGGAGTCGCACGTACGCGAAGTCGGCGGTGACATCGCCGAACATCGGCCACTTGCCGGCGGTGTCCGCGCAGACCACGGCGATGTCGTGCTCGCGGGCCAGCGCGATGAAGTCGGTGGTCTTGAAGCTGTCGTGGCGTACTTCGAGCGCGTGCCGCAGCGGCTGGTCGACCCGGGCCTCCAGCAGCGCGCGGCCCTCCATCCGTTCGTCGTGCCGCTTCGCGAGCTCGGCCGCGGCGATCGTTGTCCGGGGCAACCGATCGAAGAAGTCCGCGAGCCGGGCGGCGTCGTACTGGAAGTTGGGCGGGAGCTGCCACAGGATCGGGCCGAGCTTGTTGCCCAGTGCAAACACACCGGAGGCGAAGAAGTTCGCCAGCGGGGCGTCCACGTCGGCCAGCCGTTTGAGGTGCGTGACGAAGCGCGGGCCCTTGACCGCGAAGACGAATCCGTCGGGCGTTTCGTCGTACCAGCGCTGGTACGACGTGGGGCGCTGCAGCGAGTAGAAGGAGCCGTTGATCTCGATCGAGTTGAGCCGGGACGAGGCGTATTCGAGCTCGGCGCGCTGCGGGAGGCCGTCGGGGTAGTAGTCCTTGCGCCACGGCGGATAGCGCCAGCCCGAGATCCCGACGCGAAATTGGGTGTCCGGCCAGTGCCTCATCCCTCGATTATTGACCCTGTGCAGATCGACCGCGGTGCGTATCCGGACGCGCGGACCCCTTGGGACGACCCGTCCTGGCGTTCCTCGGCGCTGGGATGGCTGGATGATGAGTTGCTTCGGATCGGCGTACGGGAGGTCGGGCCGCGGCAGGTTCGGGTACGGCCTTGGTCGGTGATCGTGCGGGTCGCGGCGGCTGAGCCGGTGTGGTTCAAGGCGGCGGCGCCTGGGGCTGCTTTCGAGGCCGGGTTGGGTGCGGCGCTGTCGTCTTGGGCGCCCCAGCACGTGCTGACGCCGTACGCCGTTGACGCCGCGCGCGGGTGGTCGCTGCTGCCGTCCGGCGGGCCGTTGTTGCGGGCGCTGCCGCCTGGTCCGGGTGAGTGGGAGCAGGCGTTGACGCAGTACGCCTCGCTGCAGCGGGCCGTCGTACCGCGGGTGGAGGAGTTGCTGCGGCTCGGCGTACCTGATGCTCGGGAGCCGGTCGCGCTCTTCGACTCGGCGATCTCGTCGTTGACTTCGGAGGCACGGGCGCGGTTGGTGGACCTGCGGCCGCGGTTGGTCGGGTGGTGGGAGGAGTTGGCGGCGGTCGGCGTACCGGATTCGCTGGATCATGCAGATCTGCATGACGGGCAGATTCTGGTGGCCGGCGAGGGGCGGTACACGTTCTTCGACTGGGGCGATGCGAACGTGGGGCATCCGTTCTTCAGCCTGCTGGTCACGCTGGAGCGGGCGGCCTCGCTGGATGGGGCCGAGGTTGTCGCGCGGCTCGAGGACGCGTACCTGGACGCGTGGACCGAGGACGGCCACACGCTGCACGACCTGCGGCGCGCGGCGTCGCTTGCCCGGCGCCTCAGTCACCTCACCCGCGCGGGCTCCTGGAGCCGCCTCTTCCCCACGGCCGCCCACCTCGGCGACCCCGAGCGGGCGGCGGCGCTTCTCCGGCTGCTGTAACCGTCAGGTGGGGATCATCTTCGGCCACCACGGCGGGACGTTGCCCGGGCAAATACCGGGGGAACCGGCCGGGGTGCCCTGCCAGGAGAACAGCGCGAGGTCGGCGATCGCGATCGCGATACAGGCCGCGAGCAGCGAGAACAGGAACGCCTTCCCGGCGTACCGGAAGACGATGGTGAACAGGACCAGGTTGACGATCAACGCGATCGGTACGCCGAGGAACAGCAGCGTCAACCCGTTCGGCACGCTCCCGGTGACATCCACCCGGCACGCCTTCCATGCCCGCGAGGTCATCACGATCAACCCGAACGCCGCCCCACCCCCGACCACCACCGCAAGGAACGACTCACCCTTGCTCCCCTTCGCAGCAAACGCCATAGGCATCACCGTAAGTGATCCCCAGCGTCACTTCACCCCGACTCAGCCCCCAACCACCTCAAGAACCCACTCGGCGACCTGAGCGGGCGGGGCATCAGCGGATACAAGACGAGCGCCATACCTCGCGTTGTCCAGATCAGCCTGCGCCTGCCAGCCGAGCACTCTCGCGCGCTCCTCCGCACTCGACCCGAAACTCCCGCGCGCTCGAAGCCGTCGTTCGAGGGTTGCCGGGTCCGCCGTCAGGTGGACCACCTGGTCGAACAGGTCCCAGATCTCGTCCTCGTTACCCACCGTCCCCGAGATGAAGGTGATGCCGACGGCTGGGGTAAGCCGTCGCACGGTCTCGGGCGGCAGGCGGTACGTGTGCTCGGCGTACCACCTGTCGTCGCGGTCGTCCGGCATCGGCACCTCGGCCCCGGATGCGTTCTCGTACCACCGGGCCAGCCCGTCCACGTCAACGTCGTACACCGTGAACCCGCGGCGGCTGAGCTCCTGCCCAACCGTCGTCTTCCCGACACCCGAGGTGCCGGTCAGGTAGACAAGCGGCATCAGCCGATCACCCCGACGAGCCGCCTAACCACCAGAGAACCGTACCCATGGCCGCCACCCCAGCCATCGCCGGACAGCGCGTTCTGGCGGGTCAGGTCCTCGGTGTGCCGGTGGTGATTTGGATTCGGCGGGATCTGGCCGTGGCTGGTTTGGGGGCCCGGATGATCAGGACGCCGTCCTTGAGGTCGGCGGTGATCTGGTCGGTGACGACGTCGCCGGGCAGGGTGATGCTGTGGTGGAACTCCCCGACGCGACGGGTCTGCTGCCGTAGGAAACCTTTGCGTTCGCGGTGTTTGACTTCGCCGTGGACGGTCAGCCGACGATCGCTGGACTCCAGGGTGAGGTCGTCGGGCGAGACGCCGGGGAGGTCGATCTCCACGATGTACGCGTCGTCGGTCTCCTCGAGGTCGACGGGGAACGACGACCACCCGGAGCGATCGATCGTGCCGAACGACTGTGCCAGCTGGTCCATCCGCCGCCAGATGTCCTCGAAATCGGCGGCCAGCTCCGACGGCAACCACCGAACCGGCCGGCTGTCCGTACCGGCGGGCTCGCTGAGGTGGTTCCTGCTGCGACGCAGTGTAGGAAGTGCGCTCGGCTTCTTCATATCGCATCAACCTCCTTCAACCATTGACGTTTCCAGTTGTGCTCGGCCGTGGTGGCGTACGGGAGTGAAGTGATCAGCGACCAGGTCAGCGCGACGAGGACAGGGGTCGCGGCGCTCAGCAGGACCGTTGCGGCGCCACGTACCCAGTCGGACGGACCGGTTTGCAGCATGCCGCCGATCGTCAGGACGAACGCCGTGTTGGTCACCCCGGCGGCGAGCGTTGCGAGGCAGGCTTTCGTGATCAGGTCGCCGGTCCAGCCGGATTCCGTGGCGGCGATCAGGATGCCACCGAGCGCTCCGGCAAGGATGGGCAGGCTGTACGCCGCGGCGAGCAGAACCCGGCCGGGAGTGGTGATCAGGTACAGCGCGTCGAAGACGACCGCGACGCCTGCCAGAGCTGCCACGTAGTTGAGGACCGACTGCCGAAATGCCGCTGTGTCCAGATGTACGAGATCCTTCATTCTCTCTTCCACGGGATGGTGCCGTGGCGTCCCGCCGGGCGCCACGGCTGGGTGCGTGCGTGAGGGTAGGGGTTGCCGACGCCGGTCCGGCGCGCAGCGTCCCAGGGAGGGAAAGCGTGCCTCGATCGGAGGCGGTGGCCTGGTACGCCGGACCGGGTGGCCGGAGGTGGCCCGGCCCGCTCACATCCCCTCTGACGGGCGAGCCGGACCGGCCTCGGTCAGGCGCTGATCTGCTGGCGTCCGCCGGTGATCTCGATCTTGCGAGGCTTGGCCTGCTCCGCGACCGGGATCCGCAGCCTCAGCACACCGTCGACGTAGCTTGCCTCGATGTGTTCGGTGTCCAGGTTGTCGCCGAGGACCAGCTCTCGGGTGAACACACCGTGGGGCCGTTCGGAGAACTGCACCTGGCCGCCCTCGTCCACGTGCGGGGACCGGCGCTCGGCCTTGACCGTGATCACGTTGCGCTCGACGCTCAGGTCGATACTGTCCGGGTCGACACCCGGCAGGTCGAAGGCGACCAGGAACTCATCGCCTGAACGGTAGGCGTCCATCGGCATCACCGACGGCCTGGTCCACGTCCCGGTCGCCGTCCCGGTGAGCTGTCGGGCCAGCTGGTCGAACACCTGGAACGGATCAGTACGAATCATCATTGTCGTCACCTCCAACGTTGACTGTGGTGTTCGAGCTCCTGCCGGAGCTTCTATCTTGTGCAACGGTCATCGACTCGTTGACATTCCCAAATGTCGTCGATCCGATGACAAATTTCAAGTCTGCCTGTCGCCGACCTTGGCGAGGGCGTTGTCGAGCCAGGGCCGCAGGGCCGACGCCGGCGCGGCGCCCACCTGCCGGGCGACGGGTTGCCCGGCGTTGAGCACAATCAGCGTCGGGATCGCCTGGACGTCGAAGCGCCGGGACACGACCGGAGCGAGGTCGGCGTTGACCTTCACCAGCTTGAGGTCACCGGCCTTCTCCGTGGCCAACTGCTCCAGCACCGGGCTGACCATGCGGCACGGCCCGCACCACGGAGCCCAGACGTCGACCAGCACCGGGACGGTGGCCTGCTCCGCAACCGTCGCGAAGTCGTCGTCGCCCGCATCGACGATCCACGGCAGCGCCGCGTGGCAATTGCCGCACTGCGGTCTGCCGGCTGCGACCGCGGGGACGCGGTTGCGACGCCCGCAGTTGGGACAGGTGGTGATACGCGCACCGCTCTGGTCGTGACTCATCGCCGTCGCCTCCGCTCGCCGTCCCCTGCACCGTAACCCCTGCAACCCACTGGATCCGCCCGGTCGTCAGGTCCTCGGGCGCAGCCACAGCATGGTGGTGACGGGATCTCCTTGGTCGGCCGGTACGACCACCAGTTGGTGGGGGTCTTCGTAGAGGACCCGGCCGGGCGACGGGGAGGTGTAGCGGCGGCAGGGAACATTGTGGGCCGCGAGGATCTCGAGATAGCCGGGGATCGGTTCGAAAAGGTGATGCGCGGTGGGCTTGAACCAGGAGGCGGCGTCCGGGTTGTCCGCGTAGATGGAGGGGTCAACGGTGGACGGATTGATGTACGTCGCGTCGTACCACGCATTCGTCGTACGCCGAAACCGCTCCTCGTCACCACTCAGGTACCCGCGATTCGAGAGCATGTTCACCAGCCCGAACACCCCAACCCGCCGCCCCCACCGATCCGGAAAAGGACACTGATACCTGACATACACAACCCCAACCTAACCGTCGGCGGACCGCCTATGCCCGGAGGTCAGCCTGAGGTCTTGCTCGGGCAGTTTGTCAGGCTCTTCATTTAAGGTACGGCGAGGAATCGGGCGATCTTGTTGACGTAGCGGTCGGTCTCCTCTGCGTTCGGGAAGTGGGCGCTGTTCTCGAAGACGTGCAGTTCGGCGCGCGGTAGTCGAGTTACCAGATCGCGCGGGCCGTCGACGCCGGCGTTGCGGTCCCAGAGGCCGATCAGGACCAGTACCGGGAGGTCCAGCTCGGCCAACTCGTCGACGAGCGATACGGCGCGCACCGGTTCCTCGGCCAGCGCCGCCGACATCGCGCCGGTGTTGACGAGCCCGCTCTCCGCCCACAATTCCCGGATCCGCTGCGCCACGGCCGGCTGGTGGAACAGGAACCGATCGGTCGTCTCCCGATCAACAACGTCCCACACCGCACTCGGCCCCGACCGCTCGACCGCGACGCGGATCGCCGTGCGCATGGCGTCGTCCGCAGCGACCGCCTCGAACCCCGACGGCCACGGGGACGGACGGGACCGCTCGGCCAAACCCGTGCCCTGAAGGATCAGCCCGTCGACACGCTCCGGATGCACAACGGCGAATTCCGCCGCGAGATCACCTCCGAACGAGATCCCGAGCAACACCATCCGCTCGATCCGGAGCTCGCGCCGCAACTGTTCCAGATCATCGACGAGCAGCTCGATCGAGTACTTCCCGTCGTACGGCGAATCGCTCCGGCCCGACCCCCGCTGCTCGTAGTACACAACCGGCCCGAGCCGCTCCAACGCCGGCCCGGTCAACCGCTCGAAGTCGTAGACGAACCCGCCCGGCCCTCCATGGACTACGACCAGCGGTGTCGCCGCCCCCAGCTCGCCGACGACCCGCACCCAATGCCGAATCCCGTTGACCACAATGTCCACCACCGCAGTCTGACGCTATGAGATCAATGCCTCGAGCCAATCGTCGTGGTGGTGGGTGGTGTAGGCGGCGGCTGGGCGCCAGAAGTTGGCGTGGCCTTCCTCGTAGAGTTTGGCCCAGGGTTGTTCGCCGGTTTGGTGGCCTCGGAGGAGGAGGTCGTACGAGCCGCGGGTGCGGGCGGCGATCTGGGCTGGGAAGGCGACGCGTTGGTCGCGGGTCAGGTCGTAGCCGTCGGCGAACGCGCGCAGGCGTGGGGCGTCCACGGTCACGTCGCCCCACGGTAGTAGCGGTACGAGGGTTTGGGCGGCGTACCCGAGGTCCCACAGGCGGGTGGACGGGCCGCAGTTGTCCCAGTCGATGAAGACCCAGCGGTCGCCGGTGCGGACCAGGTTCCACGGCGCGAGGTCGCCGTGCAGGATCAGGTCGCCGCCGGCCGGGTCGGGTACGGCGGGGTGCCACTCGGCGTCGGGTGGTGGCTCGAAGGTCTCCATCGCGTCGTGCAGTTCGCGGATCAGCCGGCCGATGCGGTGCAGTTCGTCAATGGTGAGCGGCGGCAACGTGTCCGCCAGCGTGCCGGGGATGTACTCGAGGACGTGCCGGCCCTGCTCATCGCGGCCGAGGGTCTGCGGCGAGGCCTCGAAATCCTTCAGGTGCTCGAGTACGGCCTCAACTCCGGCCGTGTGCGCCATCGCCGGTTTCCGTACCGTCGATCCGATCCGTACGACGACGTCCGCGACGTTGCCGCCGGTCAGCACCTCCTCGTCGTCCACGCGCGTCATCATCTCGTCCCGGACGCGGTGGACGACACGGATTTACGGTGGACCGTAGCCTCGGGCACCTTTACCGTGGTCCGGTGACAACGGTCAGGCAGTTTCAGGTCACGTTCGACTGCGCGGATCCGGAGCGCGTCGCCCGGTTCTGGTGCGAGGTCCTCGGGTACGTCGTACCGCCGCCGCCCGGTGGGTTCACGTCGTGGGAGGAGTACGAGCGCGCGCAGCCGGAGGAGGAACGCGGCAGCTGGTTCGCGTGCGTCGATCCGAACGGGATCGGTCCGCGGCTGTTCTTCCAGCGCGTACCCGAAGGCAAGGTGGTGAAGAACCGCGTGCACCTCGACGTCCGCGTCGGCACCGGCCTCACAGGTGCGGAACGTCTCGCCGCCCTGACCGCCGAACGCGACCGCCTGCTCCCGCTCGGCGCCGTCGAAGTACTCCTCCAGGAGGCCGACGAGGTCAACGAGTCCTGCATCTGGATGAACGATGTCGAAGGCAACGACTTCTGCCTGGACTAGACGGCGCACGGCGAGCCGGCCCACATCCTCGGCGAGGGTTCGCCGCGGGTTCCCGACGATCGCGGGCGGCGCGTGGCCGTGTACCGCTGCTCGTGCGGCGAGGCCGGCTGTGGGGTAATCGCGCCGCACATCGTCGCGTCCCCGGACGGTCGGCGGATCTCATGGGTCGACTTCCGCGACTACACCGGCGTTTTCACGCGCCCGCTCGAGCCGTGGTCGGCGGACTACGAAGGCCGGCCGTTCTCTCCGTCGACCAGCAGGCCAACTGCTGCTGCACCTCACCAGCTCCGAAGCGGACCCTTTGCGGGCGGCCGCCGACATGGCTCGTCAGCTTCGCGGCACGGCGCCAGCGGACTGGGGTCGTACGTTCGAACTTGTCATGAGACGTCGGGGCGGGTCATCAGCGGCGCCCGGACGTGCTTGAGCAAGTCAGGGCCGGTCAGTGGTATGACGTTCCAGGTCGCGGTGGCTGTTCCGCCGGTGATCGTGAGGCGGACCCGATGTGGAGTGGTGATGACGTAGACGTCCGCGACGTACGTATCGCCCTGCCACCCGCCCATCGCGACGATCGGCCGGCCGAGGGGTGAGCTCTCGCGCCATGCGCGGTGGCCGACGTCGACCGTCAGTGGTCCGAGTCGGAGCGTCCAGCCGCCATCGACGGCGTCGAGCGTGACCGTGGTTCCGCTGGGCAGCACCTCCGACGTGTCGTCGATCTTCGCCTCGGCGGAGCGTCCCGCCGTACCCTCGATCGTCGCGAGCGAGAGGTTCCGGAGCCGATCGGCAAGCGCGTCGTCGGCGCCTCCAGAGTCCAGCGCCGGCAACAGGCAGTCCCAGATCAGACCGGGCAGCACGGCTTCCGGTCCGATCGCGCCGGTGATCGCGACGACGAGCTCGTGCGACGGTACGACGACGCAGTACTGCCCGTACGAGCCGTGGCCGAAGTACCCGTGGCGCGAGATCCAGAACTGATAGCCGTACCCGGACTGGAAGTCCTGGTTCTCCGTCCAGTTCGGGAGCGGCAGCGTATCGACGTACTTCGTCGTCGCGAGCTCGACCCACTCGCGCGGTACGAGCTGCTGATCACCCCAGCGCCCGCCGCGCAGCAGCAGCTCGCCGAACGCGGCAATCGCCTCGGTCGTGAGATGCAACCCGTGGAACCCGAACGCGGCCCCGCTCGCCACCCGATCCCACTCGGCATCCTCGATCCCCATCGGCGTGAACAGCCGCTCGTCGAGGTACTCCGGCAAGTCCTGCCCGGTGACCCGCTCGACCATCCGCGCCAAGATGAAGGTGGTCGCGTTGTCGTACACGTGCCGCGTCCCCTCCGGGTGCACGAACGGCACCCGCAGGAACCCCTTCACGAGATCCGCCGGCTCCAACCGCCAGGCCTCCTCGAGACTGTCCTCCTCATGCCCGACGGTCATCGACAACAGGTGATGAACCGTGATCCGCCGTCCCTGCTCCGACACGTCCGCCGGCACGTGCTCCGGCAACACGTCGACCAGCCGATCCTCCAGCGACAAGAGCCCGTCGCCGATGGCAATCCCGACCGCGATCGAAGTGAACGACTTCGTCAACGAATACAGCAGATGCACACGCTCCGCCGAGTAAGGCGCCCACCACCCCTCAGCAGCAACCTTCCCGCGATGCACCACCATCAACGAATGACACTCAACCCCCTGCTCCCGCAGACGATCCAGCAACCCGTCAACGGCCCCCAACGCCCCACCCCGCGGCAACAATTCCACCCCCGCACGCTAACAAGAGCCGCACTGTCCCCGCCGCGCATTAATCTCGCCGGATGCTGATGACGCCGCGGCCGTTGGGGCCCGATGCTGCAGGGCGGTGGGTTCGGTGGTGGACGTCGGTGGAGTGGGAGCAGGGGGTGGATGAGTGGGTCGAGCGGCGGTTGGGTGAGGTGGGGCGGCGGGTTGTGGGGGCGGGGGTGACTTATCGGGCTCGGTTCTGGTCGGTGGTTCGGTGTTATCCGGTGGATGGCGGGTTGGTCTGGTTCAAGGAGAACAATCCGGGGCATCAGTTCGAGGCCGGGCTGGTGGCGGAGCTGGCTCGGTTGGTGCCGGATGACGTTGTGGTGCCGATCGCGGTTGATCGTCGGCGGGGCTGGTTGCTGACCGAGGACTGCGGTACGACGCTCTCGCACGCGGAGGTTGCGGATCAGGCGACGCGGCTCGTTGTCGTACGGGCGTTGGCGCGGTTGCAGTGTGCCGTACTCGGGAAGGTTGCGCCGGGCGTGATCGAGCTCGCGCCGGACACGGCCGGGGACCGGGTGCGTGAGGTGGTCCGCGAGTGGGCGGAGTTGCCGGCAGAGCATCCGTTGCGGATCGGGCCGGAGGTGGTGGCGAGGGCCGAGGTGGCGGCCGACGCGCTTGATCGGCGTACTGCGGATCGCAGCGGGACTGTTCCGCTCGACCTGGAGTTCAACGACGTCTACCCGGCGAACATCTTCGCCGATCGCTCAACCGGCGTACTCCGCCCGCGCTTCTTCGACTTCGGCAACACGCTCCGGGCGCACCCGTTCGTCACCCTGCACGGCTTCCTCGACTCGGTGGTGGACTGGACCCGCCGCCCGCTGTCCGACAACCACCGCGAGGAGCTGTACGCCGCCTACCTCGCACCGTGGAGCAACCACCTGGGCGCCGACCCCGCCGTACTCCGCCAAGACCTGTACGCCGCCGAACCGCTCGTCGACGTACACCGCCTCATCTCCTGGCGCCGCCTCATCCCGCACGCCGACCCGACCGAACTCCGAACCCGCGCCAACATCCCCCGCGGCTACCTGACAGCCGCCCTGCAAACACAAAAGCCCAGGTCAGCATCCTGACGTGGCGCGCTCGGCCGTCGTGATAGCAGGTGGGTCGTGCCGGTCAGCGGCGGACGCGGTAGCGGATATGGGTCGCCTCCGGGGTGTCGATCACGCGGATGATGTCCAGGGTGACGAGCGAGGGCAGTACGTCGAAGAGCCGGCGGCCGGCACCGAGCAGTACCGGGATGTGATGGATCTGGACCTCGTCGAGCACCCCTGCTTCGATGGCACGCTGCGCGACGTACCCGCCGCGCACCTGGACATCCCGGTCCCCGGCGGCGGCCTTCGCCTGTGCCATGGCGCTTTCGATTCCGTCGGTCACGTAGGTCACCAACGGGTAGTTCCACCGAGCGGCTGGGCCGGGCGGACGGTGACTGGGCACGAAGATCGGGGCCCCGTTGTGGTCCCCACCCCAGTGATCCATGAGCTCGGCAGTCCGCCGCCCCGCGAGGACGGCACCGGCGGCGTTCCACTCGGCCTCGAATTCTCCGGCCGGCCCGCCGGCAGCGAACCACTCGTGGAGCAGCTCGCCATTCTCCCCACCGAGGAAGTCGTCGGGATCAGCAATGTACCCGTCGAGTGACATCGACATGTCAAGGATGGATGTAGACACTTCAACCTCCTGCGCTCTCAAGCCCCTGGGCACCAGCCGGCGCCACCTGCCTGAACGTCGAGCGGCCGACACAAGATTCGACACAACTCCCAGGAATCTCCAGCTCCGGACATGCAAAAGCCCAGGTCAGCCGGGCTGATCCTGGGCTTTCACGAAGCGCGCTCGGAGGGATTCGAACCCCCAACCTTCTGATCCGTAGTCAGATGCTCTATCCGTTGAGCTACGAGCGCTGGACAACGTCGAGTAACGATACATGGAGGGGGCGGATGTTTGCCAATCGGGGTTGGGGAGGGGCGTTTACGATCCGCGGATGGGTATTGAGGACTTGCTCGGTGGGCGGGAGCTGGGGGATGTGAAGAAGGCGGTCGGGTTCGTGATGGAGAACTCGGACGACTTCCAGAAGGTGCTGAATCTGGTGCGCGGGTTGCCGGAGGACGCGGTCGGGTTCATCGGGAAGTTGCCGGAGCTGTTGAAGACGATCGGGTCCGGGCTCGCGGAGGCCGGGGAGCAGGCGGCGAAGGCGGCCGGGGCGCTCGTCGGTGAGGACGGTGAGGGTGGTGCGCGGAAGGCGCTGACCGGGAGTGCCGGGACGATGAACGCGGCCAAGGACCGGCTGCACGACGCGGCCGGGATGCTGGCGGGGCTCGCGGGTGAGCTGGACAAGATCCCCGGGATCGGCGACGCCGCGGCGAAGAGGCTGAACGACGGCAGCGGGCAGGTCGGCGCGGTCGCGTCCGAGATCGAGAGCCTGGCCGGCAACCTGCAGGACCTGTCCGGGATCCTCGCCACGGTCGGGGACGCGCTGAAGGGCCTCGGTGCCAAGCTCACCGAGTCCGGCGGTTCGGTCCAGACCCTGCTCAGCTGACACCTCCTGGGGTCTGGGAACAAGCCATTACCTGTTCCCAGACCCCAGCACATGTTCTCGGAACGGGAGTTGGGTGACGTTCGTCTAACGCGGGGTGGTCGAGCGGCGAGGGAGGACCTCCGCGTGGCTAGGGTCGCGGGCATGGCTAGTCGGCTGGTGCGGGGTACGGCGATCGGGTGCGGCGTGGCTGCGCTGGTGGGCGGCGGGGTCGGGTTCGCGGTCGGCGAGCCGGTGACCAAGGCCGACCTGGTGCCCGCGCGCGAACTGCCGGGTGATCTCTGCGCCCGGATCGGGGACGTGTCGAAGCTGTTGCCCAAGGCATCGGGTGGGCCGGTGACGATGACCCAGGGCGGTACGACGACGATCACCTGCCAGGCGGGCAGCTCGCGCGCGAAGGTCCGCGCGTACACATCTGCGAGCGTGAAGGTGACGGTCACGGCGTACGGCGGGCAGGACGCCGGCGCGGGCAACCCGCCGTTCACGCCGGAGCAGGTCGCGCACCGGACGTTCACCCGCTCCCCGGTCAAGGGGTACGACGAGGGCCGCCCGTACCCGACCAAGGTCGAACGGACCGAGGGCGGTCTGGCCGGCGAGTCGTGGAACGTACACGCGGTCGTCCAGCACGCCGACATCGTCGTACTGGTGGACTACACGGCCAACCCGATCGACGGGGACATCGCGCAGCAGGCGGCGCTCGCGCTGGCCGACCGCGCGATCTGGGAGAGCAAGTGAACAACGGCACGCCGGAGATCCCCGGCTACCAGCTGGACCAGCGGATTTTGCAGCACCCGCTCGCGGAGTTGTGGCACGGCCGGTCGTTCACCGGGATGGAGGTCGTCGCGCTGATCCTGAGCGATGACGGCGCCCGGAACCAGACCGTCGTCGACCGGCTCGCCGGCGCCAGCCGGGAGGCTGCGCTGAGCCCGGGCCGGCAGCAGACCCCGCTGTGGGCGGCCAACTTCAGCTCCGGACGCCCGTACGCGATCACCCAGCTGATCCCCGGCGAGACCGGCGCCGAACGGCTGATCGACCCGCTGGACGGCATCCTCGGCAACGACGAGGACTCGCTGCGCGCGGTCCGCGACCAGCTCAGCCGGTTCGGCGCTGTCGCGCCGACGCTTCCCGGAGCCGCGCCCCAGCCGGAGCAGAGCATCCCGTCGTACGTCGACCACCCGACCGCCCCGAACCCGACCCCGCCCCGGGGCACGAGGCCGCCGAGGAGCCGCTGTCCAAGCTCGAGATCGCGCGGCAGTACCGCCGCAAGATCGGCCCCTGGGCGTACGCCGTCGTCGCCGTCGTCGTGCTGATCGTCTTCACGATCGCGTACTCGGTCGGTACGGCGATCGGCGGCGCCGTGAAGGACCACCCGACCGAGGCCGCCGCGACCCCGGCTGTCAGCCCGGAGCCGTACCCGCCGACCGTACTGAGTCCGGCGATCGACCGCGTGACGACCGCGCCGTACAAGCGCCCGGACGGTTCGGCCGGTGTCTTCGGCGCGACCTACCCGGCCGGTGCCGACGTACAGGTGGTGGCGAACGCGGAGCTCCCGTTCGCGTTCGGCTGGCCGCGGCCGC
Source organism: Kribbella jejuensis (assembly GCF_006715085.1). Classification (NCBI taxonomy): domain Bacteria; kingdom Bacillati; phylum Actinomycetota; class Actinomycetes; order Propionibacteriales; family Kribbellaceae; genus Kribbella; species Kribbella jejuensis. Next base: position 3,423,829 of record NZ_VFMM01000001.1, on the reverse strand, counting down.
CGCAGGTGAGCTTCCTCGGGGAGTCGTCGCAGCTGGTACTGCGCAAGGTCGTGACGTCGGCCGAGTACGCCCCGGACGGTGCGCGCAACTCGTTCAAGGCGCAGTTCGCGCTGCACCCGTGCGCGTCGTTGGCGAAGTGCCTGGCCGACCGGCCGGCGTTCGACCGGCAGTGGACGAAGATCTACCGAACGACCCCACCGGCGACCGCGAAGGACGCCCGTACCTGGTTGTCGCTCTCCAAGCCCTACACGATCACGATGACGCGCGCGTTCCAGAGCGGTGGCCAGTGGTGGCTGGTCGGCGTCATGGTCTACGGCCAGCCGATCGAGGCGCCGGACATCCAGCGGGTCGTGAACGACATCTGGCGGCAGACCAGCTGACGCACCGCAAAATCTCCTGGAACGGCCCGCGCTAACAGCGCGGGCCGTTCTCATTTTCACAAGCGGCACCGGAAAGCGATTGTCGCGAAAACTTTGTGACCGGGTTCACGTTCTAGGGGTTCTCAGACCCGGGCCGCGTCGCGTACCGTAGTACCACTTGCACACTGGTATGTATCCACTGGATCGACTGGTCTGCGACAGATCACACCGCCAGCCAGCTGCACGACCCGCCGGAGACCCCGGCGGCCGGACGCCGGACCCGCCCTTCAGCGTCGAGGGGCGCACGGTCGCCCGGGCCTCGGCAGCCGAGAGGGAATGAGCCGCGAATGACGACGATCGCCAATCCGACCCGTACCAAAGCCGACCACCGAGCCGACCTCAAGACCCCTCTCGAAGAGCTGAGCGACGCACCTACCAGGCACGCCGGGCTGCTGGCCTGGGTGGCCGAGGTCGCCGAGCTCACCCAGCCGGACCGGATCCACTGGGTGGACGGGTCGGACGCGGAATACGCGAAGCTCACCGACGAACTGATCGCGGCCGGCACCATGGTCCGGCTGAACGAGGAGAAGAAGCCGAACTCGTTCTGGGTCCGCACCGACCCGTCGGACGTGGCCCGCGTCGAACAGCGCACGTTCATCTGCTCGGTCGACGAGGTCGACGCCGGCCCGACCAACAACTGGGTCGACCCGGCCGAGATGAAGGCGACGCTGACCCAGCTGTACCGCGGCAGCATGAAGGGCCGGACGATGTACGTCGTCCCGTTCTGCATGGGCCCGCTGACGGCCGAGAAGCCGATGTTCGGCGTCGAGATCACCGACTCGGCGTACGTGGTCGCGTCGATGCGGATCATGTGCCGGACCGGCGCCGAGGTGCTGCGGAAGATGGGCGACGACGCGAAGTACGTGCCCTGTCTGCACTCGGTCGGCGCGCCGCTCGAGCCCGGCCAGCAGGACGTCCCGTGGCCGTGCAACGACGAGAAATACATCGTCCAGTTCCCCGAGGAGCGGGCGATCTGGTCCTACGGTTCGGGCTACGGCGGCAACTCCCTGCTCGGCAAGAAGTGCTACTCCTTGCGCATCGCGAGCGCGATCGCCCGAGACGAGGGCTGGCTCGCCGAGCACATGCTGATCCTCAAGCTGATCTCGCCGGAGAAGAAGGTCCACTACATCGCGGCCGCGTTCCCGAGCGCCTGCGGCAAGACCAACCTGGCGATGCTCGACCCGACGCTGGACGGCTGGGAGGTCGAGACGCTCGGCGACGACATCGCCTGGATGCGGTTCGGCAAGGACGGCCGGCTGTACGCCGTGAACCCCGAGTTCGGGCTGTTCGGCGTCGCCCCCGGCACCGGCTGGAAGACGAACCCGAACGCGATGCGCACGATCGAGAAGGGCAACTCGGTCTTCACCAACGTCGCGCTCACCGACGACGGCGATGTCTGGTGGGAGGGCTACTCGCCGGTGCCGCCGGACCACCTGACCGACTGGTTGGGCCGCGAGTGGACGCCGGACTCGGGCGAGCTGTCCAGCCACCCGAACAGCCGGTTCTGCACGCCGATCAAGCAGTGCCCGATCATCGCCGACGAGTACGACGACCCGAACGGCGTACCGATCTCCGCGATCATCTTCGGCGGCCGCCGCGCCACCACGGTCCCGCTGGTGACCGAGTCACGCGACTGGGCCCACGGTGTCTTCATGGGCGCCACGCTGTCGTCGGAGACCACCGCCGCCGCGGTCGGGCAGGTCGGCGTGGTCCGGCGCGACCCGATGGCGATGCTGCCGTTCCTCGGGTACGACGCGGGGCAGTACTTCGACCACTGGCTGACCGTCGGCAAGCAGCACGACGCGGCGCAGCTGCCGAAGATCTTCTACGTGAACTGGTTCCGCAAGGACGAGACGGGCAAGTTCGTCTGGCCGGGCTTCGGTGAGAACAGCCGCGTGCTGAAGTGGGTGATCGACCGGATCGAGGGTCAGGCCGACGCGGTCGAGACGCCGATCGGCCGGGTCCCGGCCGCGGGCGCGCTGGACGTGGCCGGTCTCGACCTGACCGATCACGACCTGGAGATCGCGTTGAACGTCGACGCCGACGAGTGGCGGGCCGAGCTGCCGCTGATCGAGGAATGGTTCGCCAAGCTCGGCGACACCGTCCCGGCGTCGCTGAAGATCGAGCTGGACAACCTGCGGGCCCGATTGGGCTGACCAGCGCCGGCCGCCGAGTCGGAAGCCGGCGGTCGGATCACAGCGCGGCGCCCTGGATCACCTCTCGGGGCGCCGTGCTGTGCTTTCGGTCAGCACCTGCCGCACCTCGGCATCGGTGACCTCCGAGAAGTCGCGGTACGCCTGGCCGACCGCGCTGAAGTAGTGCGGGAACCACACGCAGACCACCTGGTCCGCCGCCAACCTCCGGCAGCCTTCGGGGCCGCCCACGGGTACCGCGACGATCACCCGCGCCGGGCGTTGCCGGCGTACCGCCTCCACCGCGGCGCGCATCGTCGTACCGGTCGCGAGGCCGTCGTCGATCAGTACGACGACCCGGTCCCGTACGTCGATCGGCGGCCGGTCGCCCCGGTACGCCTGCTCGCGGCGGCGCAGCTCGCGCTCCTCGTACCGGCGTACCGCTTCCATCGCCTCCGCGGGGACGCTCGACGCGATCGGCTCGTTGCGAACCACGGACAGGTCGGTGCCGACGCCGGCGATCGCGCCCATCGCCAGTTCCGGCTGTTGTGGCAGGCCGAGTTTGCGGACGATCAGTACGTCGAGCTCCGCGTCGAGGGCGTCCGCGACCGGCGCCGCGACGGGTACGCCGCCACGCGCCAGCCCGAGTACCAGGACGGATCCGGGTACCGGGCCGAGCTCGTCGGCCACCGCACGACCCGCGGCCGCCCGATCCGGGTACGGCCTCCTCACGGTCTCATCATCCAACGTCCGCCCGCCGGGGCGAAGGGCTACCGGACCAGCACGCGTTCGGCGGGGACCCGGACGGTTCGCTCGGCACCGCCGGCTTCGATCCACTGCACCAGGGCGATCCATCCGTCCGCACAGTGCAGCCGTCCGATCAGCCAGGCCGGCATCCAGCCGTCGTCCAGCCGCACCAGCACGTGTGCGGGCAGTGCGAGGTTCAGGATGGTCCGGGGATCGAACCGGGCCTCCGGCGAGTCGAGCACAGTCATCGTCATCACCTCTCGTGATTCGATGCCCGCTCCTCACGGTGACCTCGCGCCCCGGGCGACTGTCAGTACCCAGGCAATGTTGCGGACACGGCACCGTGTCGTCACAAAGCCGACCCGATCCGTGGGCGGACGATAGGTTGGACCGATGAAAATCGGAGTGATGCTTCCGCTCGGCGCCGGCGACGGGCCGGGCGGTGGGACGCCGGGCTGGAAGGACGTCCGCGCGGTCGCCGAAGCAGCCGAACAAGGCGGCCTGGACTCGGTCTGGATCGCCGACCACTTCCTCTACCGCGACCCGGACGGCCAGATCTTCGGCATGCACGACAGCTGGACCCTGCTGTCCGCGGTTGCGGCCGTCACAGACCGGGTCGAACTCGGCAACATGGTCCTGTGCGCGTCGTTCCGCGACCCCGGCCTGACAGCCAAGATGGCCGCCACCCTCGACGAGGTCTCCGGCGGCCGCCTGACCCTCGGCGTCGGCGCCGGCTGGCACGACCCCGAGTACGAAACCTTCGGCCTCCCCACCGACCACCGGGTTGGCCGCTTCACCGAGTGGCTCGAGATCGTGGCCCGCCTGATCCAAGGCGAAACGGTGACCCACAACGGCACCTATTACTCAGTAAAGGACGCCACTCTCGACCCGAAACCCCCGCACCGAATCCCGATCCTGGTCGCCGGCCACCGCCCCCGCATGATGAAGCTCACCGCCCAATGGGCCGACGCCTGGAACACAGCCTGGTACGGCACCCCCAACCCCCAGGTCGAAGAACGCCTGGAAACCCTCCGCCAGGCCCTCAGCACCGCAAGCCGCCCACCGAACACCATGACCACAACCGTCGGCATCCTGGTCCGCGACCCCGACCAACCCTCAACAGACCCAAACCCCAACGCCATCCCAGTACAAGAGCTACCCGAAGCCATCACGGCATACGAGAAGCTAGGCGTAGACCACCTGATCATCTCCCCAGACCCGATGACTCCACGCACAGTAGAGCGAATCGCCAAAGCAAAGGGACACCTGCCCGGCTGACCCAGCCACGCACCGACCGGGGGTCCGGGGGGCGAAGCCCCTCCGGGCGGGGTCTGGGGGTTGCACCCCCAGAAAGCAGCCGGAGCTCTTTGCCTGCGCTTTCTGCAGGCAAAGAGCTCCCAGAGCGGAGGCGGCGGGATTTGAACCCGCGAGAGGGGATTACCCTCAACCCGCTTAGCAGGCGGGCGCCATCGACCGGACTAGGCGACGCCTCCTCCGACGGTCCCCACCAGCGGGACACGACGACGGCCAAGACTATCCGCTCGACCGGGCTGCGAGCAAAGCGGGGCAGCGGACACGCTAAGTTGCTGAGGAGGCACGTTGTGGTAGTAGCCCGCAGCACCTGTACGCTGACCGACATCGACGGGGGTCGCCAGCATCACGTCAACCAACTCGGTGTCGTGGGCGTCTGAAGTACCGTGGGCTGCCTGGCAGCAGCCGACGGATGGGTCGTGACGTCGTCGATCAGGGAACGGAGCCATGACGCGGAGTACTCGCGCAGCCGGTCGGAGGGCAGCACCACGTGCCTCTCGGTCCAGGGCCCGCTCGCACCGCGCCCGTACGGCGTCGAAGGCGATCGGCCTGACCCTGCTCAGTGCGCTGGTTCCGGGTTCGGGCCTGCTGATGGGCGGCCGGAAGAAGCTCGGCGCGTTCGTCCTGACGATCAGCATCGGCCTGTTGCTGCTCGCCGCCTTCGTCGGTCTGACGCAGCGCGACTCGGTGCTGGCGCTGGCGGTGTCGCCGCGGCAGTTGCTGCTCGCGACCTGCGCGGTCGTCGTACTGGGTGGCTGCTGGATCTGGGTCGTGGTGGCATCGCACAAGCTGCTCCGCCCGGTGAGCATGACGTACACCGGTCGGTTGGCCGGCTCGATGTTCGTCGGGTTGCTCTGTTTCGCGATCGCCGTACCGACGACCGTGGCGGCGCAGACTGTGATGGCGCAGCGCGACCTGGTCGGCAGCGTGTTCCAGTCCGAGGGCAACTCGAAGTCGGCGACCCGGCCGAAGGTCAACAAGTCGGACCCGTGGGCGAAGATCCCGCGGCTGAACCTGCTGCTGCTCGGCGCTGACGACGGCATCGGCCGGACCGGCGTCCGCACCGACACGGTGATCGTGGCGAGTATCGACACCAAGACCGGTAACACCGCGCTGATCTCGCTGAGCCGGAACTGGATGCGGATGCCGTTCCCGGAGAACTCTCCGCTGCACAAGGCGTACCCGGACGGCTTCTGGGATCCGAGCAAGGGCAACGTCGAGCAGCCGGAGTACTACCTCGACGCCATGTACGACAACATCCCGAAGCAGCACCCCGGGATCCTCGGCCAGACAGACAACGAGGGCGCCGACGCGGTGAAGCTGGCCGCGAGCGCGGCGCTCGGCCTGGACATCGACTACTACATGCAGGTCAACCTGGCCGGCTTCAAGCAGATCATCGACGCGCTCGGTGGCATCACCGTGAACGTCAACTACCGGGTGCCGATCGGCGGCGACTACGGCGAGGGTCCGGGGACGAACGGGCACAAGCTGCCGAGCGGCTACATCGAGCCCGGCCCGAACCAGAAGCTCGACGGGTATCACGCGCTCTGGTTCGCCCGCGGCCGGTACGGGCTGAGCGACCCGTCGCGGCAGGAGCGGCAGCGCTGCACGATCCACGCGCTGGTGAACAGCGCGAACCCGGCGACGCTGGTAACCAGCTACCAGCAGATCGCCAAGGCCGGTAAGGAACTGCTGCGCACCGACATCCCGCAGGAGCTGCTGGGGGCGTTCATCCAGCTCGCGCTGAAGGTGAAGAGCGCCAAGGTCACGAACATCGACCTGGACAAGAACAAGAACTTCCCCACCGGCAAGAACCCCGACTACGCGGCGATGCAGCAGATCATCCAGAAGGCGCTGAACCCGTCCGCGTCGACGGCGACGGCGAAGCCGACCAAGAAGCCGACGAGCAGCACCGGTACGACGAAGAAGCCGACGCCGGGCAAGACGACCGCCACTCCGGGCGCGGCGCAGAACCTGGCCGACGCGTGCGCCTACAACCCGAACGAGACCGGAACCGGAAACTGAGGACAACCTGAACCCTCCCCCGGGGGAGAATCGGACCGGAGTGAACATCGGTCACACCTGGGGGTGACGTGAGGCGTTCGTTGGCGGTTCTGGTCGGGGTATCGCTGTTCGCCGTTGCGGGGTGCAGCAGTAGTAAGCCGGAAAGTGGCGACAGGCCGCCGGCTACGCCTACTCCTTCCGCGCCTTCGTCCGTGCCGCCGGTGCCGACGCCGACTCCGGTCGGGTTGTCGGTGCCGATGTACCAGCGCGCGCTGACCAACGTCGAGAAGGTCCTGAAGCCGAGCGTCGCCCGGGTGATGAATGCCGGCACGGTCGCCGCGTTCGACGCGGGCCGCCAGCAGCTGGCCGCCGCGGTCGTCATCGTGCGGAGCGAGCTCGCCAAGATCACGCCGCCGAGCGGCCTCGTGACCGCACATCCCGCCGTACTCGATGCCTTCGACGCGTACGCCGGGAACGTGGCCACCGAGCTGACCAAGGCCGGGGACACCCGGACGAGCTGTGGATTCCCGAAGTCGCCCGAGTTACGGCTGTACGAGGCGAAGACCGGGATCCGGACCGCGTACGCCGAGCTCGCGCAGAGCGTACAGACGTCGATCGGCAAGGGCGTGAAGTTCGGCGCGCTGTCGGTACCGGCGAAGCCCGCGACTCCGGCGGTGGTCGGCGGCCGCGGCGAGAACGGCGACGTGTTCCAGCGGTCCGGGTCCCGAGGTCCGGGGTCGCTCAAGATCGTCAACTCCGGTAACGACGTGGTGGTCGTCGTCACCACCAGCAGCCCGAAGAAACCGCAGGCCTCGATCTACGTACGGGCCAACAAGACCGCGACGCTGAACGGTGTCCGCAGCCAGGACTACTGGGTCTACTTCAAATCGGGGACGAACTGGGACGCGAAGAACCACCGGTTCACCGAGAACTGCGCGTATCAGAAGTTCGACGACATCTTCGACGGCTCGTACGCGTGGACCGTCACCCTGACCAAGTCCCCGCTCGGCAACGCCCCGTCGTCCGAGACCGAAGCCTTCTGAGCCGCGCGTTCGAGGCGGATGAGATCCTGTGGCGATGCGGACGACGTACCGGATGCGGGCGGGACGATTCCTCGGGATCCTGGCTGCCGGGCTGATCATTCTCGGGGTGGCTGCCCTGCTCTGGGCATTCGGGCTGCCGTCCGTCGCGGTGTCGGTGGTCGTCACGCTCGGCGGGCTGGTCACGCTCGCCGGGCTCTGGATCCTGGCCCGGCCGCCGAAGGTCGCGCAGCTGCGGGACAAGGAGATCGAGGTCCGTGGCGTACGGACGGCCTGGACCGACATCACCGAGGCCGGCCGGGTGGCAACCACGCACGGTGAGGCGATCGTGCTGCGAACCAAGCAGCCCGACCAGCCGATCCTGCTGCCGGTCTCGTGGCTGGTGCCGAAACAGGTCCCGACGCTGGAGACCGTACTGCGGGACAAGCTGAACGCGGCGCACGGGTACACGATCTGGGACGGGACTGCCCCGGAGGACACCGACAGCGCAGAATGATGCGGTGCTTTCCTTCGAGCTGTCGTACGACGAACTCCTGACCTACCAGGGCACGAACCCGCGGCCCGCGGACTTCGACGCGTTCTGGGACAAAGCGCTGCTGTCGCTGGACGAGATCGATCCGGTCGCCGAGTTCGTCGACGCCGATTTCCCGCTGACGACGGCGACGGCTCAACACCTGTACTTCAACGGCACCGGCGGGTACCGCGTGCATGCCAAGGTGATCCGTCCGGCCGAGCCGACGGGGCCGGCCGTGCTGCTGTTCCACGGGTACGGCGGGGAGCAGCCGAAGTGGGTCGAGTTGCTGCCGTACGCGGCGCTCGGGTTCACGGTCGCGGCACTCGACGTCCGTGAGCAGGTCGGGTTCCGTACGCCGTCGCAGACGCCGAACAGCTTCTCGCTGCACAACCACCTGGTCCACGGCCTCGACGCCGGCCCGGACGGCCTGCTCTACAAGCACGTCTTCCTGGACACGCGCCGGCTCGCCGACATCATCGGCGCGCTACCGGAGGTGGACGCCGCCCGCATGGCCACCACCGGGTGGAGCCAGGGCGGCGGGTTGTCGCTGGTCGCGGCCGCGCTGACGCCGACGATCAAGTACACGGCCACGGTGTACCCGTTCCTCTGCGACTACCAGCGCACGTGGGACCTGAACCTCGGCACGTCGCCGTACGACGAGATCGTCACCTGGTTCCGCAAACGCGACCCCCGCCACCTCCGCCAGGACGAGGTCTTCAACACCCTCGGCTACATCGACGTCCAGCACCTGGCGCCCAGGATCCAGGCCGAGGTAACCCTCTTCACCGGCCTGGAAGACCAGATCTGCCCACCCTCCACCCAGTTCGCCGCCTACAACAAACTGAAGTCGCCAAAGGAACTCCGCCCCTACCCCGACTTCGGCCACGACGACCTCCCCGGCGCCCACGACGACATCTACCAACTCATAGCCACCAAACTCTGACTACAGCAGGAACCAGTAGTTCTCGGTTGGCCCTTGGGTGGCTAGGCCGCCGCCCAGGGAGGCGTAGAGAGCCCGGGCCGGGGTGTTGTGGGCGCCGGTGGTGAGGAACATCTTCATCGCGCCGGCCGCGCGGCCCTCGCTCATGAACGCGCTGACGAGCTGCCGACCGATGCCCTTTCGGCGGTGGGGTTCGGCAACTTCCAGCTGGTGAAGGTAGAGCATCGACGTACCGTCGGGGCGGGCGAGCTGCGAGCCCCAGCACCAGCCGGTGATGTCCTCACCTTCGGTGGCTACGAAGGCGAGCGTGCCGGGGGTCTCCAGGTAGTCGGTGGCGGCGTCGGTGTTCATGAAGATGCGGACCGCGCGGGTCAGCAGCTCGGCGTCCGGGGCGGTGATCATACGGGGTTGCTTCTCCAGTGCTGGCTCATCTGGTCATCCTCGTCGAGGCTGGGTTCTACGATCGGGGGGTGGGGGAGTTGCGGATTCGGTTGCTCGGGGGTTTTGGGGTCGAGCGGGGTGGGGGACCTGTTGATCCGGCGGCGTGGCGGCTGCGGAAGGCGCGGACGCTCGTCAAACTGCTTGCGTTGACGCGTGAGCAGCGGCTGCATCGCGACGTGTTGCTCGAGGCGTTGTGGCCGGATCGGGCGCCGGGGTCTGCGGTCAACAACCTTCATCAGGCACTGCATGTCGCCCGGCGAGTGCTGGCCGGGGACGAGCCGGCCGGCGGTCTGCTGGAGCTGCGCGATGATTTCGTCGTACTGCGGGCGTCCGGGCTCGTCGAGGTCGACGTACGGACGTTCGAACGGCTCGCCGCGCTCGGTCGGACCAGCGGTGACCTCGCCGACCTCCGCGCCGCGGTCGCGACGTACACAGGCGATCTGCTGCCCGAGGACCGGTTCGAGGACTGGGCTGTCCGGCCGCGCGAGGAGCTCCGCGCGACCTTCGGCAACCTCCTCGTCGACCTGGCGGACGCGGCCGCCGCAGCGGGACAGGATCCGGAGGCGTTCGACGCGCTCGCCCGCGCACTGGCGATCGATCCGCTGCACGAGCACGGAGTCCGGAGCCTGATGCGACGACTTGCTGCCGTAGGCCGTTCGTCGGAAGCGTTGGCGCAGTACGAGCGTCTGCGCACCGACCTGCGGACGACGTACGGCACCGATCCCGACCCGGAGACCCAGCGTCTGTACCAAGAACTCCTCACCGGCACCGCCGAAGCACAGACGACCCAGCCCAGGCACAACCTGGCGCCGGCGTTGACGAGCTTCGTCGGTCGCGAGCGCGAGATCGCGGATGTCCATCGGCTGATCGAGCAAGGCCGCCTCGTCACCCTCACCGGCGTCGGCGGCGCCGGCAAGACCCGGTTGGCCGAGGAGGCGGCGCGCCGGCTCGTCGACTCGTACGCCGACGGCGTCTGGATCGCCGACCTCGTCCCGGTGGCGGATCCGCAACTCGTCGCCGACACCGTCGCCGCCGCGCTCGGCCTCGACCCCGCCGCCGGCTCGGACTCGATGCGTACCCTGATCACCCGCCTGACCTCGAAGAATCTGCTGCTCGTACTCGACAACTGCGAGCACCTGCTCGCGGCCTGCGCCGGCCTCGCGAGCGCCGTACGCCGAAGTTGCCCTGGCGTCAGCCTGCTCGCGACCAGCCGCGAACCCCTGCACGCACCGGGCGAAGTGACGTTTCGCGTACCGTCGCTCGAGCTGCCCGAGCCGTCGGACGCGCGGGAACTGGACCGTCTCGGCACGCTCTCGTCGGTGCGGCTGTTCGTCGACCGGGCCAAGGATGTCCGGCCGGGCTTCGTCCTCGATCCGGGCAACGCCCCGGCAGTCGTCGAGATCTGCCGTTGCCTCGACGGCATCCCGCTCGCCCTGGAGTTGGCCGCCGCCCGTGCGTCGCACCTCGAGGCCGCGGAGATCGCCGCGCGTCTCGGCGAGGCACTGTCGTTGCTCGGCCGCCCCGGCGAGGTCACGCGGCACGCGACGCTGCGCGCAACGCTCGAGTGGAGCCACGCCCTGCTCTCCGACGACGAACAAGTGCTGCTGCGCAGGCTCGCGGTCTTCTCCGGCAGCTTCTCGCTCCGCTCCGCCGAGCAGGTGTGCGCGGACGACCGTGTTCCCGACGTACTCGACGTACTCGGCCGGCTGGTCGACAAGTCCTTGCTGATGGTCGATCACGACGGGCCGCGCTCCCGGTACCGGCTCCTGGAGACCATCCGGCAGTTCGCGCACGCGTGCTTGGTCTCCGCACGCGAAGCCGCGGCGATGGAGGTTGCCCATTGCAGGCACTTCCTGGAGCTGGCGGCCGACGAGGATCCCGAGCGGGCCGGCGTCGTCGTCGAACGCCCGCAGCTGCTCGACGCCGACCACGACAATCTCCGCGGCGCGCTCGCCTGGGCACTCCGCCATGACCACGAGCGCGCCCTGCTGCTCGGGCTCAGCCTGTCGCCGTACTGGCTGGCGCGCGGTCACTTCTCCGAAGGGGCCGGCTGGCTCGAACGCGTCCTGGAAGTGGCGGTCGAACCGTCGCGTGAACGGGCCCGCGCCATCTTCGCGCTGTCGATCCTGCTCGCCCGGAGCGGATTGGCCGACCGCCTCGCTCGGCTCGGCGACGAGGCGGTCGCGGTGGCCGAGCAGTCCGGAGACCCGGTCGACCTCGTCAGCACGCGGGTACTGCGCGGCACGTTGGTGCTCGGGAGCGGCGATCTCGACGAGATCGAGCGGACCGCCGACGACGCGCTCGCCCAGGCGGACGCGCTCGGCGCGGCACCGGTGGCAGCCGCCGCGCTGGGGCTGTCGGCGATGACCGGGCTGTTCCGCGAGAACGCCGAGCTCGCACAGCAACGCTTCGAGGAATGCCTGCACCGGCTGAAGGAGCTCGATCCGAACACGGGCCGGTTCTTTCCCGCCGTCACCATGTGCCTGATGCTCGTACCCGCCGACGGACGATGGGTCCCCGTCTTCGAGGAAACCTTCCTGCTCGGCCGGCGGGTCGGCGCCGTCCAGGGCACCGGCTACGCGTTGTCGAGTCTCGGCGACGCGCACCGGTTGCGGCGAGACCTGCCCGCGGCCCAGGACGCCGTACGACGGTCCGTCGACACGTTCACCGGCATCGAGGACGCGTCCGGACTCGGCCACGCCCTCAACCACCTCGGCTGTATCGAACGCGATCAGGGATTGTTCGATCCGGCCGAGCGGGAGCTGCGCGAGGCGCTCCGGATCCGCCGGCAACTCGGCGATCGCCGTGGTGAGAGCCTGACGCTCGCGAACCTCGGTCTGCTCGCCGCGGCGGCCGGCGACCCCGGGACCGGACGGCAGCTCACCCGGGCCGCCCTCGATCGGGGCGAAGCCGTCGACGACGCGCCGGCCGCGGGCGGTGCGTTGCTGAACCTGGCGGTCGTCGAGTTGTTCGCCGGCGAACGTCGTACCGCAAGAACCCTGGTCGAGCAGGCGGTCCAGGCCTTTCATCCACAGGGCTATCTACGCCTTGAGGCCTGGACGCGGCTGCTCGCTGCCGAGCTGGCCGCGGACGACGGTGACACCGAGGCGATGGACAGGCACCTCCCGATCTCTGCCGAGATCTTCGGCCGCCTCGGTTGCCGCATCGGCCTGCCGCGGGTTGCCTTGCTCAGGACCCGCTAAGTCACGCTAAGCCACTGCGAAGACGCCCTTCCTAACGTCGTTGCCGGGGCCAGGAAACATCCTGGCCGGGAGCGAATCAGGAGTGGAAATGACAACGACGCAAGCGCGGCAGGACACGCTCGGGGAGGCCACACTCGGTGAACTCGCCGAGGGACTTCGTGGTGAGCTGATCCGCCCGTCCGATCCGTCGTACGACGATGCGCGGTCGATCTGGAACGCCGCACACGACAAGTCGCCGGCGCTGATCGTCCGGTGCAAGGGAGTCGCCGACGTCATCCGGGCAGTGGAGTTCGCCCGGAGCGAGGGGTTGACGTTGGCGGTGCGGGGCGGCGGTCACAGCATCCCCGGGTTCTCGACCACCGACGGCGGGCTGGTGATCGACCTGTCGCCGATGAAGGCGGTCCGGATCGACCCCGACCGTCACCGGATCGTGGCGCAGGGTGGGTGCACCTGGGGTGACGTCGACGCCGAGGCGCAGGCGTTCGGGCTGGCCGTCACCGGTGGGCTGGTGTCCTCGACCGGTGTCGCGGGCTTCACGCTCGGTGGCGGGATCGGCTGGCTCGTGCGCAAGGCCGGCCTGGCCTGCGACAACCTGGTCGGGGCCGATGTGGTCACCGCGGACGGCCGGTACCTGCACACCAGTGAGTCCGAGAACCCCGAACTGCTGTGGGCGTTGCGGGGCGGCGGCGGCAACTTCGGTGTCGTCACCTCGTTCGAGTTCCGGGCGCACGAGGTCGGTCCGACGGTGTTCGCGGGCCTCGTCTTCTACCCGGGCGACCGCGCGGCCGACGTACTGCGCGGCTTCGGTACGGCGGCGGCCGCGGCACCGGACGAGTTGTCGTTGGCGATCAACCTGACCACCGCGCCACCGCTGCCGTTCCTGCCGGCCGAGGTGCACGGCAAGCCGATCGTCGCGGTCCTCGGCATGTGGTCCGGACAGCCGGAGGCCGGCGACACCGCGACCCGGCCGTTCCGGGAACTCGCGCCGGTGGTCGCCGATCTGTTCGGGCCGATGCCGTACAACGCGATGCAGACGTTGCTCGATCCGTTGTTCCCCCGCGGCCTGCGGAACTACTTCCGCTCGGCGTTCTTCAGCGACCTCGACGCGACCACCGTGGACGCGCTCGTCTCGGCACACTCCGCGGTCCCGAACGGCCTGTCCGAGCTGCATGTCCACCATCTCGGTGGTGCGATGGGCCGGGTACCGTCCGACGCGACCGCGTTCGGCACCCGCGACCGCGAGTACATCCTCAACGTGGTCGCCCGGAGCGAGGACGCGAGCGGGTACGGCGCGGCGGTCGAGTGGGCCCGCGCTGCCGGTAGTTCGCTCGGGCCGAGCGCGGCGTCGTACGTCAACTTCACCGGCGAGACGAACGAGGACATCGTCCGCGCGTCGTACCCGCCTGCGACCTACGAGCGCCTCGTGGCGATCAAGAACGCCTACGACCCGACGAACCTGTTCCACCTCAACCAGAACATCCGCCCGGCCAGCGCCTAGCCGTACCATCGAGGCTCGGTTGTCCGGTGTGAGGAGCGGATGGCGTCGCCCAGCTGCTCCGACGCCCGCGAGGTCTAGACATCGTCGAGTAGCGCCTGGTGGATCTTGGTCAGGGCCTTGATCAGCTGGGCGCGTTCGGATTTGGTGAGGGTTGCGGTGATGCGGTCCTCGAGTTGCTGCCGCTCGGCTTCGATCGGGGCCTGCAGGGCGCGGCCGGCCGGGGTCAGCCAGAGCCGGACGAGGCGGTTGTCGTGCGGGTCCGGGCGGCGTTCGAGCAGGCCCGATTCGGCCATCCGGTTCGCGAGCTTGGTCACCGCGGGCGTGGTCACGTTCACCGCGGCGGCGATCTCCCCGGGCGTACGGCCGTCCTGCGCCCACAACGCGGCGAGCAGGTGATCCTGACCGAGCCGTAGGCCGTGCCGCTGTACGGCGTTGTCAGCGGCGGTCCGCAGCAACTTGGACGTCTTGCTGTGCAGCTCCAGGAACTCGGGCACGTGCGTACTCCTTGACCGTCCGATCGTTTACCGGTTAACGTTCTTCGAAATCGTTAACCGGTAAAGGAGTTTGTCATGCTACTGGTCACCGGCGCATCCGGACACGTCGGTCGCGCCCTCGTCGACGAGCTCAACCGCCGCGGCACCGAGTTCCGCGCCCTGGTCCGGACCCCACGCGACGACCTGCCCGCCGAGCAGCTGATCGGCGACCTCGACGGCCCGCTTGACCTGCGCGGGATCGACAGGCTCTTCCTGCTCGTCCCCGGCACCGGACTCACCCACACCGCCAACGTTCTCGCCGCAGCTCCCGAATTGCGGCGGATCGTGCTTCTCTCGTCGTACGCCGTACTCGGCGACCCGGTGCCGGCGATGGGTCACTGGCACCACGAACGCGAGCGGCTGATCCAGGATTCGGGGATCG
Source organism: Kribbella jejuensis (assembly GCF_006715085.1). Classification (NCBI taxonomy): domain Bacteria; kingdom Bacillati; phylum Actinomycetota; class Actinomycetes; order Propionibacteriales; family Kribbellaceae; genus Kribbella; species Kribbella jejuensis. The sequence goes on along the minus strand of NZ_VFMM01000001.1, from coordinate 3,408,665 downwards.
AGGCAACGTTCCTCCGCCCGACCGGCTTCATGACGAACACCTTCGACTGGGCCGCGACGATCCGGGCCGGCAACTACGTCCTCGACCCGATCGGCCCCGGCCGCGCCGCGCCGGTCGACCCCGCGGACATCGCCGCGGTCGCAGCGGCCGCACTGACCGAGGACGGCCACGAGAAGCAGGCGTACACGATCACCGGCCCCGAGGCGTTCACCCTTGCGGAACAGGTCGCGATTCTCGGCGCCACCCTCGGCCGCACCATCGACGTACGGCCGATCGAAACCCCGGAGGAGGCGGTCCGCTTCCGCTACCCCGACGGGGCCCCGCCAGAACTCGCGGCGGCGATCGTCGAAGGCCTGAAGCTGATGCGGGCGGACACGACCGGCCTGCGAACGGACGTCGTACGACGGATTACCGGGCGGGAACCGCGGACCTACGCCGAATGGTGCGCCGCCAACGCAGACCTGCTGCACCGAGAGTTATCCACAGATTAGATCCACAATCCACAGGCTCTGCAGTAGCTGTCCACACGACAGTTATCCACAGGCCGGGGCAGGATTCACAAGTTCACGTCATGATTGCCCGGTGCAACCGTCTCATCGGTGCGGGGCGCTCGGACCCCGCCGCCGGGCAGCTCTCCAAGGGAAGCTGCCCGGCGCTGTGTCCAACCTGGAAAAGTAGCTCCGCAGTACCGGCCTGGTGAGGCATGGTCAGTACTGCGCAGCCGCCCTAGTTGGCCTCTTTGGTCGCCCAGTAGTGCCATTGCGGGGAAGCCACTGGGGAGCGGGCCAGGCCGTCCGGCCAGGTGGCCGGCAGGTCGTGACTCCGTGCCGCGTACAGGATCACCTCCGATGCGGAACGGTCGCCGCGGACGGTCACCCGGGCCGCGGTCTCGGCACGTATGTCGGCGAGGTAGTGGATGGCGGGCAGGAACTCGGCGCTCAGCCGCGGGCTGAGCCGGCCGACCGGTTCGTCGTCCAGCCGGATCTCGACCACGATCCGGTGCCGGTCCTGGATGCCGTCCTCCTCCTCGATCGCGTGCAGGGTGGCGTACGCCCAGCACTCGCCCTCCCTCCGGAAGAAAGGTGCCAGTACGTCGGGATGGACCTCACTGCCCGGTACGACGATGCCGCTGCCGGGCGGTAACAGGTGATAGCTGCCTGGCGGGGGCAGGTTCACCGGTACCAGCATGTGCGGCTGGCCGAGCGCCACCGCGACGCTGGCGTGGAACCGGGTGCCCTGGGCTCCCTTGCCCTCCCAGTCGGCCGGCTCCCACTCACTCACCCACAGGTGGCACGGCACCTGCGGTTGCAGGCCTTGCGCCACCAGTTCCGACAACACCGGGTGGTACCGGTGCGCGTCGTCCCTCGGCAGATAGCCGACAACCTTGCCGTGCACCCGGACGGCGATCGACCGCGGGTCGAAACGGTTGTGCGGTTCCGGGACGAGGTCCGCCTCGGTGTCCAGATCTGCGCCGCGCGCCGGGATGGGGTCAGGGAACAGGCTCCGGATCGCCTGCTCGTGCGGCGCCTCCCGCACGACCTCCTGACCACACCACAAAGCGTCGCCCCACAGACTGAACGGAATCAGTTCCATCTGTGCCCTCCAGTCCTCACTGACCGGCTTTACCCGGCTCATCCCGACCAGGACCCTGGTCGTTACACCGAGTGAGCGTATGAAAACTAGACTGCCCAGTGAAGAGCCGTTTCACGCATGGTGCAAGAGTCTGAAACGCAAAAGGAATCCTGCGGTCCGGACTCTGGACGTGGATCGTCTTGTGCAGCGAGCGAATCGGCGAAGATCGTGCAAATGCACGGGAAGGAACACCATGCACGGCAGCAGTTCAGTCGCTCGATCGACGGTTGACGCCGACGCGATCGAGGCCGCGATCAAGCGCTTGGACGGCGTCGCCGTCCGGACCCCGTTGCAGCGCAATCTCCGCCTGTCCGAGCGCACCGGCGCCGAGGTCTGGCTGAAGCGCGAGGACCTCCAGATCGGCCGTTCCTACAAGCTTCGCGGCGCCTACAACCTGATCGCCCAGCTCGACGACGCGGCGAAAGCGGCCGGCGTCGTCTGCGCAAGTGCTGGCAACCATGGCCAGGGGCTGGCGTATTCGTGCCACATTCTCGGTGTCCAGGGCAAGGTGTTCGTTCCGCGGACCACGCCGCGGCAGAAACGGGACCGCATCGCGGCGCTCGGCGGCAAGCAGATCGAGGTGATCGTCACCGGTGACACGTACGACGACGCGGCCGCCGCCGCCCTCGCCGCAGGTGCCGCGAGCGGCGCGACGATGGTGCCGGCGTTCGACGACCCGAGAACCGTTGCGGGGCAAGGGACCGTGGCCGTCGAGCTGGTCGAGCAGCTCGGCCACGCGCCCGACGTACTCGTGGTGCCGGTCGGCGGTGGCGGTCTCGTTGCAGGGGTCGCAACGTGGATCAAGGAACGGCATCCCGGCGTACGGATCGTCGGGGTCGAGCCTGCTGGTGCCGCGAGTATGGCGGCGGCGGTCGAGGCGGGCGCTCCGGTGACGTTGCCGCACTTGGACAGTTTCGTGGACGGTGCCGCCGTACGACGGGTCGGTGACGTAACGCTCCCACTCGTACAGCAGGCCGGCGTCGAGCTGATGTCCGTACCTGAAGGGCTTGTCTGCTCGGAGATGCTCGCGCTGTACCAGACCGACGGGCTGATCGCCGAGCCGGCAGGGGCTTTGTCGACAAGTGCCCTGGGCAACGGCCTCGACGTACGGCCCGGTGAAACCGTTGTATGTCTGCTGTCCGGCGGGAACAACGATGTGAGCCGGTACGGCGAGATCCTCGAGCGATCGCTGGTGTACGAAGGGCTGAAGCACTATTTCCTGGTGACGTTTCCGCAGGAGCCCGGCGCGCTGCGGACGTTCCTCGACGACGCGCTCGGGCCGGACGACGACATCGCACTGTTCGAGTACGTGAAGCGCAACAACCGGGAGACCGGCGTCGCACTCGTCGGCATCGAGATCAGCAGCCGCGACGACCTCCCCGGGTTGCTCACCCGGATGGAGGCCGCGCCGCTGGACATCGAGCGCATCAACCCGAACTCGCCGGAGTTCAGGTACCTGATCTAGTGCTTGGTGTGCTTGGGGTTGCGTGGGTCGTGCGGATGCGTTCCGTCGTCCCACTGCGTGTTCTGGGGTTGCGTACCGCCGTCCCACTGTGAGTCGGCCGGTTCGGCGTCGCGGTTCTCGGAACCGTCCGGCCACAGGTTCTGGGCCTGGCTGCGGTGTTCCTCGGACATGGCGCGGGCCTCGTCGGCGGCGTCGCGGCGTTCGGTCGCGCCGGCAGCGAGCCGACGTGCCTCAGCGGCCTTCTCGTCGGCGATCGCCTGCGCCTTGCGCGCCCGGGCGTCCACCTCGTCGGCGATCGCTTGCTGCTTCTCCGCGTGTGCCGCGCTCTCGCGGGCCTGCTCCTCGTGGTCGTACGCCTCCTGCTCGCGGCGGCGTTGGGACCGACGCGACGTCGCTCCGGCCACCAGCGCGACCAGGATGACCAGTACGGCCACGGCGACGACGATCCAGACAATGGTCATTCCGCTCATCGCTACTCCTCCGCTCGATGATCAGAACCACCGGTACCCGGGGTCGCCGCCGCCTAACGTCGCGTGCTTCAGACCAGACCGCGCCGCGCGGCCCAAACGATCGCTTCGATCGCGGTGCTGAAGCCCAGCCGGTCACAGATCAGCCGGGTCCGGCGACGTACGGTCCGCTCGGACAGGTCCAAGCGCCGGGCGACCCCGTCGACCGGCAGACCGGTGGCGAGCAGGCGGAGCAGTTGCAGATCGTCATGGCTGATCTCACGCGGCGGCACCCGGCGCGGCAGCGGTCGGAGTTCCTGGGGGAGGGCGGTCATGCTGATCACCTGGTTCCGAAGAGCCGGGACTCGGCGGCGTCCCAGTCGGCCGGTTTGCCCTGCGGGTCGTAGCGCCGCAGAGAATGGGTGGACCGGACCAGGGCGCGCATCGCGTCCAGGCCCGGGAAGGGCTCGCCGAGCGCGCGAGCCTGGACGAGTACGTTGCCGAGCGCGGACGCCTCGACCGGCCCGGCGAGCACCGGTACGCCGCACGCGTCGGCGGTCAGCTGGCACAGCAGCTCGTTCTGTGATCCGCCACCGATGACGTGCAGTACGTCGACGTCCCGGGCGGCGGTCGTCTGCGCGGCGCGGAGCGTACGCCGGTACGCGAGCGCGAGACTCTCCAGGATGCAGCGCACCGCGGCGCCGCGGCTCTGTGGTGGTTCCTGCCCGGTCTTCCGGCAGTGCTCGTCGATCCGGGCCGGCATGTTGCCGGGGGCAAGGAATTCGGGCGCGTCGGGGTCGATCAGTACGGCGAACGGCGGGGCGTCGGCGGCCGCGCGGAGCAGGTCGTCGAGGTCGTCACCCCAGCTCCGTTGGCATTCCTGCAGAATCCACAATCCCATCACGTTCCGCAGGAACCGGATCCGTCCGTCGACGCCACCTTCGTTGGTGAAGTTCGCCTCCCGCGCCTCGTCGGTCAGCACGGGCCGGTCGAGCTCGAGTCCCACCAACGACCAGGTCCCCGATGAGATGTACGCAAACCGTTCCTCACTCGCCGGCACCGCAACCACAGCAGATGCCGTGTCATGCGACCCCACCGCAATCACCGGAATCCCAGGCGCCAACCCAGTCTCGTCCGGCAGCACCCGACCGATCACATCCCCCGGCTCACGCAACGCGGGAAAGATCCGCCGGGGAAGTCCCACCCGCGAGATCAGCTCGTCACTCCAGTCCCGGGCCAGCACGTCGTACAGCTGGGTGGTAGATGCGTTCGTCCGCTCCACCCCGACCTCGCCCGTCAGCCAGTAGGCCAACAGATCCGGGATCATCAGGAATGTCGCAGCCTGATCCGGTACGCCTCCGGCCACCAACTGGTAGATGGTGTTGAAAGGGAGTTGTTGCAGGCCGGTGGTGGAGTACAGGTCGGCCGCCGGGACCTGTGCGAGAACCTGCTCCATCACGCCGTCGGTGCGGGAGTCGCGGTAGTGGATGGGGTTGCCGAGCAGGCGGCCGGTCGCGTCGAGCAGACCGTAGTCGACGGCCCAGGAGTCGATGCCGATGCTGTCGAGTGGTCCGGCGAGGCGCAGGCCGTCGAGGGTCGAGCGGTACAGATGCAGGATGTCCCAGTGCAGCGTGCCGTGCAGACGCACCGGGCCGTTCCAGAACCGGTGTACCTCGCGCAACCGCAGTAGACCCGGGCCGACCTCGCCGAGCATCACCCGACCGCTCGACGCGCCCAGATCCACTGCTGCTACACGTTTCACGAGGACACCTAACGCAGGAACGCGGCAGCCACGCCGGCGTCGACGGGCACGTGCAGACCGGTCGTGTGCGTGAGGTCTCCCCCGGTCAGCGCGAACACAGCGGCCGCGACGTTCTCCGGCAGCACCTCGCGCTTGAGCAGCGTCCGCTGCGCGTAGTACGCACCGAGCTCCTCCTCCGGTACGCCGTACACCGCGGCCCGCTTGGCGCCCCAGCCGCCAGCGAAGATCCCGGAGCCGCGGACGACGCCGTCCGGGTTCACACCGTTGACCCGGATCCCGTACTCGCCGAGCTCGGCCGCGAGCAGCCGGACCTGGTGTGCCTGGTCGGCCTTCGCGGCGCCGTACGCGACGTTGTTCGGACCCGCGAACACCGAGTTCTTGCTGGAGATGTAGACGATGTCGCCGCCCATCCCCTGGTCGATCAGCACCTTCGCGGCGGCGCGCGACACCAGGAACGATCCCTTCGCCATCACGTCGTGCTGCAGGTCCCAGTCGCGTTCCGTTGTCTCCAGCAACGACTTGGAGATCGACAGTCCGGCGTTGTTGACGATCAGGTCGACGCCACCGAACGCCAGTACGGCCTCCCGCAACGCGGCCTCCACCGCCTCCGCCGAGGACACATCGGCGCCCACGGCAACGGCCACGTCAGTGACACCGATCTCCTTGGCGACGGCCTCGGCCGCCGCCAGGTCCAGGTCCGCGACAACGACGCACGCGCCCTCGGCCGCGAGCCGCTGCGCGACCGCCTTGCCGATCCCCGAGCCGCCGCCGGTCACGAACGCGACCCGGGTCGCCAGCGGCTTCGGCTTCGGCATCCGCTGCAGCTTCGCCTCTTCGAGCGCCCAGTACTCGATCCGGAACTTCTCCCGCTCGTCGATCGGCGCGTACGACGACACCGCCTCGGCGCCGCGCATCACGTTGATCGCGTTGACGTAGAACTCGCCCGCCACCCGCGCGGTCTGCTTGTCCTTCCCGAACGAGAACATCCCGACACCGGGTACCAGCACGATCGCCGGATCCGCCCCGCGCATCGCTGGACTGTCCGCCTCAGCATGCCGGTTGTAGTACGCCACATAGTCCTCGCGGTAGGCGGCGTGCAGTTCCTTGAGCCGGGCGACGGCGTCTTCCACCGGAGCAGAGGCCGGCAGGTCCAGGACCAACGGGCGGACCTTGGTCCGCAGAAAGTGGTCCGGGCAGGAGGTGCCGAGCGCAGCCAGTTCAGCCAGCTTCTCGCGGGCGGTGAACTCGAGTACGACGTCGGAGTCGTTGAAGTGGCCGACCTGCGGCTTGTCGGTCGACGCCAAGCCGCGGATCACCGGTGCCAGCGCGGCCGCCCGCGCACGCCGCTCGGCCACGGGGAGCGCCTCGAAGCCGGCGACGACAGGACCGAACGGCTCGGGCTTTCCACGCTCGGCGAGGAAGCGTTCCGCGGTCCGGATGATGTCGAGGGAGTTCGCCTCGCACTCCTCCGAGGTCGTGCCCCACGCGGTGATGCCGTGGCCGCCGAGGATGCAGCCGATCGCCTGGGGGTTCTCGCGCTTGACGGCCGCGATGTCCAGCCCGAGCTGGAACCCGGGCCGCCGCCACGGCACCCAGACCACCCGGTCGCCGAAGCATTCGGCCGTCAGCTTCTCACCGTCCGCCGCGGTCGCGAGCGCGATCCCGGAGTCCGGGTGCAGGTGGTCGACGTGCGGTGCGTCGACCAGCCCGTGCATCGCGGTGTCGATCGACGGCGCTGCACCACCCTTGCCATGCAGGCAGTAGTCGAACGCGGCGACCATCTCGTCCTCACGGTCCACGCCCGGGTAGCTGTCGACCAGGGCGTTCAACCGGTCGAGCCGCAGTACCGCAAGGCCCTTGTCCGTAAGGGTTCCCAGGTCGCCGCCGGATCCCTTCACCCAGAGCAGGTCGACGGGCTGCTGGGTGACAGGGTCGGTCTCGGTACCCTTCGCCGACGTGTTGCCACCGGCGTAGTTGGTGTTGCGTGGATCGGCACCCAGTCGGTTGCTACGCGCAACGAGCTCGGCTGACGTGTCGCTCACTTATGCTCCCCATCCGGCTTGCTGACCGTCGGCGCGGTCCTTGCTGATCTGGTCGAAGTACCCGCTGCGCTTGTACGCGGCGATCGGGTCCGGGTCGAGACCCTGCGACTCGCGCAGTTCGGCGAGCAGCGGGCGGACGTCGGTGTTGTACGCGTCCATCAGCGCCGCGTTGGCGCCGAGCACGTCACCGGACTGCTGGGCGGCGCGCAGTGTGTCGCGGTCCACCAGCAGCGCCTTCGCGGTGGCCTCCTGGACGTTCATCACCGAGCGGATGATCGCGGGGATCTTCTCCTCGATGTTGTGGCACTGGTCGAGCATGAACGCGATCCCGGCGTCCGGGTCGAGGGCGTCGCCGCGGACGATCTCGTTCATGATCCGGAACAGCTGGAACGGGTCGGCCGCTCCGACCATCAGGTCGTCGTCGGCGTAGAACCGGCTGTTGAAGTCGAACGCGCCGAGCTTCTTCGTCCGCAGCAGGAACGCCACGATGAACTCGATGTTGGTCCCCGGCGCGTGGTGGCCGGTGTCGATACAGACCGTTGCCTTCGGCCCCAGCTCGAGACAGTGCGCGTACGACGTACCCCAGTCCGGCACGTCGGTGGTGTAGAAGGCCGGCTCGAACAGTTTGTACTCGAGCAGCATCCGCTGGTCGTCGCCGAGCCGGTCGTACACCTCCCGCAGCGCCTCGGCCAGCCGCTCCTGGCGGTCCTGGATGTCGTCCTGGCCCGGGTAGTTCGTGCCGTCGGAGAACCACAGCTTGAGGTCCCGCGACCCGGTCTGGTCCATGATGTCGACGCACTCGAGCAGGTGGTCGGTGGCCTTGCGCCGGACCGCCGGGTCCGGGTTGGTGACGCTGCCGAGCTTGTAGTCGTCGTCCTGGAAGACGTTGCTGTTGATCGCCCCGAGCCGGACCCCCTGCTCCTTCGCGTACGCCGCCAGCGCCGCATAGTCCTCGACCTTGTCCCAGGGGATGTGCAGCGCGACGCTCGGCGCGACACCGGTGTAGGAGTGCACCACGGCCGCGTCGGCGATCTTCTCCTCCGGCGAGCGCGGTACGCCAGGCTGGGTGAAGACCTTGAACCGGGTGCCGGAGTTCCCGAACGCCCACGAGGGCAGCTCGATCTCCTGGCGGCTCAGCGCAACCTTCGCGGCATCGGGTGTCATGGTTCAGTCCTTTTCGGTCAGGTGGAAGATCTCGGGCAACAGCAGGAACGACTCGTCCGGCGGCCGCCCGTCGATACCCGTGAAGAACTCCGTCATCTGCGCCTGCCAGCGGGCGTTCACCTCGGTGGCCGCCATCGCCTTCTGCGCCGCCTCCAAGTCGTCGGACTCGACGTACCCGATCAGCAGGCCGTCGTCGCGGAGGAACAGCGAGTAGTTGTGCCAGCCGGACTCCCGCAGCGCAGCCCGCATGTCCGGCCAGACGTTGCGGTGCCGGTCGACGTACTCGTCGAGCCGGTCGGGCCGGACCTGCAGGCAGAAGCAGTAACGATTCACGGCGGCACCTGTACCTGGAGCTACATGGGGCGGACTTTGCAGTCGATGAAAGGTTTCAAGAAGGTGCCTTGACGCTAAGTGGGGGCGCGGGTCGGCGTCAAGAGCCTGCCCAGCTTTGCCGACCGATTCCGGCACGGTGCGGCGGCGGTCTTGTCGGAACCGGGTATTCTTCGGCAGCTAACACGTTTCAAGTGCGCAGGGAGGTGCGGTGTCCGTGGACGACCCGGAAGCCCTGCCCGAGCGCACCCGGCGCCGCCGCGCGCCGAAGCCGCACGCGGCCGGCGTGAAGGCGGTGGCCGCGGCCGCCGGTGTCTCCCTCGGCACCGTCTCGAACGTGCTCAACCGCCCTGAAGTGGTCAGCCCGATGACGCGGGCGAAGGTCGAGGCCGCGATGGCCTCGCTCGGCTTCGTCCGCAACGAGTCCGCCCGCCAGCTCCGCGCCGGGTCGAGCCGGATCCTGGCCTACCTGATGCTCGACGCCGGCAACCCGTTCTTCACCGACGTCGCGAAGGGCGTCGAGGAGGCGGCGCAGGCAGCCGGGTTGTCGGTGTTCCTGTGTACGAGCAGCGAGGACGCCGACCGCGAGGCGGCGTACCTGGACCTGCTCGAGCAGCAACGCGTCCAGGGCATCCTGATCACGCCCATCGACCAGAACTCGTCGCGCCTGCTCAAGCTGCCCTCGCGTGGTACGCCGGTGGTCGTCGTGGACCGCACGCTCGACGGCGCGACGCACTGCTCGGTCGCGGTGAACGACGTACTCGGCGGTGAGCTGGCGATCTCGCATCTGCTCGAGCTCGGCCACGAACGGATCGCGTACGTCGGCGGCCCGAACACGATCGGCCAGGTGATCGACCGGCGCGACGGCGCTCGCCGTGCGCTGCGGACGGCCGGGAAACCGATCACGGACCTGATCGAGCTGACCACCGGTGCGCTCACCGTGGCCGAAGGTAGGGGCGCTGGGCAACGACTTGCCGGGCTGCCGGCGGACCGCCGGCCGACCGCGGCGTTCTGCGCCAACGACCTGCTGGCGTTGGGATTGCTGCAACAGTGCGTGAGCCTCGGCCTCCGCGTTCCGGAGGATCTGGCCATCGTCGGGTACGACGACATCGAGTTCGCCGAGGCCGCCGCCGTACCGTTGACATCGGTCCGTCAGCCCCGCCAGTTGCTCGGCCGGACCGCCGCCGAACTCCTGCTCGACGAGTCGTCCAACCCGGACCACGAACACCAACGCGTCACGTTCACGCCGGAGCTGGTCGTGCGCACGTCAACGCGCGGCACCCTCTAGCCCGTACGCGGCCAGGAAGACGTCGACCGCCTGGTCGGCCAGCTGCTGCAGTTCGCTGTTGTCGGCGCGCTGCCGGGTGCCGGCGAACATCGCGCGATTCATCGGTTTGTACATCACCAGCCCGGCGAACTGGTACGCCGCCAGCGTCGGATCGTCGAGCTTGCGCAGCAGACCGCGATCGGTGAGTCTCGTCAGCGCCTGACCGAGCGACTCGAGCGACTTCTCGAAGCCACTCGTGAACCAGGCGCCGCACACCTCGGGAAAGCGATCCGCCTCGGCGATCACCAGCCGCCGGAGCTGCAGCACGTTGTCCGCGGTCAGGCTCTGGAGCAGGCGATGCGCCAGCGCGCGCAGCGCCTCCCGGGCGTCGGCGGCGCCCTCGAGCGTCTCGACGTACGCCTGGAAGAGGCCGTCCAGGAGCTGGTCGCTGGTGCCGAGGACGATCTCCGCGAACAGGCGTTCCTTGTTCTCGAACTGCTTGTAGACGGTCTGCTTGGAGACGCCGGCCTTCGCGGCGACCTCGTCCATGCTCGCGCCCAGGTACCCGTGCTGGAGGAAGACCTCGGTCGCCGCGGCCAGGATCGCGCGGCGTTTCCGGGGCGTTCGTCCCTCGGTCTCTAGCTCCATGAACGAAATCATACTAGACAGTCCAGTTCTCATTGCAGTACTGTACGGTCTAGTTCCAGTGATTCGGGAGGGAAACAAGATGAGTACCGTGACATCGGCCGACGGCACCACGATCGGCTTCGACGCGTACGGCCAGGGCCGGCCGCTGATCATCATCGACGGCGCGACCGCGCACCGCGCGGTGAACCCGACGAACGCCCAGGTCGGCGAGCTGTTGAGCGACGAGTTCCGGACGTACGCGTACGACCGGCGCGGGCGCGGCGAGAGCACCGACACCGCGCCGTACGCGATCCAGCGCGAGATCGAGGACATCGCCGCCCTGATCGAGGACGCTGGTCAGCCCGCCATCCTGTTCGGCTGGTCGTCGGGCTGCCTGCTGGCGCTGGACGCCGCCGCGGCCGGGCTGCCGATCGCGGGGTTGGTGCTGTTCGAGCCCCCGGTCGTCGTCGACGACGTACGCCCGCCGCTGCCGTCGGACTACGTCGAGCAGCTCGACGCGTTCGTCGCCGAGGGGCGTCGGGACAAGGCCGCCGAGCTGTTCATGACTGCGGCCGTCGGAATGCCTGCGGAGGCGGTCGCCGGGATGAAGCAGTCGCCGTACTGGGCGCCGCTCGAGGAGATCGCGCACACGATCGCGTACGACGGCCGCATCATGGGAACGACCATGTCCGGCAACCCGCTGCCCACGGACCGCTGGGCCGGCGTCAAGGTGCCGGTGCTGGTGCTGTACGGCGACCAGACCTGGCCGGCGCTGTCCGCCGGGGCGCAGGCCGTCGGCGCAGCGCTGCCTACCGCGACGGTGCGAGCGATCCCGGGAGCGGACCACTCGGCCGAGGCGGCGACGCTGGCACCGGTACTGCGCGAGTTCGCGGACTTGACCTAGACACAGCTCTAGCTTGTTTGATCGGGTCCATGGTGAATCTTGCATTGGGCGCGATGGAGTACGGGACACGGATCGACCAGCAGACATCGTTCCGGTTGCTGGATGCGTTTGTGGACGCGGGTGGGGAGTGGATCGATACCGCGAACTGCTACGCGTTCTGGCAGGACCCGAGTGGACACGGTGGTCAGAGCGAGGAGCTGCTCGGGCGGTGGCTGGCACAGCGTCCCGGCGTACGGGACCGGATCAAGCTGGCCACCAAGGTCGGCTGCGAGCCGCTCTGGCCCGGCAGCTACCCGGAGCACTCCGAGGGCTTGAGCACTCAGGCGATCGACTCGGCCCTCGAGACGTCGCTGCGACGGCTCGGTGTGGACCACATCGACTTGTACTGGGCACACCGCGACGACAGGTCCACTCCACTGGAGGAGACGGTCGCAGCCTTCGGTAAGCACGCCACGAACGGCACGATCGGCCGCATCGGCCTGTCGAACTACGCGCTCTGGCGGGCCGAGCGCATGCAGGGCTTGGCTCAGCAGCAGGGTGTGGCCGGTCCGACCGCGCTACAGCTGCGGTACTCGTACCTGCAGCCACGGCCTTTCGTCCGCGACCACAGTCACGACCACCGCTTCGGCTGGATCACGGACGAGGTTCTGGACTACGCAGAGAACAACCCGGATCAGCAGCTGTTCGCGTACAGCCCGCTGATGTCCGGCGCGTACGAGAACCGCGCCGACCGCCCTATCGACCCAGCCTTCGACCACCCCGGCACCACCCGCCGCCTGGAGGCCCTGAACGACGTAGCCAGCTCGCTGGACACCACGCGCTCGGCCGTGGTCCTGGCCTGGCTCGCAGGCGGCACCCCCGCCATCACTCCCATCGTCGGTATCAGCACCGAGCCCTACCTGACCACAGCCCTCACCGGCGCCAACCTGCAACTCACAGCCGAACAACGACAGCAACTCGACGAGGTCTGGTAATTACCCCTCCCGTTCGACCTCGGTCCGGTGAGATGGTTTGGGGGTGGACAAGGACGGGTTCTGGGGTCTGGTCGAGGAGGCGCGGGCCACGGTGGACGACACCGTGGCCGATCCGGACGGGGTTGCGGACGCGCTGACCAAAGTGCTGGGGACGGCTTCGGCCGAGGAGATCGTCGGGTTCGGGGTCGAGGTTGCCCGGTTGCAGGTCGCGTCGTACCGCTGGGACCTGTGGGCGGCGGCGTACCTGATCAACTCGGGCGCATCCGAGGACGGGTTCGACTCGTTCCGGGGCTGGTTGCTCGCCCAGGGGCGGGAGGTCTGGGAGGCCGCGCTGGCGGACCCGGACTCGCTGGCCGACGTGGTGGACGAGGACCGGCCGGACGGGTTCGAGGGGTTCGACGGCGAAGGGATGTTGCACGTCGGCAGTCGCGCGTACAAGAACGTGACCGGCGACGAGGCGGCGTACTGGAAGGCCGTCGATGCCGACGCGCCGGACACCCCGGACCTGCCGGCCGGGGAAGAGATCGACTTCGACGACGAGGACGATCTCCGAACGCACCTGCCCCGGCTCGCCGCGCTCTATCTGGAAGCCTGACCGCTAGCTCTGCTTACGCATCTCTTCGTTGATGCGCAGGGCCTCGGCGAGCTGGTCCTCCAGGATGATGATCCGGCAGGCGGCCTCGAGTGCGGTGCCCTGGTCGACGAGCTCGCGGGCGCGGGCGGCCAGCCGCAGCTGGTAGCGGGAGTAGCGCCGGTGGCCGCCCTCGGAGCGTTGCGGGGTGATCAGTTTGGCTTCGTCCAGACTCCGGAGGAAGCCCGGTGTGGTGCCGAGCATCTCGGCGGCCCGGCCCATCGTGAAGGCGGGGTAGTCCTCGTCGTCGAAGTTGGCCGGTCCCGTGGTCGGGCTTGAACTCATCAGTGTCTCCGGGTGCGGGTTTGGGGCATCACACCTCCATGTCGATGGGCCCCGGTGCCGAAGCACCGGGGCCCTGGGTTTATGGATTGTCACCATCTACCAGCCGTGAGGCTGGTCCTTACAGATCCGCAGCGCGCCACTTGGAAGCTGACCCTGCGGCATTACCACCTTGCGTAACCGAAGACCACCTCCCGTTGACAAGCCGCGGTAAAACCCGACGGCGCGATCCTGACCCTTCGTGTACCTCGAACTGCAAACAACAACTACTGGTACTGCGTACTGCTGGTCTTGCGAACTGCGAACTGCTGGTACTGCGTCCTACTGGTACTGCGTACTTCAACTGCTGGTATTTCGACTGCAACTTCGACAACTTTGGACAGGTCGGTAGCTGTCCGCCTCAGCTTCGATGTTCTTCTCTGTCGACACCAACGACATTACCCATGCCAGCACCGAATGTCTAATCTCGCCACCACAGATTTTGGTTAAGCCTCAGGAGAGCTTCGGACCGGCCTCAGCCGGGTTCGCCGCCCAGTCGTTCGATGGCGTTGCGGAGCCGGCGCCGCCACCCGGCCCGGCCGGCTTCCTCGTCGGCCGCGGCGAGACTGACCAGGTGCTGAGCGGTCTCGAAGCCCTCGTCGACCACGGTGGTCTGCTCGATCTCGCGGGTGGTCCAGCCGAACCCGTCCGGCACGAGCAGTTCGGGTACGAGCGTCTCGTGGCTGAGCGACGTCAGCTCCTTGTCGCCGTTCCCGATGCTGAAGATCGTCGTACCGCGTCGTCGTACGTCGCTGATCCGCTCCAGCAGAGTGTCCGCGGGCGTGTCCTCCGCGACCACCAGCAACGACTCGCCACGGCCTGCGTCGCGTAGCCGATCCAGGCCGATAGCGAGGTGCGGCGGAGCATCCGGTGCGGGATTCCAGCGGACCAGCGACGGCCTCAGGTCCTCGACACCCGCGCGGTGCAGCTCGTCGTCCAGGTGGGCGGTCAGGTGCCAGGGCTCGTCGTCGACCGGTCCGAACAGCATCAGCCCGCTGCGCCTGGTCGTGAAGCGCCGGAGCGCATAGCCGAACTGCGTGGTCCGGCTGCCCAGCTCGGTGCCGCTCAACATCTCCCGGAGAAGGGAGGCCCTGGTGAGATCCACGCCCCCAACATCTCACGCCAGGCGGTCGGCCTTCGACTGCAAGTAGTGCCGCTCCGGAACGCTGGTAGTACGCCGTGCCGCCAGGAGGTAGCTCTCCCGCGCGGCAGTGGCCTCGCCGGCCATCTCCAGCAGGTGTGCTCGCACCGCCTCCAGCCGGTGGTTCATGCGGTCGTCCGACTCGAGTGGCTCGAGTACCGCAAGGCCCTCCTTCGGGCCGATCGCCATGCCGACAGCTACCGCGTGGTTGAGCTTCACCATCGGGTTGTCGACGAGCTGCTCGAGCACGTCGTACAGCGCGACGATCTGCCGCCAGTCCGTCGCTTCCGCGGTCTCTGCCGTGTCGTGCACCGCGGCGATCGCCGCCTGCACCTGGTACGGCCCCAGCTGCGTCCGCGTCAGTGCATCACTCACCAGCGCCTCGCCCTCCACGATGGCGGCCCTGTCCCACTTCGACCGGTCCTGCTCGGCCAGTGGGATCAGCGTGCCGTCCGCGCCGGTACGAGCCGCGCGGCGTGCGTCCGTCAACAGCATCAACGCCAGCAGCCCGGCTACTTCACCGTCGTCGGGCAGTAGCTTCCGTACGCCGCGGACGAGCCGGATCGCCTCCGTCGTGAGCTCCGCACTGTGCAGCGACGTACCGGACGAGGCCGTGTATCCCTCGTTGAAGATCAGGTAGAGCACGTGCAGTACGGCACCCATGCGCTCGTCCCGCTCCGCCTCGGGCGGCATCTCGAACGTACTGCCGGCCTGCTTGATGCTCCGCTTCGCCCGGCTGATCCGCTGCGCCATGGTGGACTCCGGCACCAGGAACGCGGCCGCGATCTGCGCGGTACTGAGACCGCCGACCGCCCGCAGCGTCAGCGCGATCTGCGACGCCGGCGACAGCGCCGGATGGCAGCAGAGGAACAACAACGTCAGGGTGTCGTCCCGTCCGCCCGGATCGTCGATCTCGGGGCCTGCGGCAACGAATTCCTCCGGCGCGGCGAGCTGTGCGGCGTTCTCCTCACGCCGCCGGCGCGCCGACTCGCTCCGGAGCAGGTCGGTGAGCCGCCGCGAGCCGACCCGGATCAGCCAGCCGCGCGGGTTGTCCGGTACGCCTTCCTCCGGCCACTGCTGCGCGGCCGCGAGCAGGGCCTCCTGCACCGCCTCCTCGGCCAGGTCGAAGTGGCCGTAGTGCCTGACGAGCGCACTCAGCACCTGCGGCGCCTGCTCACGCAGCAGGAGGTCGAAGCTGCTCACATTTCCGGCCCTCACATTTCCAGCCCGGACATGTCCATCACCGGCCGCACCTCGACGGCCACGTACTCGGCGTCGGGCAGCCGGGCCGCGTATCCGATCGCCTGGTCGATGTCGTCGCACTCTACGAGGTAGAAGCCCGCCAGGTGCTCCTTGGCCTCCGCGTACGGCCCGTCCGTCGTCGTGGCGGTGTCGTCGACCACCCGCACGGTCCGGGTCGTGATCGGGTCAGCCAGGCCGGCCGCGCTGACCAGCAGACCCTGCTCGGCCAGCTCTTGTGAGATCGACTCGTGCGCGCGCACAAGGCCCTCACGCTGCTCGGCGGACAGGCCTTCCCAGCTCTCGGCGTTGCTGTAGATCAGCAGCATGTACTTCACAGGCACCATCCTGTCCCAGCGGAGGCCGCGGTGACCTCCAGTCAACAGGTACGTCGAAGCAGGCAGGCCGTACTTCGACAGTTCGAGCATGTCTCCACACGTCTTCGTATGTCTCCGTATGTCTCCGTATGTCGAAGTACAGCAGGTCGGCGCCGACGTATCCCACGAGTGACGCTCAGCCGGGGCGTCCCGCCGTACTGGAGATGGCTGATGGTGACCGAATCGAAGCGCTGGCTCGCACTGGCCTTGCTGTGCCTGACCGGGTTCATGATCATCCTCGACGCGTCGATCGTGCTGGTCGCGATCCCGTCGATCGAGCGGGAGCTGACCTTCTCGATCGGTGGCGTGCAGTGGGTGCCGAGCGGTTACGCCCTGATGTTCGGCGGCCTGCTGCTGCTCGGCGGGCGGATCTCCGACCTGCTGGGACGTCGGCGCGTGTTCATCGCGGGACTGCTGCTGTTCGCCGGCTCGTCCCTGCTCTGCGGGTTCGCGTGGAGCGGTGACGCCCTGGTGTTCGCCCGTGGCTTGCAGGGCATTGCGGCCGCGGTACTGGCTCCTAGTGCGTTGTCGATCGTGATGACCACGTTCCCGTCCGGCCCTGACCGCAACAAGGCGCTGGGGATCTGGGGAGCGACCAGCGGCGTCGGCGGTACGGCGGGGTCCCTCATCGGAGGCCCTGTGACGGATGGACTCGGCTGGCAGTGGATCTTCTTCATCAACGTGCCGGCGTGCGTAGTGGTCGCCGTACTGGCGCCCCTACTACTGCTGGACAGCCGTGGCCCCGGCCGCCGTGGCTTCGACGTGGCGGGCGCAGCAACCGTCACAGCTGCGCTCATCGCGCTGGTGTACGCCGTGATCCAGGCACCGTCCAGTTCTGTGGTGCGAACTGTCCTCTGGTTGCTGATGTCGGCCGTTTTGTTCGCAGTGTTCGTCGTGGTGGAGCAGCGTTCGGCAGCACCGCTCGTACCGCTACGGCTCTTCCGCTCGCGCGCACTCGTCGGGGGGAACCTCATCACGATCGGCTGGGGCTTGGCCGCGTTCGGCCTCAACTTCGTGTACACGCAGTACGCACAGCTCGCTCTTGGCGCATCAGCGGTCCGCTACGGACTCATGTCCGCGGTACTCGCTGCAGCTGCCGTCGGCGGTTCCATGATCGGCCAGCACCTGGTCACTCGCGTGGGACCGCGGGCAGTCGCCTTCGTATCGCTCCTGGTCGCAGGAGCCGGTACGACGCTGATGACCCGGCTGACCGTGACGTCGGGATACTTCGAGCTCGCGTTCTGGGGCCTGACGATCTTCGGCGCGGGACTGGGCGCCGGTACGGTAGCCGGCTCGATCGCGTCGCTGAGCGAGGTGGCGGGCGAGGACGCGGGTGTCGCGTCCGGTCTGCAGAACGCCAGCTTCCAGATCGGCGGCGCCGTCGGCATCGCAGTGGTCGCCGCCGTGGCTGCGGCGAGCACTTCAGGGAGGACTCCGGTCGCCCTGACCCACGGCTACCGGATCGCTTTTGTGACCGTCTGGTCATTCATCGTGATCGGCCTCGCGGGCTGCCTTTTCGTCAAACGCCCGTTGGAGATTCAGCGTGGAAAGAGTGGGCACATGAAGGCCGTAGTCGCCGCCAGGCGGCCCAGCTGAAGGAGGTCTCATGCTGATCCTAGGCCTGATCCTGTTGATCCTCGGGTTCGTGCTGAACGTATCGATCCTGTGGACCATCGGCATCATCCTGCTCCTCGTCGGAGCTGTGTTCTGGATCCTCGGCGCCACCGGCCGCGCGGTCGGCGGGCGAAAAGTCTGGTATTAACCCGAGAAACCCGGCAGAACCGACACAACCCCGCGGATATCCGCGGGGTTCTGTCGGTTCGGCTGGTTACCGTGAGGCCATGAAGTACGTCGTGATGATCTTCCGGAGCGTCGACCGGCTGTGGACCGCTGAGGACGATGCCGCGCTCGCGCGGTTGATCCGGCTCGAGCAGGAGCTCTCCGAATCCGGGGAACTGGTCAGCTCGGAAGGGCTGCGACCGCCGGACGAAGGCCGGATCGTGCAGATCCGGGACGGTCAGCAGGTGGTCACCGACGGGCCGTTCGGGGAGGCGAAGGAGCAGCTCGCCGGCTTCTATCTGGTCGACGCCCGCGACGACGAGCACGCGCAGGAATTGGCCGGGCGGGTATCGGCCGCCGTCGGCGACCGGGTCGAGCTCCGCGGAACGGTCATCTGACCGGAAATGCAGTAAGGACCTCCAGCACTCACCAACCGACGGCATCGGCGGCTCCCCCCATTCGATCAGCCGCCGTCACCCGTCCGAATCCCCCCTTTGGTGAGTGCTGGAGGTCCGGATCACTTGGCAGCCCGCTTCGCGCGTGACTTGGCGCGTGCCATCCGGAACAGGTACGCCGGCGTCGGCGGGATCCAGCCGAGCTGCTTGGACTGGCCCATGTCGTCACGGTTGGCCCAATGCTCCAGCACCTTGCCGTCCTGGAGCCGGAACCAGTGCGACTGGGTGCTCGCGAACGTCTTCCCGGTCGGCGGGAACACGGTGTCCACCTCGCCTTCGGAGGTGTACACCACGAACGGCGCGACGTGCCGGCCGCTGATGGTCGAGTTCACCGCCACGAGGTTGCCGTCGGCAACCACGTGGTGAACCTCGTAGGCCAGCTCCGCGAACGCCGTGCGCAGCCAGAGCGCGGTCGCG
Source organism: Kribbella jejuensis (assembly GCF_006715085.1). NCBI lineage: Bacteria > Bacillati > Actinomycetota > Actinomycetes > Propionibacteriales > Kribbellaceae > Kribbella > Kribbella jejuensis. Next base: position 3,389,692 of record NZ_VFMM01000001.1, on the reverse strand, counting down.
TAGAAGCCGGCCGGTCCCGGCGCGCGGCTGGCAGGCGGCTCGATCCGGCCCTCGTGGTTGACCGCCTCCGGGTGGATCAGCTCGTCGAAGTCCGTCCGCTCCCCGTCGGCCATGATCATGATGCTGCGGACCGCGACATCGGCGGCCGACATCTCGGCTGTGGTGCTCATCGTGCTCCCCAAACAATTAGATACAGTGGAACTGTAACCAAAAGCATGGGATCGGGAATGGCGGAAGTCAAGAGGAATTACGACGCCAGCGGGCGGCGCGAGCGCGCCCGCCAACGGCGGCGGGACGTCGTGGCGGCCGCCCGGGACCTGTTCGAGGCGAACGGCTTCCAGGCCACCACGATCAGTGATGTGGCCGAGCGCGCCGGCGTCTCGGCGGAGAGCATCTACAAGGGCTTCGGCACCAAGGCGGCGCTCGCCAAGGCGGTCTTCGACTTCGTCATCGTCGGCGACCATGAGCCGGTCCCGCTGGCGGAGCGCCCGGAGATCCTCGCGATCCGGCGCGAGCCCGACATCCGCCGCAAGGTCCGGATGTATGTCGACGGGCTCGTCGAGCGGCAGCGCCGGTCGGCCCGGGTCCAGATCCTGATCCGCGACGGCCGGCACAGCGACGAAACGCTCGCCGCGACCTGGCAGGCCGTTCTCGACGAGCGGCAGACCGGGATGACCATCATGGCGAAACACCTGCTCGCCACCGGGGACCTGCGCCCGGACCTCACGCTCGACGAGGTCGTCGACATGCTGTGGACCTACATCTCCGTCGAGCTCTACGAGCTGCTCGTGCTGCATCGCGGCTGGACCCCCGAGCGGTACGGCGATCACCTGACGGCGGTGGTCACGGCCGTGCTCTGCCCACCAAGCGTTTGATCTCGGAACGGTTACTTCCGGATAGCGGGCAGATCACGGCGTGCGGCCGCCTGTGGATGTTCGCAATGCGTTAAGACTGCAGGCCGATTCGAACCGGCGCGGCGAAGTGTGCTTGACTCCTCCGGTCGATAACGTTTTGGTCTCGGCAGATTGGGTCAACAAGTGTCAGGTCGACATAGGCAGGCGCGGCACCGGCAGTCGCGTTCGAAGGTTCTGCAGCCTGGTATCGCCAAGGTTGCGATCCCCGGGGCAGCAGTCGCGATGGTCGCCACTGGTTCGGCCGCCGCCTTCCCCAGCCAGCACGTCCAGCTCGACCCGTCGATCGCCAGCTCGTCCCTGCAGCTGTCGCGCGACACCACGATCAGCCGGGACGCCCTGCGTCCGCCGATCAACCCGACCACCGCGACGCCGAGCGCCTCGCCGAAGCCGACCGCCTCGCCGTCGGCCAAGCACCTGAAGAAGCAGGCGCCGATCCCGAAGCCGACGTCCGCGAAGACCCGGGCCGCTCAGGACCTGCAGGCCGCGGCGCCGAAGATCACCGGCACGAAGTACACGACCACCGACGTGAACCTGTGGTCGCTGCCGCTCACCGGCATCCTGCTCGACGTGATCCCGAAGGGCACCAAGGTCTCAGTCACCGGCAAGGTCGACGGCCTGTACGCCGAGGTCGTCACCGACGGCAAGTCCCGCTGGGTCAAGGCGCAGTACCTGTCCGCGACGAAGCCGGTCGCCGACGTCGTCGGCTCGTTCTCGCAGGCTGCGTGCAAGTCCGGGTCCGGGATGGAACAGGGACTGACCCCCGATGCGATCCGCGTGCACCGGGCGATCTGTGCCATGTATCCCGACATCACGTCGTACGGCGGTCTGCGGGCCGGCGACACCGGCTCCGAGCACGCGACCGGGCACGCGATCGACATCATGATCAACAGCGCGTCGGAAGGCCAGGCGATCGCCGACTGGCTGAAGGCGAATTACAAGAAGCTCGGCGTCAGCCAACTGATCTGGGAACAGCACATCTGGACGGTGCAGCGCAGCAGCGAAGGCTGGCGGGCGATGCCGGACCGTGGCAGCGCGACCGCCAACCACATGGACCACGTGCACGTGTCCGTGTACGGCAACTCCGGCACGGTCTGATCCTTCGCAGAAGATCCGTCGCATAAGCAGCCCAAGGCGGGGACTTGGGCTGCTTTCTCACGGCTGGATGTTGGCGTTCAGGTGGAAGAAGTTCGTCGGGTCGTAGGCCCGCTTCACCTCACGGAGGCGCTGCAGGTCCGCGGCCGCATACGCGGTGTCCGCCCGACCCGGGTCGCCGAGGAAGTTGACGAACGTGCGGCCCGAGTTCGGTAGCCCGGCGACCTCGCGGTCGATGATCAGCGAGTACGACGCCTCGCGGTGCCCGACCGGTCCGGCGCCGGGACCCGGGTGCGCCATCGCGCCGCCCCAGTGCCGTACCTCGACCGTCGCGTCCTCGAGTTCGGTGACGACGTCGATGACCTCGTCGGTCAGCGTGTCCAGGAAGTCCAGGTGCCGCGCGGGCGTGCCGCCCAGCGCGGCATCGGCGTACTCGATCGTTGTCAGCTCACCCGCCAGCCGCGGACCGGCCGTCGCGAAGAGCGGCTTCAGCAGGTGTTCGGCGAGCTCCGCGGGTCCGGCGTACAGGACCTTGATCGCGACGGCGCGCTGCTCGGTGCCGGGGACGCGGGTCAGGACGACCGCGGTGCTCAGGTCGTTCGGGATCGTCGCCGTCCAGTCGCGGTACCGGCGCAGGATCGCGGCGGCACGGTCGATGCCGTAGTACACGATGCCGGCGTGCACCTGGCGGACCGGGTACAGCCGGAACTCCAGCGACGTGACGATACCGAAGTTGCCGGTGCCGCCGCGGATCGCCCAGAACAGGTCCGGGTGCTGTTCGGCGCTCGCGCTGACGCATCGGCCGTCCGCGGTGACGACCTCGGCGCGGATCACGCTGTCGGCCGCGAACCCGTACTTGCGGGCCAGCCAGCCGACACCGCCGCCGAGCGTGTACCCGGTGACGCCGACGTCGCGGTGCGAACCGGACAGCGGCGCCAGCCCGAACTGCCGGGCCGCATCCAGCACCGCACCCCAGCGCGCACCCGGCGCCACCTTCGCGATCCGGCGCTCCGGGTCGATCAGCACGGTCGTCATCGCCGTGGTCTTCACGAGAATCCCGCCATCAGCCGGTACCCGGGTCCCGTGCCCGGTCGCCTGCACCGCGATCGGTACGCCGTACTCCTTCGCCGTCCGCACCGCCGCCTGTACGTCGGTCCGCGTGGAGGCCTCGGCGATGACGAGCGGCCGCGAATCCACCGACGGAATCACCGACCGCCGCTGCTCGTCGTACTCCACGTCACCCGGCAGGTGCACGGCCCCGTTGAACCCCGCCCCCAACAGCCCCGCCACCACGTCCCGAGCACCCGCCACCACAACCTGCGTAGACATCCGATCCACTCCCTCGCCGCATCAGCTCCTGCCCATACGTCGAAGGAAGCGCCCCGGAATAGACACGCCCCGGCAAACTTTCCTGTGATGACGCACAACCTGACCCTCACCGAGTCAACCGCCACCAAGCACTACACCAGCTGGTCCCGCCAAGAACCCGCCCGAGAACTAGCCGCCCTAACCCTCCTCACCCACGCGACCCCAGACCTGACCCCGGCCCCACTCGCGTCTTCCACCAGGCCGTCCCCGTGGCTCCGCATGACCCGAATCCCAGGCAGCCCCCTCGCGGCGCCCGTCAACTCCACTCAACTGACAGCACTGGGCGATGCACTCGAGAGGCTCTGGTCGATCACGTCCGTCGCCCTGGAACCGATCGATCTGCTCGCGCTCGTACGTCGTACCCGGAAGGGGCTCACCGCGCTCCGCACAACAGAAGGTGTGATCGGCCGAGCCGCCACCACCTGGCTGGAGAACGAACCGACAGACCTCACCGACACACCAGACCCAGTGGTAGCCCACGGCGATCCCAACCTCACCAACTACCTCTGGGACGGCAGCCGCATCCGCATCATCGACTTCGAAGACGCCGGCCACGGCGACCGCACCGTAGAGCTGGCCAACCTCGTCGAACACCTCTCCTGGCGCACCACAGACCCCACCCCGCTGACAACCCGCTTCCAGACGAACGAAGACCGCTTCCGAGCCGCGAGACTCCTCTGGGCCGGCTTCTGGCTCACCCTGATCGGCCCCGGCGGCCCGAGCGCAGACCGCAACCCACCAGGCACCGCCGAAGCCCAGGCCCACCGCCTGCTCAAGCTGGCAGTGGGACAACCTCCAGCCGTTCCACATCGGCCAGGATGTCCAGCTCGGTGATGAGGCCGTCCGTCACCGTGAACGCCAGTACACCCATCAGCCGCCCGTTCACGACCGTGATCAGCCCGGGCATCCCGTTGACCGTCGCCACCTGCAGGTACGGCGCCATCCGTCCGAACATGAGCGCCTGCTCCACAACCGCCTTGGCCCCGCGCACCAGCTTCGAGACCGCCGGCCCGGCGTACTGCGCACTGGCAGCACCCGCGTCCGCTCGCAGCAACACCTCCGGATCCAGCAGCGACAGCAACGCCTCGAAGTCCCCGCCCCGTGACGCCGCCATGAACGCCTCGACGATCACCCGCTGGCGACTCACATCCCCGTCACTCGTCGGCGCACCCTGCACCCGCCGCCGCGCCCGGCTCGCCAGCTGACGGGTCGCGGCCGGCGACTTGTCCACAATCGTCGCGATCTCGTCGAACCCGACCCCGAACATGTCGTGCAGCACGAACGCCAGCCGCTCGGCCGGCGACAACGTCTCGAGTACGACGAGCAACGCCAGCCCGATCGCGTCCGCCCGGACCGCCTCGTCCTCCGGCCCCAACTCACCGAGAACCGGATCCGGGACGTACGTGTCCAGCGTGTCCTCCCGCCGCGACTTGCGACTGCGCAGCATATCCAGACACACCCGCGACACCACGGTGGTCAGCCAGCCACCCAGGTTGCCGACGTCGCTCACGTCCGTACGGCTCAACCGCAGCCAGGCCTCCTGCACGGCGTCCTCGGCCTCCGCCACGGACCCGAGCATCCGGTAGGCGACCGCACGCAGATGCCCACGGTTCTCCTCGAACCGCCGCGCCAACTGCTCATGCTCGTCCACGACTACCCTCCTCAGACCCCTGACGAACCGGCCCACCATGATGTGACAGCCGTCCGGACCGCGGGCACAGGGGGTAAGGTCGGAGCATGTTCCTGCGCGCTGGTATGTGGTGGGCCGTCGACTGACGGCCTGAACCGCGCGTACCCACCCGGCCGTCTCCTGCGAGGCGGCCGTTGTCATGTCTTCCTCGTGGGCGGCCCAGCACCCTGAGGAATGCCGATGGCAACAACGCTCCGGACGTGGTCCGGTCTGATCTCCGCGCTCCTGGCCGGCTCCGACCTGTCGTCGGCGGACACCGGCTGGGCCATGGACCAACTGGTGCTGGGCGAGGCGTCACCGGCGCAGATCTCCGGCTTCCTGATCGCCCTGCGCGCCAAGGGCGAGACCGCGGACGAGCTCAACGGCCTGGCAACGGTACTGCGCTCGCACGCAACGCCAGTGCGAATCCGTGGACCGTTCGTGGACATCGTCGGCACCGGCGGTGACCGTACCGGTGCCGCGAACATCTCTACGATGGCCGCGGTGGTCGTCGCCGCCACAGGTGTCACCGTCGTGAAGCACGGTGGCCGCGCCGCGTCCTCATCAGCCGCTGGTTCCAGTGACCTGGTCGAGTACCTGGGCGTCTCACTCGACCTGTCCCCGGCCGAGGCGGCACAGACCGCGGCCGACATCGGGCTGACCTACCTGTTCGCCCCGCGCTTCAACCCCGCTCTCCGCCAAGTTGCAGTCGTACGACGTGAGCTCGCGGTCCCGACCGCCTTCAACGTCCTCGCACCACTGCTGAATCCGGCAGACCCTCAGCACCAGCTCGTAGGGGTAGCCAACGCCGGCATGCTCCCCGTGCTCGCCGAAGCCCTCGCAAAACAAGGGCGTTCGGCACTGGTCGCGAGAGGCGACGACGGACTCGACAAGCTCACCACAACCGGCTACTCGCGTGTCTGGGTGGTACACGACGGCTCTGCCTCCGAGGTGCTGTTCGACCCGCGCTCCCTCGGTCTACGCCCGTCCTCGCTCGCCGAGCTCCGCGGAGGCGACGCAGCCTTCAACGCACGGCTCCTGCGCGGGCTGGTCGACGGAGAACGCGGACCGGTGCGCGACGTCGTACTGCTCAACGCTGCAGCCGCACTCACGACCTTCTCACTGGAGTCCGGGCTGGACCAGCTGGCGGACTGCTTCGCGCGGTGCCAGGAGGCGGTCGACAGCGGTCGTGCTGCGGCACTACTGGATCGCTGGACCAACCACTCGTTACCGTGCCTGAGATGACTGACCTGCTTGACGCTGCACGCGCAGGTGACGAGCACGCCTTCGGACAGCTGATCGAGCCATGGCGTGGCGAGCTCCACGCGCACTGCTACCGCATGCTCGGTTCGAATGCCGACGCCGAGGACGCGGTACAGGAAACGCTGCTGCGCGCGTGGAGCGGTCTCAGCGGGTACGAGGACCGCGGGTCGATCCGCCCGTGGCTCTACAAGATCGCCACGAACAGGTGCCTCACGCTGATCGAACGGCGCGGACGCCGCTCGGCTGAGGAGCTTGAGCCGTACCCGGACAGCAGGCTGGCGTGGACGTCGTCGTTGACACCCGAGGGGGAGCTGTTGGCGCTTGAGTCGGTAGAGCTTGCCTTTGTCGCTTCTCTGCAGCACCTGTCCGCTCTGCAACGCGCAGTACTTCTACTGCGGGACGTACTCGCGTTCAGCGCGCGTGAGGTCGCGGAGCAACTGGAGACGTCAGTAGCTGCCGTCAACAGCGCCCTGCAGCGCGCACGGTCGGTGGTGAGCGCCGTACCGAGTCAGCAGAAGGCCCTGCGCGCGCTTGGTGAGTCAGGCGAGCGTGACCTCGTACGGCGGTACATGGCCGCGTGGGAGGCCCGTGACGTCGAGGCGATCGTGGCGATGCTGGCCGCGGACGCGAAGTACTCGATGCCGCCGCTGCCGGACTGGTTCGAGGGGCGGGACGCGATCCGTACGTTCCTGCTCGACGGACCGCTGCGTTCGCAATGGCGGTTCCTGCCGGCGCGCGCGAACGGTCAGCTCGCGTTCGGGACGTACCTGCTCGAAGGCGACCGGTACGTGCCTGGTGGCCTCGACGTCGTGGTAGTGCGCGGGACCGAGATCGTGGAGGTGGTGTCGTACCTCGAGGCGGACTTCCCGGCGTACGGGCTGCCGGCGGAGCTGCCGCGATGAGTTTGCTTGCTGTCCCGGGTTGTAGGGGGTGAAGCAACCTTCCCGAGGAGAGACATGACTGACGAGCAGCAGATCCGCGCCCTGATCGAGAACTGGGTCACGGCCGTCCACGCGGGCGACCTGGACACGGTGCTGGCGGATCACTCACCGGACATCGTGATGTTCGACGTGCCGCCGCCGTACGAGGGTGTGCGCGGGCTGGAGGCCTACACCGCGACCTGGCCGGGCTTCTTCAAGTGGCAACAGTCGGGTGGCTCGTTCGAACTGGAGTCGCTCGAGGTGACCGCGGGCGTGGACGTCGCGTTCGCGTTCGCCCTCCTGCACTGCCGCAACGCCGACGACGATCCGCAGCGCCTCCTGCGCCTCACGATCGGACTCCGCAAGCTCGGCAATCGGTGGACGGTCACCCACGAACACCACTCGTTCCCGCACGACGACGAGCCGGCGGCCCCCGCGATCACCGCGATTCTCGACCGCTGGGGCGCGGACACCGCGACCGGCGACCTCGACGCGCTGATGGTGCCGGTCGCCGAGAACGTCGTGTCCTACGAGATCGACGGCAACTACAACGGCAAGTCAGCCGTCCGCGAGGTCTGCGCCGCGGGCCTCGGCTCCGCGTCCGAGATCGACTTCACGGTCCCGAACCCGACAGTCGAATCCGCCGGCGACCTGGCCGTCGCCTGGTCGATCGACCATGTGACCGCAGACGGCACCGAGACAACTTCCCGCGCCACCCGGGTCTTCCGCAAAACCGCCGCCGGCTGGAGACTGATCCACCAGCACCTGTCCTACCCGGCGTAGTTACCCGCGAACCGCAGGATGGTGTCCGTGACCAGCTGCGGTTCGCGAAGACTGGGGAAGTGGTCGACGCCTGGCATCCAGACAAACTCGCAGTCGGGGATCCGGGCGGACGTGCCGCCGGCCACCGCTGCGAGGATCGGCCGGTCCTTGTCGCCGACCATGACGACAGCGGGCGCCTGGATCTCCTGCAGCCGGTCGTAAACGGGTGGATCCGGCTGCAGGTACTCGCCCTGGTCGAACCACGCCGGCACCGCGGCCCGCAGCTGGGCGACCACGGCATTGTCAGAGCCCGCGGCAGCCCACTCCCGCAGCCCGAACTGCACCAGCCCTTCCACATCCCGCTCAGCCGCGAGCACGTCGTACCGCGCGTCCAACTCAGGTTCCTCCGGCCAGGGAAACCCGGGCACGCCCGGACACAACAACACCAGCCCGTGCGTCCGCCCCACCTCCTGCCTGGTGTTCGGCCCAGATGGTGTCCTGCCCCACGGGAATCGTCAGCTCCATGGCTTCAGCATGCCTGTCCGTAGTTGCCAATGGCGTCCGGCCCTCAGGTGTGCGACGTACGCACGCTGCAGGGTGGTCTCTTGAGGTACGTCGGCAAGGTCCTGCTCGGGCAGATGCAAGCCGAGGCGCGTCAACTCGCGGTCGCCCTCAGTCGGGTCTTCACCAGGCAGATACGGAAGGAGGGCGAAGCGGCGCTGGAAGCGAACGATGTTGGACTCAGGACTCAGGTACTCGGCCAGTTGTGGATCCAGCAGCCAGGAGTGGCAGACGAGCCCCGCCAGCGGTTCCTCGGGGTACCAGCGCCCGAAGTACTCGACCGCGGCAGCAACAGACTCCTCTGACTCCTGCGCATCCAACCGTCCCGTTGGCGGGATGTGGATCGACAGCAGATGGCCCGACACGCCGTCGCCGAGCCCCAGCTGAGTACGGGTGAACGCATGCCGCCCGATCTCGAAGTCCGCGCCCCGAAAACGCAGCGGTGGACTCCACAGCGGCATCAGCCCAACACCTGGACGTCCGTGGATGTGCCGATGCGTCCCCATCACTCCACCCAGCGCAGACACAGTCGCCACGGTCACCGCCTCCGGCACACCGCGCTCCGCATGCAGTTCACGCAACCGCGGCAGACTGGCCAGCAACGCCCAGGCAGCAGCGAACATCCCCACCGGCGACGCGTCCGGCGGCACGGTCGGCCAACTACTGAAGCCTGTTGGCGGTATGGCGAGGTCCAGGTCGCGCTGGATCTCAGCAGCGAGCGCAGACGTGATCGCCCACCACTCCGGATCTTTGCCCGGATCAGGCCGCGCCGCCAGCATCTCGCGCCGATCAGCCGCCACCACCCCGCAGTACTCCATCAACTCCTCCGCGTCCTCGGGGAGCTCCGGTCCGCTGCCCAAGTCCTTGAAACGCAGCCGGTCCCGCTCCGCGAAGCCCAACTGTTTCGCTGCACTCGTCGCATCCATCCGTCGAGCCCACCACGGCCCGGGCGGGTTGTGCACGACTTTTGTGTCGGAGGTCACTACTAGGCTCGGCGGAGGAGCGAACAGAGGAGCAGGCATGGCGAAGTTCGGACCGTCCGACGAGCTGCAAGCGGCGGAGTTCACCGAGGCGAACCTGAAGGGCGCACGGTTCGTCGAGTGCGATCTGAGCGGCGTGGTGATGCGTGGCGTCGACATCCACGGCACCGACATCGACGCACCGTGGCTCGCCGAGCCCGGGGCCAGCCTGAAGATCAACGGCGTCGAGGTCGCGCCGTACGTCCAGGCCGAGCTCGACCGTCAGTTCCCCGGCCGCGCCGACCGCCGCGCGGAGGATCCCGAGGGCCTACGCGCCGCCTGGGCTGCCGTCGAGCGGGCCTGGGCGAGCGCCCTCGACCGGGTCGCGACCATGCCCGAAGGCACCGTCGACCTCTCGGTCGACGGCGAGTGGTCGTGGGCGCAGACCCAGCGCCACCTGATCCACGCCACCGACATCTGGTTCGCCAAGGCGATCCTCGACCGCGAGCAGCCGTTCCACCCGTACGGCGTGGCCCACACCGGCGGCACCGACCCGTCCCAACCCGGGACAGGCCAACCGTCGTACGCCGAAGTCCTCGAAGTCCGGGCCGGCCACCAAGCCATGGTCCGCGACTACCTCGCCACTGTCACAGCCGCCGACCTCGACACCCCGCGCCAGAACCCCCACGGCGACTCGAACCCCGAGACCACCAGATCCTGCCTCCACGTAATCCTCGAAGAGGAATGGGAGCACCTCCGCTTCGCCACCCGAGACCTAGCCACCCTCACCGCCCGAACCGAAGCCTGAGCGGAAAGCGTGGTGTTGTGGTTCAGGACATAGGCGACAGATGTCTCAAGACATAGGCGACACATGTCTCGGGTGATCGGCGACAGCGGTGGTGGCTGGATGCTCGGGCATGTCAAAGGCTCGGTTGGTCATCACGGCGTTGTTCGTGGAAGGTCAGTCCGCGGCTGAGGTCGCCGCCCGGTATGGCGTGCACCGGGCCTGGGTCTACAAGCTGAAGGCCAGGTACCTGGCCGAGGGCGAGGCGGCGTTCGAGCCTCGGTCGCGCCGTCCGAAGACCTCGCCGATGGCGACTGCGCCGGCGACGGTCGAGCTGGTGCTGCGCAAGCAGCTGGCCGAGGCCGGCCTGGACGCCGGCGCAGACACGATCGGCTGGCACCTGCAACACCACCACCGGACCACGGTGTCGCGGACGACGATCCACCGGATCCTGACCCGCGCCGGCGCCGTCACCCCGGATCCGGGCAAGCGGCCAAGATCGTCGTACCTGCGGTTCGCCGCCGACCAGCCCAACGAGTGCTGGCAGTCCGACTTCACCCACTACCGCCTCACCCGCCCCGACGGCCGCCCGGGGCCCGACGCCGAGATCATCACCTGGCTCGATGACCACGCCCGCTACGCCCTACACGTGACCGCCCACCCCCGGATCACCGGCCCGATCGTCACCGTCACGTTCCGCGAAACCGTTGCCCAGCACGGGATCCCGGCCTCCACGTTGACCGACAACGGAATGGTCTACACCACCCGATTGTCCGGCGGGAGAGGCGGCCGCAACGGCCTCGAGACCGAACTACGCCGCCTCAACATCACCCAGAAGAACTCCCGCCCGAACCACCCCACCACCTGCGGGAAGGTGGAACGGTTCCAGCAGACCCTGAAGAAGTGGCTACGCGCCCAACCCGTCCAGCCGACCACACTCGCCGAACTGCAGGTCCTGCTCGACGTCTTCGCCGACGAGTACAACCACCGCCGCCCGCACCGCTCCCTGCCCCACCGAGCCACCCCCGCGACCGTCTACACCGCCCGCCCCAAAGCCGGCCCCAGCCACGACCGGGCCGGCGAGATCCACCACCGGGTCCGCACCGACCGCATCGACGACACCGGCGTCGTCACCCTCCGCGTCAACGGCCGCCTCCACCACATCGGCATCGGGCGAACCCACGCCCGAACCCACGTCCTGCTCCTCGTCCACGACCTGCACATCAGAGTCGTCGACGCCGCCACCGGCGAACTCCTGCGCGAACTGGTCCTCGACCCCACCAAGGACTACCAGCCCACCGGCAGACCACCCGGACCCACCCCCAAACAAAACAGGTGAACCCACGAAACGTGGGTTCACCTGTCCGGGATGTCCTGAGACATCACAGAGCGGAGGGCGTGGTGTTGTGGTTCAACACATCCCGGACGGGTGTCTCACGACATACCGGACTGGTGTCTCAGGTGATGCCGGACGGGGTGTTGGTGTTCGGACATGTCGAAGGCCCGGTTGGTGATCACGGCTGTGGTGGTGGAGAAGCGGCCGGTGGCTGAGGTGGTCGCGCAGTACGGTGTGGCGCGGTCGTGGGTGTATGAGTTGCTGGCGCGGTGGCGCCTGGAGGGGGAGGCGGCGTTCGAGCCGCGGTCGCGGCGGCCGAAGACCTCGCCCCAGGCGACGCCGGCCGCGGCGGTCGAGGTGGTGCTCGAGCTGCGTAAACGGCTGACCGAGCAGGGCCTGGACGCGGGCGCGGACACGCTGGGCTGGCATCTGCAACACCATCACGGGATCAGGTTGTCGCGGGCGACGATCCACCGGATCCTCACCCGCGCCGGCGCCGTGACACCGGAGCCGGGCAAGCGGCCCAGGGCGTCGTACCTGCGGTTCGCCGCTGAGCAGCCGAACGAGTGCTGGCAGTCCGACTTCACCCACTACCGCCTCACCCGCCTCGACGGGTCACCCGGCAGAGACGTCGAAGTGATCACCTGGCTCGACGATCACTCGCGCTACGCGTTGAGCGTGACCGCGCACCCCCGGATCACCGGGCCGATCGTGACCACCACGTTCCGCGAAACCGTTGCAGAACACGGCATCCCGGCCTCGACGTTGACCGACAACGGGATGGTCTACACCACCCGGCTGTCGGGCGGAAAGGGCGGCCGCAACGGCCTGGAGACCGAACTACGCCGCCTCAACATCACCCAGAAGAACTCCCGCCCGAACCACCCGACCACCTGCGGCAAGGTGGAGCGGTTCCAGCAAACCCTGAAGAAGTGGCTGCGCGCCCAGCCGGTCCAGCCGGTCACGATTGCTGAGCTCCAGGTCCTGCTCGACGTCTTCGCCGACGAATACAACCACCGCCGCCCGCACCGCTCCCTGCCGCACCGAGCCACCCCCGCGACCGTCTACACCGCCCGCCCGAAAGCCACCCCCAGCCACGACCGGGCCGGCGAGGTCCACCACCGGGTCCGCACCGACCGCATCGACGACACCGGCGTCGTCACGCTCAGGGTCAACGGCCGACTCCACCACATCGGCATCGGACGAACCCACGCCCGAACCCACGTCCTGCTCCTCGTCCACGACCTGCACATCAGAGTCGTCGACGCCGCCACCGGCGAACTCCTCCGCGAACTGGTCCTCGACCCCACCAAGGACTACCAGCCCACCGGCAGACCACCCGGACCCACCCCCAAACAAAACAGGTGAACCCACGAAACGTGGGTTCACCTGTCCGGGATGTCCTGAGACATCACAGAGCGGAGGGCGTGGTGTTGTGGTTCAACACATCCCGGACGGGTGTCTCACGACATACCGGACTGGTGTCTCAGGTGATGCCGGACGGGGTGTTGGTGTTCGGACATGTCGAAGGCCCGGTTGGTGATCACGGCTGTGGTGGTGGAGAAGCGGCCGGTGGCTGAGGTGGTCGCGCAGTACGGTGTGGCGCGGTCGTGGGTGTATGAGTTGCTGGCGCGGTGGCGCCTGGAGGGGGAGGCGGCGTTCGAGCCGCGGTCGCGGCGGCCGAAGACCTCGCCCCAGGCGACGCCGGCCGCGGCGGTCGAGGTGGTGCTCGAGCTGCGTAAACGGCTGACCGAGCAGGGCCTGGACGCGGGCGCGGACACGCTGGGCTGGCAT